>JAYWAO010000127.1:0-2271 GCA_043782365.1 Deltaproteobacteria bacterium
CCCTCGAAGTTCTTCTCCAGCTTGCTCTTGATCACCCAGTCGCGCTTGGAGACGAGCGGGAAGTCGGCGACCGTCCAGAAGACCACCTCTCCCTCGGTGCGCGAGAAGACCTTCTGCTCCTCGACGTACGGCATGTTCCCCTTCTGGTGCTCGTAGTCGCTGATCACCTTGAAGACCTCGGCGGGCGGCGCGTCGATCTCGCCCACCGCGCGCACCTCCTTGACGTCGCTGCCGGGCTTCTCGCGGGTCCAGACGCCGAAGCCGTACTCGCAGCACTTCTGGATGCGGCAGCCCTTCTCGGGGCGCTGGCACTCGAACTCCTTCTTCTCCCAGCCCTCACCGGAGTCGCCCGCGCGCGCGAGGCCCGCGGCGGCGAGCGTGGCGCAGAGCGCGGCCAAGGCCAGGGTCTGGCGCGGGGCCTCGCGACGTGCGGGTGCGGCGCTGCCAGCAGAGGGAGTCGCGGGGTCGTTTTCCATGGAACTTTTCTCCGTCGCCCGCCGCCGCTTGTCAAAAGAGATCGCGCGCGCCGCCGGGGCTTGTCAGAGGAGAGCGCCCGACGCAGGATGGCCACGTGCAGGCCTTCCAACAGACCGCGGCCATCTTCGACATCGACGACTCGCTCCTCGACGGGAACGCGGGCACCATCTTCACCTGGTACCTGTACTCGAACCGCGAGATGCTCCCGGCGCAGCGGTCGGCGGTGCCGCGGGCGCTCTACGACTACGCGCGCAAGCGGCTCTCGGAGAGCGACATGGTCGCGCTCGGCAGCCGCTGCCAGCAGGGCCTGCGCGCCGACCGCCTGCGCGAGCTGGCCAGCAAGTGCTTCGAGAGGCACATCAAGAAGCGGGTCACCCAGGCCGGCCTGCGCACGGTGCGGCGCCACCTCCTGCAGGGGCACCTGGTGATCGTCGCCTCGGGCTCGCCGCAGATCATCATCGACCAGCTCGGCCTCTTCCTTCGCGCCCACGAATCGATCGGCACGCGCGCGCTGGTGAAGGACGGCCTGTCGAGCGACGAGCTGGTGCAGCCGCTCGTCTTCCGCGAGGGCAAGCGGCAGAAGGTCAAGGAGATCCTCGCGCGCCACAACATCGACGTGGCCCGCTGCTACCTCTACTCGGACAGCGTGGCCGACACGTCTCTCTTCGAGGAGGTCGGCCACCCCGTGGTGATCAACCCCAAGCCTGCCTTCCGCGCCGAGGCCACTCGCCGCGGCTGGGAGGTGGTCGAGTGGAAGGGGCGCTGGAAGGCCGACGAGCAGGAGGAGCGGCTCGGCGACGAGTGGCTCTCGTGGGAGAGCTAGGAGCGGCGAGCGCTGTGCTCCGACCGTTCGCTCGCCCGCGGCCGATGGCGAGGTGGTGCAGCAGCCCCGATTCGTTATCGAACAGGCTTGCTGGCCGGCGCCGTGCTCGCGGCGCTCTTGCCCGCGTAGTGCGCCTGCATCCAGACGATCGCGATCAGGCCCGCCACCATCAGGCCGAGCGTGAGCCCGAAGAGACGGCGGTTGTCCTGCTTCTCGTCGAGGGCGGTGCCGCGGATCCACGGGAGGTCGCCGGCGGCCACCCAGGGTCCGCGGCCGTCGCGCTGCACCTGGTCTTCGGGCGCGATGAAGCCGCGCTGGAAGAGCAGCAGGAACTCCTTCTGGCTGGGGACGACCAGCTCGCCCTGGCCGTGGCGCACGATCAGCTTCATGTCCGCTTTTCTACACCGGAGTGTGTGCGCCCGCAGCACCAAGAGACTCCTCGCCGCGGCGCGGCGCGAAGCCGATTGCGCACCTGACCGCCCTTGCAGGTAGGAATCGCGTGAACGGCTACGCACCAACGAATGTCGCAGTTTTGCAAGAGGCCGGAAATACACGCACAAGCGATGGGGGTTTCTACGGCCAGGAGGTTGCAAAGGGTTCGGCGCGCAGCCTCACGAAGCCTTGACCAGGAGCAGCCTGTGTCTGAGAAGCTCGCCGTGCAACAGCCTGAGGAGAAGTCGCCCTCGGCGCCGCTGCCCTTTGACCGCGCCGCCGGCGCGCGCATCCTCGCCCGCTCGTTCTACAAGGAGCTCCGCTCCAGCGGGTACACGCCCAAGCAGCTCCTCGCCCTCTCCACCGAGCTGATCGACCTGATCACCCAGGACCTCCAGAGGGAGCGCAAGGGCGCCGCCTAGAGCGCCGATCGGTCTGGCGACGGGAGTCAAACCGTTCGGTGCTCTAGCCCTACCGAACATTACCGAATCACCTCGCCGCCGGCCCGGAGCGCTCCACGCGCCCCGACCGGCGGTCGC
>JAYWAO010000128.1:0-17157 GCA_043782365.1 Deltaproteobacteria bacterium
CGGGGCTCCTGATCGGACGACCTTCCCTGCCGCCGAATCCCCTACTTGCAGCCGCCGCCCCGAACGGCACTGGGACCTGCACGGAAGATCGCGAAGAGCTGCAAATGCCGGGGCTAGAAGGACGGCCGCCCCCTTCGGGGGCTGCGAGTCGCAGGGTCGGGCTCGTTCGGTTCGGTGGCGGCGGTTGGCCATCCGTGCCTCGACTGGGCGTTTCGAGCGAGGTGTCGCGGTTCACCAAGTCTTGTCACAGCCCGGAGGGCGGCCGTTTTTCTAGCCCCGGCATTTGCCGGGGCTCCTGATCGAGGCTCGATAAGGCTAGGCGTCGATCTGCAGCCGATATCGACGCTCAAGAGAATCGAATGAGTAATTCCTTCGCGCGGCCTTACCGGTCGGTGTCCCCGTACCCCAGCACCGCGCGCGTCCACCACGCCTCGCGCGCCCGGTCTGCAAATGTAATACTCGCTGCCGGCGCCTCGCGCTGCAGGCGGGCCAGCGCCTCGGCGTCGTCGAGCGCTCCGACGATGCGCGCCCCTGGCAGGCGGTCGCCCAGCTCCTCGGCCACCTTCGCCGCCGCGCGCAAGGTCATCTCCTGGAAGACGGACGCCAGGTCGCGCACCGCCTCCACCCAATCGGCCGGGAGCAGCGACGCTTCGCCCAGCACCACCGAGAGGCGCCGCTGCCCGTTCTCGCCCCGGTGGGCCAGCGCGCGCGAGACGTAGCTCGGCGTGGCCGCGTCCACCTGCACGCGCAGCTGCTCGAGCAGGTCGAGCGGGAACGGCCCGAGCGGCCGGAGCACCACGTCCAACGTGGCATACGGATCGACGCGCAGGCGCGCCTCCACCGCGGCCTTCACCCCGGCCCGCTGCGCCCAGAGGTCACGGCCCGTGAGCCAGAGCGCGGCGTGCTGCGCTCCGGGCGCTCTTGCGGCGAGCGTGGCGGCCAGCGTGGCGTCGTCGAGGTCGAGCGCAAAGACATCGGGCGCGAGCAGCACCGGGCCAGTTTCCTTGGGGCTCCAAGCCTCGACCAGGTGCGGCCGCGGCTCTTCATCGAGGCGCCGGTCGAGCCTCGCCTCGGCGGACTCCAGCGTCTGGCGGAGCTGCTCGGGCGTGAACCCGGGCGTGCGCCGCACCCGGTAGGGCGGGGCCGGGTCGAACTCGACGCCATCCTCCTCGGCAGTCGACCGCATCGCCGTGCCCGGCAGGAGCGAGAGCGGGAACACCTGCGCTTCGTCACCGAGCCCGTGCTCGAGGAGGAAGTCGACGCCCCGATCGACGTCGTCGGGCGTGTCGCCCGGCAGGCCGATGATCAGGTCCACCAGAAGTGTAATACCCGCGTCGTGCAGCAGCTTCGCCGCCTCGGCCACCTTCTTGGCCGACCCGCCGCGCCGCACCTTCTTGAGGGTGCCCTGGTTGACCGACTGCAGGCCGATCTCCAGCCGGTCGAAGCCGGCCTTCTTCAGCGCGTGCGCGTGGTCGCTCGTCAGGCCTTCGGCGCGGACCTCGCCGAAAAATGTCATCCGCTTGTCGGCGTTCTGCAGGGCGAGCTCTGCCAGGAGCTCCTCGAACTGCGGCCGGTGGTTGAAGGTGGGGTCGAGGAAGACCACCTCGCGCGCGCCGCGATCGCGCAGCCCCGCCACCAGCTTACCCGAGAGGTCGACGTCGAGCGTCCGCAGCACGCTGGAGGACCGCGGGTAGAAGCAGAACGTGCAGTGGCTCCGGCAGCCGCGCACCGTCTCCACGTAGGTGCTCCGGTGCGGGTCCACCGGCACCAGGTCCTCGAGGTACGGCGACGGGTAGTCGGTGAGCGGGAAGTTCGCGCCGGGCGCCGCGCCGAACGGGGAGAGCCCGAGCGGCCTCTGCACCGCCACGCCTGGCATCCCGGCGCCGTCGCCGCCGTCGAGGAGGCCGTGCATCAGCCTGGCGAAGCTGTCCTCGGCCTCGCCCGTCACCGCGAAGTCGAACCCGCGCTGCGAGAGGAGGAACCCGTTGTCGCTCGAGACCTCGGGCCCGCCGATCAGCACCCGGGTGCGTGGCGACCGGCGCTTCACTTCCCGCGCGAGGTGGAGCGAGCGCTCGCTGTTCCAGAGGTAGAGGGAGAGCCCGAGGAACTCGGGCTCGCCTTGCGCGAGGCGGTCGGCGAGGAGCGTGTCGCCGAGCACGTCGGTCGTGTCGGGCTGCGCGACCTCGATGGTGAGGCGCTGCCCGAGCCCGTGGACCCGCGCCGAGACCCCGAGCGCACCGGCCGCGAGCGGGACGTTGCCGGTGGCCGCGAGCGCAGCGGGGGCGGGGACGGGGAGCTGGACGAGGCGGAGGCGGGGCATGCGTTCTCCTACCACCCCGGCCACGAGCGAGAAACGCCCGCGCCCCCCGGCCTCGGTTGCAGCCTTGCCAACTGGGGTAGACATGCGGGTCGCCTGCAGCGTCGTCGCCGCCTACTTCTTCTTCAACGCCTCGAGCGCCGCGTCGAACACCAGGTACATCAGCAGGTCGCTCTGCCCGGCGGTCAAGTTGGCGAACTCGTAGCTGACCCGGTAGGTGCCGCCCTGCCGCTTGGTCCCGGCGACGGTGGCCTGCGCCTCGAGCGGCGGAGCGCCCGCCGGCATCTTCAGCACCACGTCATGGCGCTCGCCCACGGGGAGCCCGATGCCGAGCATGGCCGAGAAGCCGTTGCCGGAGACATCCAGGGTCATCGCGCGCTGCTTGCCCCCCGGCACGCTGATGTCGACCTGCATCGCCCTGGGCACGCGGAGGGCGCTGCACGCGCTCTCGCCGGGCCGGAGCGTGACCTTCTGCGCCCCGACCAGCGCCTGCGCCAGCTCCTCGCGGGCCTCGTGGTAGCGCCCAAGCTCGCGCTCGTCGAGCTTGCCTTCGCGGGCCCGCTGGTGGAGCCCGCGGAAATTTTCAACCCAATCTTGCAGTCCCATGGGACGATTCTATCTGCGGCAACTACTGAGGACGCAAGGGGGTATCTGACCTACCCGGTGACGACTGGCTACCGCGCGAAGTGGTCGGCGATCACCGAGGCCACCGCCGCCGTCAGCTTCTCCCCGGTGGGGATGTGGAGGAACTCGTTGGGCCCGTGCGCGTTGCTCGCCGGCCCGAGCACGCCGGTGATGAGGAACTGCGCCTCGGGGAACTTCTCGCCGAGCATGCCCATGAAGGGGATGGTGCCGCCCTCGCCCATGCTCATCGGCGGCTTGCCCCAGAGCGCGCGGGAGGCCTTGTCCACCGCGCCCTCGAGCCACGGCGCCAGCGGCGGAGCGTCCCAGCCCACCGAGGCCTTGTCGCCATCAAATGTAACACGCGCGCCGTAGGGCGGGTCCAGCTCCAGCGCCTCCTTCACCGCGGCGGTGGCCTTCTTCGGGTCGACGCGGGGCGGGATGCGGATCGACAGCTTCACCGCGGTCTGCGGCCGCAGCACGTTGCCGGCGGTCTCCAGCGAGGGGATGCCGTCCACGCCGATCACCGAGACGGTGGGCCGCCAGGTGCGGTTGAGCACCAGCTCGGCGAGGTCGTGGCCCATCGGCAGCGCCCCCTCGACGAAGGGGAACTTGCCGACCACCTCCTGGCCGAGCGCGCGCGCCGCCTCCCGCGCCTGCGCCAGCCGCGCCGCCGGGACCTCGGTGTGCAGCGCCGGGAGCAGCACCGCGCCGGTCTCCTCGCTCTCGATGCGCGAGAGCAGCTTGCGCACGATGCGGAAGCTCGACGCGACCACGCCCGAGGCGTCGCCCGAGTGCACGCCCTCGGTGAGGATCTGCACGCGCAGGACGCCGGCGATCATCCCGCGCAGCGAGGTGGTGCTCCAGAGCTGGTCGTAGTTGCCGCAGCCCGAGTCGAGGCAGACCACCAGCGAGGGCGTGCCGATGCGGGGCGCGAGGTGCTCGATGTACGCGGGCAGGTCGGGGGAGCCAGACTCCTCGCCGGCCTCGATGAGGATCACGCAGCGCGCGCGGGGGATCTTCTGCTCGGCGAGGATGCGCAGGGCCGCCAGGGACGCGAAGGCCGCATAGCCGTCGTCGGCGCCGCCGCGGCCGTAGAGCTTGTCGCCTTCGCGGGTGGGCTCCCACGCCGAGAGGCCCGCGCGCCAGCCGGTCATCTCGGGCTGCTTGTCGAGGTGGCCATAGAGTAATACAGTATCAGCGCCCGTGCCCGGGACGTCCATGAAGAGGAGCGGCGTGCGGCCCTCGAGGCGGACCACTTCCACGTGGAGGCCCGGCACGTGCTGCACCTGCGCCCGGCAGAAGCCTTCGATGAGCGAGACCGCGCGCTCCATGTGGCCGCGCTCGCGCCACTTCGCGTCGAACGCCTGCGACTGGTTGGGGATGCGGATGTACGCGTGGAGCGCCGGGAGGATCTCGCTCTCCCAGATGGACTCCGAGCGGTGCAGCGCGGCCTTGGCGTCGAGGGTCGGGATGGTCATGTCGCGGCGGTGTAGCAGAGACCGGGCGCCGGAAAAAGGGGCAGGGCGCCGCGCCCTGTCGCCTACGGATTCCAGAGCCGGTCGAGCTGCAGCTCCATCGCCTCGAACGGCTCGGCCTTCACCTTGGCGTCGTCGCCGAAGACGCCGAGCTGCAGCCAGCGGCCGCCCTCGTTGCGGTACGCCTCGAGCGTGCGCGTCTCGGGGTCGACGAGCCAGGCGAACCGCACCCCTTGCGCCGCGTAGAGCGGGAGCTTGCGGAGGCGGTCGAGCCGGGCGGTGGAAAGGGAGAGGACTTCGCAGACCCAGTCGGGGGGCGCGGAGAAGAAGGCGAGGTCCTCGACCGGGAATCGGGTGATCAGCCAGCCGGCGACGTCGGGCACCAAGATGGCATCGCCCAGGTGCAGCTCCGGCTCGATGAGGAACACCCAGCCCCCAGGCCCGCCGCCACGCCGGCCGAACGAAGAGCGCAGCTCGCCGAAGAGCTCCCCGCTGGCGAGGCCGTGCCGGGCGCGGGGGCGCGGGCTCAAGTACAGCTCGCCCGCGACGACCTCGGCCACCTTCTCGGGCGGGGCGTCGAGGACGTCCTGGTAGGTGGCGGGCTTGCGCGCGGACTCGGCCATGCTCGGAGGCATCCTATCGTTCGCGACGCTCCCATGCACGCGGGGAGGGGTGCGCGTCGGTGCCGCGCAGCAGGTCGACGAGGTCCCCCGCGCGCCTCCGCGGCACTGCTCACCGCACCAAGTAATACTCTTCCTGCCGCGGCACGAAGAAGTGCCACCCGTCGTCCCCCAGCCACGCCGGGTCCTCCTCCATCGCGTAGACCTCCTGGCCGCCCCACTCGGGCACCTTGGTCTTCGTGCTCAGCTCGACGGCGAGGTAGCTCCCCTTGCGCAGCGCCTTTGGCTCCTGCTTGCGCTGCGCCGCACGGAAGTCGATCGCGGCCCCGAGCGCGTGCCCCTGGTTGCCGAGCGGGTGCGAATACACCTGCGCCTCGAGGCCCTTCGCCTTCACCGCCGCCATCACCGCGTCATACACTTCTGCGCCCGTGCGGCCCGGTCGCGACTCGGCCACCATCGCGTCTTGCAGGAGGTTGGTGTTCTTCAGCGCCGCCTTCAGCCCCGCGGGCGCGTCGGTCTCGCCCTCCTTGAGCACGTAGGCCATCTTCTGCCAGTCGGTGTTCAGGCCCAGCAGGGAGACGCCGAAGTCGACGTGCACGAGGTCGCCGCGCTCGATCAAAAGCGCCTCCTTGGCGACGGCGAGGAACCCGCGCGAGAGCGGGCCCGCGCCCCCCTTGCGCTGCACGCGCAGGTCAGGCTGGAACCAGGTGCCCACGCCCGCGCGCGTGAGCGCGTCATAGAGATGCCGGCGCACGTCGCCCACGGTGGTCTTGCCCGGGGTGATGACCTTGGAGGAGAGCGCCTCCTTCACCAGCGCCTCGGTGAGCTGGACGAGCTGCGTATAAGGCGCCTTCTCCTCGGGGAGCCGGGTGTCGAGGTACTCCTCGATCAACGGCGCCGCCGGGATGAACCGCTGCTCGGCCTCGGGCCCCAGCGCGTCGGCGAGGAAGAGGTAGTTGTCGCGCGTCAGGCTGCGGGTGACGCCGCGCGCGCCCAGCGCCGGGCCCAGCGTCGGCGGAGGCGGCGCGACGCCGGTCGGGGCCGGAGCGGCAACCGTGGGCCCGGTGGTCTCCTGCGGGCCCGCGCCGACGGGGCCGATCGAGAGCGCGATCGTCTTCGGCTTGAAGCGCGCGTACAGCTCGGCGAGCGCCTCCTTGGGCTTCTTCGGATCCTCGGGGGCCTCGAAGAACGCCGCCACCGCCTCCTCGGCGTAGCCCATCACCGCGAACTTCCGCAGGCCACGGTCGCCGTCGTCGGCGAAGACGAAGAAGTCGCGGTTGCCGGCGTAGGGCCGCGGGGGCGCGACCAATGACGTCAGCGGGTCGTCGTGGAACTCCTCGTTGGCGACGATCCACATCGAGACGCCGTGGCGGCGCATCATCTCCAGCAGCATCCCGTGGCGCGTCTTCAGCCAGCCCTCGCGCAGCGCGATCTGCTGCGACCAGGAGGGCTGCTGCCATCCGCCCGGCGCGCTGGCGCGGGGCGCGGCGCAGGCGGAGAGCAGGGCTGCGAGGAGGGTGGCGAGGGGGCGTCGGTGAGTGGGCACGCGGACTCCTGTTGAAGGCGGTCAAGGTCGCACGAGGGCGGCGCGGAGTTCCACGGAATCCGCCCCGTCGGCCGAACCCAGGTTCGCACCCAAGGTGTCGCCGCCTCGGACCCTTCACTCGGCTCCTGGGTTCCTCCCTGGGCTCCTCAGAGGGCCTTTCGCTGCGGGATCGCAGCGCCGATCCCACCGCCGATCCGTGCGCTTGCGCCCGGAGCGCGCCTGCCGCGCAGCCCTGGTGAAACATCCTCCCCGCCCCTCCGTATCTCCCCCACTGGCTTGACCCGCACGCCCGCTGCCGCTAGTTTTCTAGCACCTGCTGGTTTTCCAGCACCACGCAGCGAGGCGGCCGGAGCCGGCCCGAAGGAGTCACCGTGAAGGCCCAGCAGATCCTCTTGAGCCTCAGCCGCAGGGAGCGCGAGATCATGGACGTCATCTATCGCGCCGGTCGCGCCACCGCCGCCGAGGTGATGGCCGCCCTCAGCGATCCGCCTGGCTACTCCGCCGTCCGCGCCCACCTCCGCGTCCTCGAGGAGAAGGGCCACCTGCGGCACGAGCAGGACGGCACGCGCCACGTCTTCCTGCCCACGCTCCCGGCCTCGCAGGCGCGCGGGGCGGCGATGCGCAACCTGCTGCAGACCTTCTTCGACGGCTCCGCCACCAAGGCGGTCGCCGCGCTGCTCGACCTCGAGAAGGACAAGCTCGGAGAAGACGACCTCGAGCGCATCTCGCGCCTGGTCGACCAGGCCCGCAAGGAGGGACGCTAGCCATGGAGCCCAACCTGACGCTCGGCAACGCGCTCGGATTCGCGGTGCAGCTCTCGCTCAAGGCCACCGCGGTGCTGCTGGTGACGGCGCTGCTCGTGCTCGCGCTGCGGCGGTCGTCGGCGGCGTCCCGGCACCTCGCCGCCTCGCTCGGTCTCCTGGCGGTGGCGGTGCTGCCGTTTGCGTCGATGCTGCTGCCGCGCTGGGAGCTTCCGGTGCTGCCCAAGGTGCGCCTGCCTTCGGCGTTTGCGCGCGCGCAGCCGCAGCCCGGAGCGGTCTGGCCGGTGAGCGCGCTGCCCACGCTCCCCATCCCTTCCGGAACGATGACCGCGATCCTGCCTCCCGCTCCTCCCCTGCCGTCGCCTGCGCAAGCGCGCGCGACGGTGCCCGTCGGGACCGTGCCCGAGCTGGTGGTGTCGGGTCCGTGGCTCGCGAAGTCGTCTTCCAGCCTGCTCTCGCGGCTGCGCTATCTGCCGCTGGCGGTGGGCGTGCTCGCGCTCTCTGCGGCTGCCGCGGCGATGTGGATCACGGGCGCGTTCGCGCTCCTCGCGCGGCTCCTCTCCAGCGCCTTCAAGGTGCGGCGCACGGTGCAGGCCGCGCAGCCCGCCGGCTCGGCGCTCGAGTCGCTCTTGCCCGAGGCCTCGGCCGCGGTGGGGCTCTCGCGCAAGGCCACGCTGCTGGTGGCCAAAGACCAGCCCGTGGCGATGACGGCGGGCTCGCGAAACCCCGTGGTGCTCCTCCCGGAGGCCGCGCACGAGTGGACCCGGGAGCGCACCAAGGTGGTGCTGCTCCATGAGCTCGCGCACGTCGCGCGCAGCGACTGGGAGTGGCTGATCGTCTCGGAGATCGCGCTGGCGTTCTTCTGGTTCCACCCGCTGGTCTGGTGGCTCCACCGCTCGGTCCGCCGCGACGCCGAGCAGGCCGCCGACGACCGGGTGCTGGCGGCGGGCACGCTGCCCAGCGACTACGCCTCGCACCTGATCGCGCTGGTCCGCTCGCTGCGGGGTGAGAGCGCGCCCCGCGTCTCGATGGCGATGGCCCGCTCGTCCGGGATCGAGTCGCGCCTGCGGTCGATCCTGGACGCGCAGAAGGCGCGGACGGGCCCGGGCCGGGCAGGGCGCCTCGCCTCGATCGCGGCCGCGGGCGTCGCGGTGTTACTCTTGTCGGCGGCCTCACCCACCTCCGCGGTGGCTGCCCAGTCCGACTCCTCCGACGGCGGCATGCTCTCGACCGCGCGCCACGCGCCCCGCCGCACCGGGCTCGATCCGCGGCAGCGGGTGGCCGCAGCCGACGCCGCAGCAGAGGGCACGCGTTCGCGGAGCTCGCTGCGGCGCGGTGGCTCGGTGGAGTCGATGGACGCGGCGATCGAGCGCGCGGAGGAGGCCGCTGGGGAGGCGCGCGAGCAGGCGGAGGAGCAAGCCGAGGCGCTGCGCGCGCAGGCCGAGGCGGAGGCGGAGCAGCAGCGCGAGCAGGTCGAGGCGCAGGCCGAGGGGATGCGCGAGCAGGCGGAGGCGCAGGCGGAGCGGGCGCGCGGGCAGGCCGAAGCGCGGGCGGAGCGGCTGCGCGCGCGGGCCGAGGCAGACGCAGAGCGGCTCTCCTCGCGCGCCGACGTGCAGGACCGGCGCGAGGCAGCGCTCGCGCAGCGCGGTCTGCACCAGGAGCTGGCGATGGCCGACAAGGGCCGCGGGGTGCGCAGGCTCGAGCGCAAGCTGCGCTCGCTCGAGGGCCTCGGCGAAGAGGTCGGCGGCGAGGTGGGCCGCGCGTTCGGAGAGGCGTTCTCGCCCAAGGTGCAGGCGAAGGTGCAGCGCGAGCTGGAGCGGGCGATGGGCAAGCTCGCCGACCGCCGCAACTGGAGCTGGTCGAACGGCTGGTCCCGCTCCTCGAGCGACGGCGGCCGCGACTGGTACTCGAAGGGCATGGAGCTGCACCGCAAGGGGAAGTACCCGCAGGCCATCGAGGCGTTCCAGAAGGCGATCGCCGCCGACCAGCGGGTCGACGACGCGACCTACAACATCGCCTGCGGCCAGGCGCTGCAGGGCGACGTCGCCAAGACCATCGAGTGGCTGAAGAAGGCGCAGGACGAGGGGTTCGACGTGGCGGGCTCGATCGATCACGACGACGACTTCGACGACGTCAAGGGCGACCCGAAGTTCCGCGAGGCCCGCAAGGAGCTGCGCAAGAGCCGCGGCTCCAGCGAGGCGAAGGCCGCGCTGCGCAAGCTCGAGCGCGTCGAGGCGAAGCAGCCCAAGGAGTCGGGGCCGTATGACCAGGCCGGCCGCGCGCTGCTCGAGGCCGGTGAGTACGACGCCGCCGCCAAGGCTTTCAACGCTGCCGCCGAGCGGTCGCCGGGCAAGTCCACCTACCTCTACAACGCGGCCTGCGCGCTCTCGCAGAAGGGCGACAAGACCGCCGCCCTCGACAAGCTCGAGCAGGCGATCGCCGCGGGCTTCGACGACGTCTCGCACATGAAGTCGGACGACGACCTCGCGGATCTCCGCGGTGAGGCCCGCTTCAAGGACCTCATGCTGATGGCCAAGGCGCTGCAGTTCCCCTCCTCGATGCGCGGGCTCCAGTGGGGTCCGTTCAAGAGCAGGCACGGCGACCAGGAAGAGGAGCTCTCGCGGCTGCAGGACGCGGTGAAGAAGTACGAGAAGGCCGGCCGCGCCTGGCACAACCTGGGCTACGGCCTGCTCGCCGCGGGCAAGTACGCCGAGGCGGAGAAGGCCTTCGCCGGCGCCCTCTCACGCGGGTACCAGCCGGGGAAGACGCTCTACAACCTGGGCTGCGCGGCGGCGCGGCAGGAGCACAAGGACGCCGCGCTCGACTACTTGAAGAAGTCGGTCGACGCGGGCTTCTCCGACTGGGAGCAGCTGAAGTCGGACGAGGACCTCGACTCGCTCCACGGCGACGCCCGCTTCAAGGCGCTGGTCCGGGCCTCGCGGGAGCTCTCGTTCAAGGAAGAGGACGAGGAGGAGGAGTAGCAGGCGCGCGGCCCGCAGCTTCCCCAGAGTCTTCCCGCGCGCCGCGCAGTCCGGACGGACGGCCCGCGGTCGTGCCGGGATAGGTGAGTTGGGGTACCCTCCCCGGCATGGACCTCGCCAAACTCGCCGCGCTCCACCGCTCGCACGTCTCCTGGCTGCAGACCGAGACCAGCGCCGTCCTGGCGCGTCTCGGCTACGACGCCGTGGTGCTCCACTCGGGCACCCAGCAGAAGCGCAGCGGCTACGACGACCAGTACTGGCCGCTGCGGACCACGCCCCACTTCCACCACTGGCTGCCGCTCTCGGAGCCCGGCTGCGCGGTGGTCGTCCGGCCCGGAAAGAAGCCGGTGCTGGTGCGGGCCAAGGCGGAGGACTTCTGGGAGACGCTGCGCCCGCCCGAGACCGACCACTTCTGGGACTCCTTCGAGGTCGAGGAGGCGTCGCCCGGGCAGGTCGCGGCGCGGGTGAAGAAGGCCCTGCAGGGCCTGGGCAAGGCCGCCTTCATCGGCGAAGACGCTGCCGCAGCGGCGGCGTTCGGGCTCGGTGAAGCGCGAGACCCCTCGGCCCTGGCGCTGGCGCTCGACCAGCTCCGTGTGCACAAGACGGCCTACGAAGAGACCTGCCTGGACGAAGCCAACCGCCGCGCCGCCGCGGGCCACGACCACCTCCGCCGGCTCTTCGATCAGAGCGACCTCCCCGAGCTGGAGCTGCACCTGGCCTTCCTCTCGGCCACGCGGCAGGACGACTCCGAGACTCCCTACAAGAACATCGTCGCGCTCGGCGCCCACGCCGCCACGCTCCACCACGTCACCTACCAGAAGAAGGCGGCCCCGGCGGGCTCGCTCCTGGTGGACGCGGGCGCGCAGTTCGCGGGCTACGGCTCGGACGTCACGCGCACCTGGGTGAAGGGCGGCGGCGCGGCGGGCGACACCTTCGCGCAGCTCGTCTCCCTGATGGAAGGGATGCAGCTGCGGCTCTGCGCGAAGGCGCTCCCGGGCCTGCGCTACGAGGCGCTGCACGAGGAGGCGCACCGCCAGACCGCGGCCATCATCCGCGAGGTCGGGTTATCGAAATTACCGGAGGGCGAGCTGCTCGAGTCGGGCATCACCCGCGCCTTCTTCCCCCACGGCCTCGGCCACTCGCTGGGGCTGCAGACCCACGACGTCGGCTGCGGGCTCCTGAAGCCCAAGGCGGAGAACCCGTTCCTGCGCAACACCACGGTGATCTCGGCGCGGCAGTGCTTCACCATCGAGCCGGGCTTCTACTTCATCGAGGCGCTGCTGCGGCCGCTGCGCGACGGGCCGGGCGCCGCGGCCATCGACTGGAAGCTGGTCGACGCGCTCTCGCCGTTCGGCGGCATCCGCATCGAGGACGATCTGGTGGTGGGCGCGCAGGCCCCGCGGAACCTCACGCGCGAGGTGCTGCCGCTGGGCGGTGGCCGGGCGGCGCTCACCGGCGGCTGACGGCCGATCGGGGGTCTGCTCGGATCGGGCTTGCGCTAAAGTGCCGCAGGCAACCCGCCGATGGATGTAGCAGGTGTTGCGCTGAAGCCCTCCCGCGATGCCCGACGGCCCACGTGGGGGCCGCGGAGGTCTCATGCGCCTGTTCGCTCCAGCTTGTGCCCTGGCCGCGGTCCTGGCCGCTCCGCTGGCCGCGCACGCCCAGCTCAACATCAACGTCTACGGCGACGTCGGGGCCCACCTCGAGCACGGCGCCGACACCGCGCACACCTTCTCCGCGCCGCACGTGGAGCTGCTGCCGAGCGGCTCCTCGGGAGACTTCTCGTTCCTCGCCGAGATCAACTTCGAGATCGGCGACAACAACACCTTCGTGGCCTCGGCCGAGCGGCTCGAGGTCGCCTGGCTGGTGGACGACCGGCTCCGGCTGCGCGCGGGCCGGTTCCACACCGCGATCGGCTACTACAACGACGCCTACCACCACGGGACCTACTTCCTGCTCCCGACCGATCGCCCCCTCTGGCTCGACTTCGAGGACGGCGGAGGGCTGATCCCCGCGCACTCGGTCGGGGTCCACGCCGACGGCCGCTTCAGCTTCGGCGCGGGCGCGCTGCGCTACGACCTCGACCTCGCCAACGGGCGCGGCCGCCGCCTCGTCGAGGTGCAGAACCTCATCGACGACAACAAGACCAAAGCCTTCAACGTCCGGCTGCGCTTCGAGCCGGCCTTCCTGTCCGGACTGGTGCTCGGCGGCAGCGCCTACCTCGACCGGATGGCCGCCAACGATGAACCGGACCTGCCGCTGCCGATCCCGGAGATGAACGAGCGGATCCTCGGCGTCCACGCCGCCTACATCGAAGGCAAGGTCCACCTGATCGCCGAGGCCGCCTTCTTCAATCACGACGAGACCAGGCGCAGCAAGAGCTACTCCACGCAGGCGTACCTCTTGGAGGTGGGGTACGAGGTCGGCGCGGCCATGCCCTACGCCGTCTTCGAGCGGGTCTCGTTCGGCGACGAGGTCAGCCCCTACTTCCTCACCAGTCCGCTCGGGCTCGCGGGGAGCCAGACCCTCGGCCGCGCGGGCGTGAAGTGGAAGGTGGGCGACAACCTCGCGCTGAAGGTGGAGGCAGGGCGCCAGGCGTTCGACCGGGCCGGCAGCACCGCCACCGACTTCGCCCGGCTCCAGGCCGCCTTCGCTTTCTAGGGGACCGACCATGATCTCCACGAGGACCATCGCTCGCACCCTGGCCGCCCTGGCGCTCCTGCTCGGCATGGCCGCTCCCGCCGCCCGCGCCGAGGGCGGGTTCGTCGTCATCCGCAACGCCAAGAACAGCTCCGCCACCATCAACACCGCCGTGCTCCGCGACCTCTTGATCGGCCGCGCCAAGAAGTGGCCCTCCGGCGCAACGGTGCAGCTGGTGCTGGGCAAGGAGGACTCCGCCGGGCTGGGCTGGGTCGCCTCCACCTACTTCTCCACCTCCGCCACCTTTCTGTCCGCCAAGATCCGGCAGGAGGTCTTCAAGGGCGAGCTGCGCAACCCGCTGATCCCCACCGGCGACGCGGACACCATCGCCAAGGTGAAGGCCAACGAGGGCGCGCTCGGCGTGGTCTCGGAGGGCACGGCGCTGCAGGCCGGCGTCGCGCTGGTGACGGTGGGTGATTAGATGACGACCGTACTCCAAAGCGGCGCGCTGCTGGCAGTGCTGGTGTCGCTGCTGCCGCGCGCGGCCCAGGCCGGGCTGGTGGAGGTCGCGCAGCGGGTCTCCGGGCTCGAGTGAGCGGACTGCGCCCACGCCGTGCGCGTGGCGGTGAAGAAGCTCGACGGCGTCGCCTCCTGCGAGGTCAGCTGGGGCAGGCGGGTCGCCGAGGTGCGGTTCGCGCCGCGCTCGACCGCGACGGTGGGCGAGCTGCGCAGGCTGATCCGGTTCGCCCACCTGCTGCCGAAGGAGGCGCAGGTTGTCGCGCAGGGCACGCTGCTGGTCGAGGGCGACGCGCGCACGCTCTTGCTGGAGAGCGGTGAGCGCTTCCGGCTGGCGACGGCGACGCCGCTCCTGGCCCCCGCCGGCGCGCGGCTCGAGGTGCATGGCGTCCTGGCGGCCGACCCGGCGCGCGGCAACCCGAAGGACGAGGTGCTGCTGCTCGAGGTGCTCGAGGCGAAGGGACTGCCATAGCCGGAGGCAGGCCGCTCAGCTCCAGGCCGCCAGCGCCCCGAGGAGCGCGCTGACCGCCACCTCCGTGCGCAGCGGCCGCTCCCCGAGCGACACCTCGCGGAAGCCGCGCTGCACCAGCAGGTCCCGCTCGAAGGGCACCCAGCCGCCGTCCGGGCCGACGGCGAGCGCCACCGGCCGCTTGGGCTCCGCGCGCAGCAGCGCCCCGAGCGGCGCCGCGCCAGGGTGGGCGAGCAGGCGCAGCGCGCCGTCTCCCAGCAGCCCGTCCAGCTCGTCCTCCACGAACGGCTTGAGCCGCAGCGCCACGCGCACCTCGGGCACCCGCGTGTCGCGCGCCTGCTCCAGCCCCAGGCAGAGCAGCTCCTCGAGGGCCGCGGGCTGCAGGAGGGGCGAGGAGAAGAAGCTCTTCTCCACCCGCGCCGCGTTGACGAGGAAGAGCCGCGAGACGCCGAACGAAGCCACCGCCGGGACGATCTTCTTCAGCGCCTTGGGCCGCGGCATCGCCAGCAGCAGGTCGACGCCGGCCCGCGCTGGGGGCGGCTGGGAGAGCGTCACGCGCAGGGTGAGCGAGGCGGCGTCGAGCGAGACCACCTCCGCCTCGCCGCGCAGGCCGCCGAGCAGGCCGACGCGGAGCGCGTCGCCGGTGCTCAACTGTAATACTTCTTTGGCGTGCAGCAGCCGGCGGCCCGTCAGCACCGCCGTGCCGTCGGGGCCGAGCTCCGCCGGCCTGAGCAGCAGCAGGTTCATGGAGAGGAGCGCCGCACCGCGGCCCCTACTTCACGCCCGCCATCATCGCCTTGATCTTCGGCGAGAGGACCACCAGCAGCACCGCCATGGTGGTGGTGATCGCGAAGAGGCCGCCGAAGAGCGTGGCCGGCGGGAGCGTGTCGCTGAAGCCGCCCGCGAAGCCCGCCAGCATGTTGCCCGCGCCGATGGCGAAGAAGAAGACGCCCATCATCAACCCGGCATAGCGGGCGGGCGCGAGCTTGGAGACGGTGGAGAGCCCCACCGGGCTCAGGCAGAGCTCGCCGACGGTGTGGAAGAAGTAGACCGCCACCAGCCACCACGGCGAGACCTTGAGGCTCGGGTCGGCGGTGTAGGCGAGGCTGGGCGGCACCAGGATGAGCATGCCGACGCCGACGAAGAAGAGGCCGAGGGTGAACTTCGCGGGGCTCGACGGGTCCTTCGCGCCGAGCCAGATCCAGGCCGCGCTGAAGACGGGCGCGAGCAAGAGCAGCCAGATGCTGTTGACGCTCTGGAACCACGACGACGGGAAGGTGACGCCGAAGACCGCGTCGCGGGTGTGCTCGTCGGCGAAGAGGTTCAGGGTCGTCCCCGCCTGCTCGAAGACGAAGAAGAAGGTCATGATGAAGAGCACCAGGATCGCCACCACCCACATGCGGCCGCGCTCCTCTGCCGTCAGCGGGGCCTGGTCCTCGGCCTTCTTGGCGGCGTGCTCTTTGGCGCCCGGCACGAGGCCGATCTCGCCGAGCACGCCCTGCCGCAGCGTGTACTGCACGAGGCCCGCGCACATCGCGAGGCCCGCGAACCCGAAGGCGACCCGCCAGCCGTTGGCGCCCGCGAGGCCCACGTCGGCGAGTCCCTGCACGAAGGCCGGGTCCTGCGCCATGAAGCCGAGGATGAGCGGCGCGATCAGCGCGCCGATGTTGATGCCCATGTAATAGAGGCTGTAGCCCGCGTCCTGCTTGGGGTCGTTGGGCGGGTAGAGCATCCCGACGAGGCTGGTGCAGTTGGTCTTCAAGAGGCCGGTGCCGAAGGCGATGGCGGTGAGCCCGGCGAAGAAGAGCGGCCGCGGGCCGGAGGCGAGGCCGAACTCGCCCAGCGCGATCAAGACGCCGCCGATCTGCACCGCCTTTCGATAACCGAGATACCGATCGGCGATCAGGCCGCCCGGCACGCTCAGCGCATAGACCGAGAAGGTATAGAAGGCATAGATCGACCCGGCGACGGGCAGCGAGAGTCCGAGGCCGCCGTTCGCCTCGGGCAGGCGCATGTAGAGCAGCAGGAGCGCGCGCATGCCGTAGTAGCTGAACCGCTCCCACATCTCGGTGAAGAAGAGCGGGTTGAGCCCCTTGGGGTGCGTGCGCAGGCCCCAGAGGCCGTAGACGACGAAGCCCACCCAGAGAGCGACCGCCCAGAAGAGGGGTGCAAAGGAACCGGCTGGCGCGGCGAGGAGCACGGGCGACATGGGGGGTGTCCGGGGTAGACGCGAGGGTTGGCCGCGAGCGGAGTCGCGAGGAGCGCAAGGCGTACCGCATCGGGCGGCGGCTTTCCAGCGGTGCGCACAGGCGCGCCCCTGCACCCCCTTGACGCGACCGGGGGGCGCGCGGGCAAGGTGCCAGGCATGTCCGTCCCTGAAGCGCGTCGCTCGCAGGCGCGGGCGCTGGCCGGTGTGGCCGCGGCGCTCGCCTGCTCGGGCGCGCTCGGGTTCTCGTGCGCGAGCGACTCGCCGTCTGGGCCCGACGCCGGCGCGGCCGACGCCGGTGACGCGGGCTGCGTGGTCTGGCTCGGCGGCCTCGTCCCCTACGGCGACGCGGGCCTCCTGCTCGACGACGCGGGCTTCGCCTGTGTAGCCCTCTTCTTGCGCGACGACGCGGGCAGCCGCACGAGCTTTTCGCTGACACCCATCGGCGCGCTGCCGGCCGGGGTGGAGGCGTTCAACGCGGTGATCGTCTTCGACGGCGGCCCGCCGCAGCCGCCCGATGCTGGCAGCAGCGACGGGGGCCAGGACGCGGCGCCGCTCACCTTGGCGAGCCCGCAGATCCTGCAGGCGTCGGCGAGCGCGCTGGTGGCCGACACGGGGGCCACGGTGGCGTTCTCGGTGCAGAAGCCGAATCCGCCGGGCACGAATGCCGGGGCGGTCTCGCTCTGGCTCACCGAGGTGCCCGACGCGGGGCTGGGCGCGGGCGGCGGCACGGTGCTGGGGGCGCACGGGCAGCTGGACGCGACGCTGCCGTACATGTACGGGCCGCGGAACGACGGCGGGCCGGTGGATGCGGGGTTTGCGGTGCAGGTGCACGCGACGTTCTAGGAGCCCCGGCAAATGCGGCTCTTCGCGATCTTCCGTGCAGGTCCCAGTGCCATTCGGGGCGGCGGCTGCAAGTAGGGGATTCGGCGGCAGGGAAGGTCGTCCGATCAGGAGCCCCGGCAAATGCGGCTCTTCGCGATCTTCCGTGCCAGGCCGAGG
>JAYWAO010000129.1:0-2255 GCA_043782365.1 Deltaproteobacteria bacterium
TTCACCACCACCTCGCGCAGATCGCCTTCGGAGAGCTCGGGGACCCGGCGGCCCGAGCGCGGTAGCAGCGAGGCAGCGCGGGCCCGCTTGCGCAGCAACGCCACCCATCGCAGCGCGGCGGCAGGGTTGTCTGCAGCGATGTAGCGCGCGATCGCGAGGAGATCGCGCCGCGCGCGCTGCGTCCACCGCAGCTTGCTCATGGCTTGCGGGGCCTCTTGAGCACCCGGCCCAGCTCCTCGCCGAGCTCTTCGTCCGAGACGGTGCGACCGTCGTCGGCGTCGGCGAGTCCCTCTCGCACTGCCTCCCGCAAGCGCCCCTCGTAGGCCAGCCGGTCGTACTCAGCAGGAGAGAGGAGGACGGCCGCGGGCTTGCCGTTCTGCGTGATGATCATCGGGCGGCCGCGCGTGCCCATCGAGCGGACGACCTCCGAGGCACGGGCCTTGAACGCGGACATGGGGAGGATGTCGTCGGCGACTTGGATGGGCTTCATGTGGACCGCCTGGTTGGTCAAAATATAGACCTGTTCATGGACCGACCACAAGCCGGCGGGTTCGCCTGCCACCCCAATTACACGCCCGTCATCTTCCGCATTGTGCCGCCTCCTGACTCGCCGGCGTTCTAGGGAGCGGCGACGAGGCCGCCGAGCTGTTCCACATGCTCAGCCCGGTCAACCACACCCGCACAGGGCAGGACGCAGCCTGGTACCAGGGCGAGCGATATGTCCTCGCCGGGGACGTCACCACCCACCCGGCGCACGCGGGCCGCGCGGGCTGGACCTGGTACACGGGCTCGGCCGGCTGGCTCTACCGGGCCGGGCTCGAGAGCATCCTCGGCCTGCGGCGCCTCGGCGACCCTCGACGGCGTCCCGGTGTACGCGGGCGCGATCCCGCTGGCCCTGGACGGCGGCGTCCACCAGGTGGAGGTCGTCCTCGGCGAGCAGGCTGGAGCACCGGGCCCACGTACGAGTGGCCCGCCGCTTGCTGACTCTCCTGCCGCACCCCAACCACTACCGAGGCGAACCCCATGAGCACCAAGAGCACCAAGAACACCAAAGAGCTGCAACCCGACGTCGAGGGCGTTCGCAAGCGGGCCCGCGAACACATCGAATCAGGCGCCGTCACGGCGGGCTACCGAGGGGACCGCCAGGAGGTGATCGCGCGGCTCAACCAGGCGCTCGCCACCGAGGTGGTCTGCGGCCTGCGCTACCGGCTGCACTACTTCATGGCGCAGGGGCTGGAGGCGAAGGCGATCGCCGCCGAGTTCCTCGAACACTCCGAGAACGAACGCGCACACGCCGACCTGCTCGCGCGCCGGATCGTGCAGCTGAACGGCGAGCCCAACTTCAACCCGAAGGGGATGCTGGAGCGCTCGCACAGCGAGTACGTCGGCGGCGCGATGCTGGTGGACATGATCCGCGAGGACCTGATCGCCGAGCGCGTCGCCATCGACTCGTACAGCGCGATGATCCGCTACATCGGCGACGACGACCCGACCACCCGCCGGCTGCTCGAGCAGATCCTCGCCGACGAAGAGAACCACGCCGAGGAGCTGGCCGCGCTGATGACCGCGCGGCGCAGCGTCCCGGCGAACTGATGAGCGCGCGAGACGAGCTGCTGGAGCAGCTCGCGCGCTGGGAGGGCGAGGGCGGCCTCGCCGCCGAATGACGCCCTCCTCTTTCCCGACCCACCACTCTTGGAGCGTCGTTACTCGCGAAGACCTGACTTGCGCCGCGCGACGCTCCGGCCGCTGATCGTCGCGGCGTCGCGCCTCCAAAGCCTGCTCCTGCCCGGGCTGATCCGCGCCGCCGCCGCGCGCGGGCTACGAACTTGTCGGTCGCGGGTGGCCTCACCAGCCCTCGGATGAGCACGGGCGCCCCCGGCGCCGCCCTGCTAAAGTGCCCCTCCCGCGGCCACCACGGGCCGCCCGCTGGAGACGAACCGTGCTGACTCTGAGTGGCTCGATGGTGGCGCTGGTCACCCCCTTCAAGGGCGGCGTCCTCGACGAACCGGCCTTCCGCGCCCACGCCCGCTGGATGCTTGGGGCAGGCATCGACGGGCTCGTCCCCGCGGGCACCACCGGCGAGGGGGCCACGCTCTCGGCGGCCGAAGCAGTCGCCACCGTGCGCATCTGCGTCGAGGAGGCGATGGCCCACGCCGAGAAGGCAGGCGGCGCGCCCCGGCCCGTGATCGCGGGCTGCGGCACCAACGCGACCAGCAGCACCATCGAGAACGTGCGCCGCGCCCGCGAGGCCGGGG
>JAYWAO010000130.1:0-17109 GCA_043782365.1 Deltaproteobacteria bacterium
GCGCGCTCGCTCTCCTCGCGGACCGCGTCGATCAGCTGCGCGCCGGCGATGGCCGTCGAGGCGTGGCGGGCGAGGATGCGCAGGGCCTCCAGGGTCTCCTCGCGCAGCGGCGCGCGGCTCCACATCGCGACCACGCCGAGCAGCCGTCCGTCGTGGAGGAGCGGGTGGCCGGCGAAGGCCTGGATGCGCTCGATCTTCGCCCAGTCGGGGTCGGCCAGCCCCGGGTCGCTGGCGATGTCGTTGGTGGCGACCTGCGCGCCGCGCGCGCCCACCCGGCCCACCGAGAAGTCGCCGATCGGCACGCGCCGCAGCGCGAGGTCGAGCGGGCCGGGCTCGCCGTACTCGACGAGGTGCAGGCAGTTGCGCGTGTTCGGGCAGCGCGACACCTGCGCGCAGGAGGCGCACTCGTCGCCGGGGCCCACCAGCCAGACGCGCGCGGTGGCGGCCCCAAAGGTCCGGATCAGCTGATCGGGGATGGCGGTGAGCACGCGCTCGCGCTCGAAGGCGCTGGCGACGCTCTCGGCCACGCGGCTGGCGGCCCGGAGGGCGCGCAGCGTGCTCTCGAGCCGGGCCACTTCGTTCTCGGCGGAGCGGTTGGCGCCGCGCGACTCCTCCAGCACCACTGAGAGCGAGAGGAGCGCTTGCTCGAGCCGCTCGGCCACGGGCTGGTGTGGCTCTGCGGGCAGCCCGGCCAGCCGCTCGGCGGTCTCGGCGAGGACCTGGAGCCGCATCGCGGCCGCGGCCGCGGCGTCGCGGGAGGAGGCGCCGAGCTGCACGAGCGACTGGAGCGGTGAGGCCGTCAGCGACATCGGGCTAGCCCACCGGGAGCAGCTGCTGGCCCTGCAGCAGCAGCTGGTTGACCTGCGCGAGCAGCTCTTTGGGCTCGAACGGCTTGGTCAGGTACCCGCTCGCGCCCAGGCCCAGGCCCTCGGCGACCTCTTGCGCCTGCGCCTTGGCGGTGAGGAAGACGAAGCGCCGCCCGGTGATCAGATCGCGGCTGCGCAGCTCCTCCAGGACTTGCAGGCCGTTCATCTCCGGCATCATCCGGTCGCAGATGATTAGATCGCAGAGCCCGCCACCCGCGAAGAAGTCGAGCGCCTCGCGCCCGCCTGAGGCAGGGATCACCTCGTGCTTGCCGCGCTTGAGCGACAGGCTGGCGACGAAGCGGATGTCCGGGTCGTCGTCCACCAGGAGGATGCGGGCCATGGGCTTCTCCTCAGGCCGCGTTGTTGTTCAAGAGGCTCAGCAGGGCCTCAGGCTGCAGGGGCTTGGTCAGGTAGCCGTCGGCGCCGCTCTGCCGGGCGAGCTGGCGGAGGGCCGGGTCCTCCTCTGCGGTGATGATGTAGAAGCGCGAGGCGAGGTTCTTCACGTCGGCGGAGAAGCGCCGGAGCAGCTCGATGCCATCGATGGCCGGCATGAAGATGTCGAGCAGCACCAGATCGTAGGAGCCGCCGGGGGGCATCGAATCGCGCAGCGCCGAGGGGTCCTGGATCGCATCGACCACCGCGCCGGCGCGGGAGAAGACGGCGCGGCACCACTCGAGGATGTCGAGGTCGTCATCGACCACCAGCAGATGCGGGGGCCTGCGCGCCGCTGCCAGGATGGGCCTCGGCGGCTCGATGATCGCGGGCAGCGCGGGCCTGCTCGCGGAGGCCGGGGGCGGGACGGTCACGGGCCGCGGACCGGACCCGACCGCCGGGCGACCGCCCGGACGGCCAGCGCCCGGGAAGAGCCGCGCGCGGCCCACCAGCGCGAGCAGCTCGTGCAGGTGGATCGGCTTGGTGAGGAACCCGTCGGCGCCGTAGAGCTCGGCCTTGCGCACCGTCTCGGGGTCGTGGGCAGCGGTGATCATGCAGATGCGCAGCTCATCTCCACATTGCTCGCGCAGCTTCAGGCACACTTGCAGACCGTCCACCTCGGGCATCACCACGTCGATGAGCGCGAGGTCGTACTCGGGCAGCCACGGCTTGCGCAGGAGCTGCCGCGCGTCGGAGTAGCAGGTGACCTGGCAGCCGTCCTGGCCCAGCACGGTCTCGGCGAGGTGGAGCACGTCAGGGTCGTCGTCGATCACCAGCACCCGCTTGGGGGTCTGGTTGCCGGGCGGCTCGAGCACGGGGCCGAGCACCGCTTCGAGCCGGTCGAGCGTGAGGGGCCGCAGGAGCATCGCGTCGGGCCCGGGGCCGGCGCTCTTGGCCCCGCTCACCAGGGTGGGCCGGGCGGCATCGGCGATCACCACCACCGTGACGCCGGGCCGCAGCTCGCGCAGCCTCGCGCAGATGGCGTTGGTCTTGGCCGAGGTGTCCCCTTCGAGCAGCACCAGCGAGGGCTTGTGCGCCGCCATCACCTCGGGCGCGGTGCTCGGATCCACCAGGGAACAGGGCGTGTCTGCGCCGGCCAGGTAGAACCGGAGCAGCGCGCGCTCGGCCGGATTCCCGTCTGCGATGACCACCGTCGGCTTGGACATGACTTCGTATCGGCCAATGCGAAGGAGGGCTTGAGAGAACCTTGGGTCTTTCCGATAAGCCTTTCGCAGGGACTCTTCCAACAGTGGGCTGCCCGGCGCCGCCCCTCCAACGCCGTGGGTCCAGAGCGGGTGAGGTAGTGCAATGACGGATGCACCATTGGAGCTGGCTTCCTTCGACGCGCTGCTCGAGCAGAGCCCGCTGGCGGCCTGCATCTACCAGCGCGGGTCGCTCTTGATCCTCGCCTCCAACGCTGCCTTCGGCCGGGCCCATGGCCTGAGCCGCGCCGAGGCCAGCGGGCGCTCGCTGGCCGACCTCTTCTGTGAGGAGGACCGGCAGCGGCTGCTGGAGCAGGAGGCCGCGCTCCCAGAGGGCCCGCACCTCTCGGGGCCTTGGCGGCAGGCCGGCAGGGACGGCGCGCTCCTGGAGGTGGAGCTCGCCTCGCAGCCCATCGGCCCTCCGGGCTGCGGCCGGCGTCTCTCGCAGGCCTTCGACGTCTCCGCGCGCGAGAAGGCCCGCCGCGACTGCGAGCAGGCCAAGAAGCAGCTGCTGCGCGCGCAGCGGATGGAGACGGTGGCGCTGCTCACCTCGGGGCTCGCCCACGACTTCAACAACCTGCTGACGGGCATCCTCGGCTACGTGGCCCTGGTGGAGGACGCGCTCCCGCCCGGGCTGGAGGAGGTGCGGCAGGACCTCGAGACCGCCACGGACGCGGCCCGGCGGGCCACCGTGGTGACGCGGCGGATGCTCACCTTCGCGCGGCGGCCGCAGGGGGAGCCCGCGCTGGTGGATCTCGGCGCCACCGTGCTGGAGCTGGACAAGGTAGTCCGCCGGCTGCTCGGCGCGGACATCGAGTTCGTCACGCTACCCGGAGAGGGCGTGGCCCCCGTGCGGATCGACCCGGGCGGCATCGAGCAGGTGCTGATGAACCTCGTGCTCAACGCCCGCGAGGCGATGCCGCAGGGGGGCAGGCTCGAGGTGGCCCTCCTCGAGCGCGAGGTCGGCGGGGCCCACTTGGTGGAGCTGGCGGTCACCGACACCGGGGTGGGCATGGAGGAGGCGGTCCGCGCCCGGGTCTTCGAGCCCCGCTTCACCACCAAGGAGGGGTCGCAGGGGAGCGGGCTGCTCCTCTGCACGGCGCTGTCGATCGTGCGGGCGGCCGGTGGGACGATCGAGGTGCAGAGCACGCCTGGCGGGGGCAGCCGGTTCGGCGTGCTGCTGCCCCGCGCCGACCCGACCGGGAGCGCGCTGCCCGATGCCGGCAACCGCCCTCCGCCGCGCGGGCACGAGACCGTGCTGCTGGTCGAGGACGAGCCGATCCTGCGCGAGCTGGGCCGCCGCACGCTCGAGCGGCTCGGCTACCGCGTCCTGGCGGCGGCCACGGGCAGCGAGGCGCTGGAGCTCGAGGAGCGCCACGCGGGCGTCATCCAGGCCCTGCTCACGGATTTGGTGATGCCGGGGATGACCGGCCGCACGCTCGCCGACGAGGTTCGCCGCCGCCGGCCCGGGATCCGGACCCTGTTCGTCTCGGGATACGCCGACCGGGTGGACCCAGCGTATCCCGGCGGTCCGGAGGAGGCGCTGCTGCAGAAGCCCTTCACCCCGCCCGTGCTGGCGCGGCGCCTGCGCGAGGTGCTCGAGGCGGGGCGGAGGTAGCGGCCTACGGACCCGCGGGCGGCTCTTCTTCGCCAGCACCCAGGCCCGGCGCGGCTGCCAGCGCCGCGGCCGCGCGGGCCCGCTTGCGCAGCTTCTCGACCAGCGTGGTGCGGTTGAGCCCGAGGAACTTGGCAGCCTGGTTCTTGTTGCCGCCCGTGCGCTCGAGCGCCTCTTGGATGAGGCGCTCCTCCAGCTCGGCGAGCACCGCGGGGAGGTCGACGCCCTGGGCGGGCAGCACGCCCGAGGTCGCGTTGGCGAGGTTGGAGGGCGCCGGCGCAGCCTGGGGCGCGGAGTTGATCGACGGGGGCTTGTTCCCGGAGGCCTGGGCGTGCTGCACGCCGCCGCTGCGGTAGGGTTCGGGCAGGTCGATCCGGCGCACTTCGTCGTCGCCGTGGAGCACCACCAGCCGCTCGACGAGGTTCTCCAGCTCGCGCACGTTGCCGGGCCACCGCCAGGACTCCAGCGCCGCCAGCGCGTCGGGCGCGAACCGCAGCTTCGACTCCGACCTGGCGAGGAAGTAGGTGAGCAGGAGCGGCACGTCGCCCCCGCGGTCGCGCAGCGGCGGCAGGAGCAGCGGCACCACGTTGAGCCGGTAGAAGAGGTCGGCGCGGAAGAGGCCGCGGTCGACCATCTCCTGCAGGTCGCGGTTGGTGGCCGCCACCAAGCGGAAGTCCACCGGGTGCGCGTGCTCGCCGCCGACGGGCAGCACCGCGTGGTCCTGGAGGACGCGCAGGAGCTTCGCCTGCAGCGAGAGCGGCATCTCGCCGATCTCGTCGAGGAAGAGGGTGCCGTTGTGGGCGGCCCGGAACCGGCCCGGCCGCGCGCTGGTGGCGCCGGTGAAGGCGCCCTTCTCGTGGCCGAACAGCTCGCTCTCCAGGAGCGACTCGGGCAGCGCCGCGCAGTTGACGGCGACGAGCGGCCCCTGCGCGCGCCGCGAGAGGCGGTGGATGGCCTGCGCCACCAGCTCCTTGCCGGTGCCGCTCTCGCCCGAGAGGAGCACGGTGCTGCTGGACGGGGCCACGCGGACGAGCGCGTCGAGCAGCACGTGGAGCGCGGCGGCCGACCCGACGAGCCCCGCCTTGTCGGCGGCGGTCACGGCCTGGACGGTCTGCTTGGAGTCGCCGATGGCAGAGCGGAGCTGCCGCTCGAGCTCCTCCATCTCGGCCGGCTTCTCGAGCAGGGTGACCGCGCCGAGCCGCATCGCCTCGATGGCGGTGGGCACCGACGCGTAGGCGGTGAGGAGGATGACGGGAGCGCCCGGGAGCAGACGGCGCGCGGCGCGCAGCACCTCGAGGCCGTTGCCGTCGGGCATCGAGAGGTCGGTGCAGACGGCGTCGATGCGCTGGTCGACCGGCCCGGCGGCCGAGGCCTCGAGCGCCTTGAGCGCCCCCGCGACGTTCTCGGCGCTGCAGGTCTCGAAGCCACGCCGGCCGAACCAGCGCGTCAGAGCATTGATGATGTCGCGCTCGTCGTCGACGAACAGAACCCTAGGCACCTCTCAACTATGCGGGCGGGCCAGCCTTGGTCAAGGCTTGTCGCACCGCCACGCCAATCTGGGTTCGGTAGATCGCCTGTTTCCGCCCTTCGGAGGAGAACCGGGTCGAGCACGATTGAAGTTGACGAAAGGGGCGTTCGGCCACACCCTCCGGCCGGCTGTCCTCCAGAGAGAAAAGCAAAGAGTGATGCCGCGATGACCCCACTGCTCACCATGCCCCTGCTGGCCTCCCTCGTCGCCGGACTCTTCCTCAACGGCGTCAACATCGACGGCGTGCGCGGGCAGACGTTCGAGAAGTGCCGGACCGTCCGCATCGACGAGCGCGGCGACGTCCACCTCGACTGCCCCGGCTACCAGGTCGAGGGCGCGCCCGCCGGCAAGGCCGCCGCGCCAGCCGCCGCCGCGCCCGCGGCCCAGCCCGCCGCTGCCCCGGCCACGCCCGGCGTGATCACCAAGCGCTACTTCCTGGTCACCGAGCAGAACGAGCAGGGCGCGGCCCAGTACGACCTCGACCTGTTCATCAACTCGAAGTGGGTCCGGAAGTTCCGCGCGGGCGAGGACCAGGTGGTGATGGAGCTGACCAAGCTGCTGCAGCCCGGGACCAACAAGCTGATCTTCGCCGCCACCAAGCACCTCGAGGCCGGCCGGCGCAGCGCCTCGCCGAGCACGTTCATCCGGGTGGTGGTGGGCGAGGGCGAGTCGGGCGGCGGAAACGTGATGATCGACAACCCGCTGCTCGAGTGCAAGCGGACGGCGGCGGAGATCGACAACGTCAACGAGGAATTCACCATCCAGGCCCGCTGATGCCGCTCCTGCTCGAAGACCAGGCCCGCACGCACCTCGACCCAGCCTGGGTCGCGGAGCTGTACGAGTCCACCAACCAGCCGCTGGTGCAGCCCTCGGGCCGCGGCGCGCAGCCGGCGCAGGCGGCCATCGCTGCCGTCTATGAATCGCAGGGACCTCACCAAGGCGAGCTGCGGGTGATGGTGGTGCTGACCCTGGTGCAGTCGCAGGTCAACGTGGTCTACGCCGGGAACCAGACGCTCTCCGCGCTCGAGGTCCCGATGGCGATCGAAGACGCGCTGCTCTTCGCCGAGAGCATGGGCTTCATCCTCGACTCCACGGGCTGGCCCGGGCTCGACGACGAAGCCCGCGCGGAGCTCGCCGCGCGGCTCGGCTGCTTCCGGCGACCGGAGGCACGAAAGGCCGTCGCGGCGCCCGAGCGCAAGCAGGCGGCCGACCCGCTCTCCTCGGTGGCGCGGCTCTTCGCGGCGTTCGCGCTCTGCCTGCTCGGGTCGGCGGCGGGCTGCACGGGCCCCAGCGCGGAGCAGCGGCGGCAGGGGGCGGAGATCAACTACGACCTCGGCACCAACCAGATGACCGAGGGCAACGCGCAAGGCGCGCTGCAGTACTACCTGCAGGCCGAGAAGGACGACCCCGACCTGCCCCAGCTGCAGAACGCGCTCGGGCTCGTCTACGGCTTTTCCTTTGGCCGCGCCGACGAGGCCGAGGTCCACTTCAAGAAGGCGCTCGAGCTCAACCCCGACTTCCCCGAGGCGTCGAACAACTACGGCGCCTTCCTGCTCGGGCGCGGCCGGTACCTCGAGGCCGCCGACCAGTTCGAGCGCGCGCTGAAGAACCCGCTCTATCGCGACCGGGCGGTGGCCGAGTGCAACCTCGGCTGGGCGCTCTACAAGGGCGGCAAGGCCGACGCGGGCGTGCAGCGGCTGCGCTCGGCGCTCCAGGTCGCTCCCAAGTACTGCAAGGGCTGGCGGCAGCTGGGCACCATCCACCTGGAGCGCGCCGCGCTGGAGCTGGCCGCCGAGGCGTTCGACCGCTACACGCTGAGCTGCCCCGAGGCGGCGGACGCCTGGCTGCAGCTGTCGAAGGTCGCCGCCCGCACGGGCAAGGCCGAGGTCGCTCGCGACGCGCTCACCAAGTGCGTCGAGAGGGGCCGCGAAAAGGACCCCAACACCTCGGCCGAGTGCGTGCGGCTCTTGCGGGAGCTGGGAGGAAAGTAGTGACCGTCCTCCACGACGGCGCGCCGATGGGGGGCGCCGCACCCCCTAGCTTCGGCCGCTGGCTGCGCAAGAGCCGCGAGCTCCGCGGGCTGTCGCTCGACGAGGTGCTCCTCGAGACCAAGCTGCCCGGGCGCATCGTCACCGCCCTGGAGACCGACGACACGGTGGCGATGCCCGACCGGGCCTATGCGCTGCAGTACGCGCGCGCCGTGGCCCTCGCCGTCGGGCTCGATCCCGAGGACGTGGCGCTGCGCTACGAGGAGTGGCTGCTTTCGCTGCCGCCCACCACGCTGCCACCGCCGCCCCACGTGCCCACCGGGCCCGTCGAGAAGGCGCTCGAGCCGATGCAGCGGTTGGCAGGGCTGCCGGCGCGCATCTCGAAGGACCCGCTGGTGTGGACCGTGCTGCTGCTCACGGCGGCGGCCTGCGCGGCGATCCTGCTCTCGCGGTAGTCGCGCCGGCTGCGCTGAGGTTCGCTCCCGCTCCGCTACACCTGCGCCGGCAGCGGCTTGAACAGCGCGCAGCGGAGCACGGGCTGCGGCGGATACTTGTCCGGCTGCAGCGGGCAGAGGATGAAGACCGAGTTGCGGCCCTGGACCAGCTTCGGCGGCGCCGCGCACCGGTGGCAGAGGCTGGTCGGGAAGGGGAGGGCGGCCGGCTGCATGGAGCGGGTTTGTCCACGTGTCGAGAACGAGGGGCAGTGCGATGACGAGGAAGACCTGATTCGACCGCTTCGGCATGGACCCTGTCAAGGCACCGGCCAGACCGACGGCTACCCTGTCTGGTTTGGCGGGGGCTACAGCCCCAGCAGGGCCGCGTTGGCGATGCTGAAGTTCTTGGTGGTGCCGCTGGTCGGCCCCTGCACCGGCACGGGCACGTAGCCCGGCGGAGTCGAGTAGCGACCAGCCGCGTCCGCGCCCTGCACGCTGGCGGTCCAGGTGTTGCCCACGGCGTCCACGGAGTGCCCGGCGTCGAGGTTGTCCTGGAGCCCGACCGTCCCGTTGCCGAGGAAGGTGTTGCCGCCCGGGTCGGAGGTCTTGCCGAGATCCACCGTCAGGCCACCCGAGAGCGCGAGGCCCTGGCTGGTGTTGTTCGATAGGGAGCTGCCGCGCAGCGTGAATGTCCCCGCGCCCAGCGTCACCGTGGCGCCGATGCGATTGCCCGTCAGGGTCGAGTTTCGCACGTCGAAGGTCGACCCGGCCCGGCCCGTCCAGTTGAGGCCCGAGTCGTTGGCGGTCAGGCTCGAGCCGTCGAGGGTCAGCGCGACAGCCGGGGTCGCGCCGGGCTCGTTCTGGATCGCCGCTGCATAGGTGTTGGTGATGGTGCTCTGCAGCACCTGCACGGTGGCGGCGGTGGCGTTGTTGCGCAGGCAGATCGCCGCGCCCGCCGTGTTGGAGATCTGCGCGTGATCGAGGAGCAGGCTCCTGCCCGCGTCGAGCACGATGACGCCCCCCGAGGCGCAGTTGTCGAGCACCCCCACCTTGTCGAAGAGGGTGCCATTGCGCAGCACGCCGGAGGAGCTGCCCCCGAGGAGCAGGATCGACTGCTTGCGGTTGCGCACGGTCACCCCATCCAGCGTGAGCTTGCTGGTGCCGCTCGCGACCAGCACGGCGCCCCCGAACGCGGGCTGGCCAGTGTTGTTGCCGTCGAGGATGCCGCCCGTGATCATCAGCTCGGACGCGTCGGCGATGGAGATGAGCGGGTTGGGGCCGCCGTCGAACCCCGTGCTGTAAAGGCCCCCTGCGAGCGCTCCGGGCGTGATGGTCGCCTTCACGTTGCCGCCCAGATTGAGCGCGCCGATGAAGCTGTAGCCCATGCACTTGAAGAAGACGCCCGACACCGTCAGCGTCGGCGACCCGGTCGAGGCCTTGGCGGTGATGCGGGTGCAGCCGTTGGGCGCTGTCCGGTCGAACACCAGCCCTTCGAGCGCGAACGAGCCGGCCGCGCTCAGGATCAGGCTGTTCAGGACCGCGCCGCCGGGGTTCCGGGCCCGCAGCGTGACGCCATCGGGGATCACCGCGTTGTAGCCTTCCGTGGCGGGAGCGTAGGTGCCGTCGGCGAGCGTGCAGACGGTGCCGGCGGGCGCGCCCGCCATCGCCTTCGTCAGCGTCTTGCAGGGGGCGGCCTGGGTGCAGGTGCCCGCGTCACTTCCGTTCGCGACGTCGACAAAGCACGAGAAGGAGGTCTCCACCGAGACGGTGGCCGTCTGCTCGGCGCTGCCCGTCGCGTTGGTCGCGGTCAGCTTGAAGGTGGTGCTGGCAGGCACGCTGGCGACCATGCTGCTCCCGGTAACGGCGCCCACGCCGTGGTCGATGGTGAGGCTCGCGGCTTGGGTGACGGTCCAGGCGAGGGTGACGTCGCCACCGCCGTACCTCAGCGCGCCGGGCGTGGCCGTGAAGCTGGTGATGGTGGGCAGGGACACCGCGGCTACGGTCACCGCTGCGGTGGCGGTCGCCGAGCTTTGGGCGTTGGTCGCGGTCAGCTTGAAGGTCTTGCCCACGGTCACGGTGACGACCTTGCTGGTCTGGCCGGTGACGTCGCCCACGCCATTGTCGAGCGAGAGCGCGGTGGCGTTGGTGGTGGTCCAGCGCAGGGTGACGGTGCCGCCGCCCACGGGCAGCGTCGCGGGGGTCGCGGTGAAGGTGGTGATGGTGGGGGCGGGCGGCGGCGCGGGCGCGACGGTCACCGTGGCCGTCGCGGTGCGCACGCCGCCGGAGCCCGTCGCGGTCAGGGTGAAGGTGGTGGTGAGCGCGACGGAGACCGTCTTGGTCGAGGTGCCCGTCACGTCGCCCACCCCGTTGTCGAGGGTGAGCGCGCTCGCGTTGGAGGCGGTCCAAGCGAGGACCACCTGGCCACCGCCGAAGGGCAGCGCAGCGGGTGTGGCCGTGAAGCTGGTGAGGGCCGGCGGCGGGGTGGGATCGCTCTGCCCGCAAGCGGCGAGCAGGGAGGCGAGGAGAGCGGGCACGAGCGAGGCTGCGGCGCGGCGGTGCGAGTGCATGGTCCCCCCAGCGGATTCGAGCAACGCCCAACGGAGAACACGAACTGCGCGAGCGGCGCAAGCAGTCTGGAGGCGATTGGCGTGGAGGTGGACGCCCTCGCCCCCCACCGGCTGACGGATACCCGGCCACGCAGCGCTCGTGCGATGAGGACGCATGCGCAACCGGTCCGCGATCCCGTTCGCCGCTCTGTCCGCGCTCTGCCTCGCCGCCTGCGGAGGCCCGCTCACCGACGCCGACGAGGCGTCCGCCGAGGGGACGGGCGCCACCCAGGACCCGTCTGCACAGGCCATCTCGCACCCGCCGCGGCACCTCTACACGCTGCAGCACGCGCCGTTCCCGGGCAGCCACCCGACCGCGCTCGTCCACCTCGGCAAGGGCTTCCGCGCCGCCGGCCCGCTCAACTTGGTGGTCCACTTCCACGGCTGGAGCAACTGCATCGCCAATGACGTCGAGGCGGCGGGCAGCGCCTGCGCTCCTGGCGGCCCCGCCCGCACCTCGCACAACCTGATCGCCCAGCTCGACGCGAGCGGCGCCAACGCCGCGCTGGTGGCGGTCGAGCGCGCCTTCGACCAGGCCACCTCGGTGGATGGGCGCCTCGCCGAAGCGGGGTTCTTCCGGCAGCTGATCCTCGAGCTCCTGCCGCAGCTCGGGCTGCTCGCGGGCCGCGCGTACACCGAGAAGGACCTCGGCGCGCTGGTGCTGTCGAGCCACTCGGGCGGGTATGTCGCGGTCGGGGACATCCTCGAGAAGGGCGGGCTGACCGCCAACGTGCGCACGGTGCTGCTCTTCGACTCGCTCTACGGCAGCGTGCCGCAGTACACGGCGTGGCTGAAGGGGGACCTCGCCCACCGCCGGCTGGCGATCGTCTACACCGACGGCGGCGGCACCAAGGCCAACTCGCAGGCGCTGGCGACGCAGGTGCAGGGCTGGGCGCGGGCGGCGGGCCTCCCGGCCACGGCGCTGCTCGACGACCGGAGCACGGCGACGCTGGCCCCGGCGGCGTTCGGGACGCAGCTGGTCTTCAAGCGCAGCGCCCTCGCGCACGATGCCACCGCGCAGTACTACTTCTCACGTTTGGTGGCCGCAGCGGTCGAGTAGCGCGCCCGATCTGCTGAAAACTTGACCAGTGCAAGCGCGTTCAGTAGCGTGGGCTCCGTTCAGTACTGTCAAGCCCTGAAAAACGGAGGACCCGATGACCGAGCCGCTCACCGAGCGCCAGCAGAAGATCCTCACCTACATCAAGAAGTGCATCCAGGACAACGGCTACCCGCCGACCATCCGGGAGATCGGCGAGGCCTTCTTGATCCGCTCCACCAACGGCGTCAACGACCACCTGAAAGCGCTCGAGCGCAAGGTCCTGCTGCGCGGCGAGCTCAAGAGCCGGGCGCTCTCGGTGATCGACGGCGGCAACTCGCCCGGCTTCTCGACCAAGCCCTCGGGCCGCTTCCCGGCGCTCGGCGGGCGGCGCAGCGGCGGGGCGGCGCTCGAGGCGGTGCCCGAGGCCGACTACTCCGATGTGGTCGACGTCCCCGTCTACGGCAAGGTCGCCGCCGGCGCGCCCATCCTGGCGCAGGACAACGTCACCGACCACGTCCGCATCGGCAGCTTCCTGCTGGGCGATCCGGCGCACGCGCGCAAGGTCTTCGCGCTCAAGGTCTCGGGCGACTCGATGATCGGCGACGGCATCTTCGACGGCGACTTCATCTTCGTTCGCAAGCAGCTGCAGGCGACGCCGGGAGAGATCGTGGTGGCGCTCATCGAGGAGGAGGCCACGGTGAAGCGGTTCTATCCCGAGGGAGACCGCATCCGGTTCCAGCCTTCGAACCCGCGCCTCAAGCCCATCTATGTGAACCGGGAGGACTTCCGCGACACGCAGATCATCGGGGTGGTGGTGGGCGTGTACCGCAGGGTGCACTGAGGGACCGCCACCGGCCAAGGCAAACCGGCACGGTTGGCGACGCTGGGATGCGTCGTGGTGCTAAGAAGCGCATCCCCGGACCTGCTCGGAGCCCGCCATGCGCCTCGCCACCTGGAACGTGAACTCGATCCGCGCCCGCGATGCGCGGCTGCGCGCCTGGCTCGCCTCGCGCGCGCCCGAGGTGGTGTGCCTGCAGGAGCTCAAGTGCGAGGTGACGCAGCTTCCTGAGTGGCTGGCGGCCGACGGCTGGCACGTCGCCGCCACGGGGCAGAAGACCTACAACGGCGTGGCCATCCTCTCGCGCGAGCCGCTGGAAAAGGTATTACTTAATCTGGACGACGGCGGTGACGGCGACGCTCCCGAGCAGGCGAGGCTGGCCTGCGCCACGGTGGACGGCGTGAAGATCATCTCCGCCTACTTCCCCAACGGCAACGTGCTCGGCAGCGACAAGTACCAGTACAAGCTGCGCTGGATGCAGCGCCTGCGCGCGTGGCTGGAGAAGCACTGCAAGCCCGAGGAGCAGGTGGCGCTCTGCGGAGACTTCAACGTGGCCCCCGAGGCGCGCGACGTCTGCGACCCGTCCAAGTGGGAGAGCACGGTGCTCTACGCGCCCGAGATCCGCGCTGCGCTGGAGAAGCAGGTGCGCTCGTGGGGCTTCGTCGACGCCTTCCGGCAGCACGAGCAGGGCAAGGTGTTCAGCTGGTGGGACTACCGGGCGGGGGCGTTCCGCAAGGACCAGGGGCTGCGGATCGACCACGTCTTCGTTACCGAAGCATTATCGAAGCGCACCCGCGCGGCGCGGGTGGACCGCGAGGAGCGGGTGGGCGAGACGCCTAGCGACCACGCGCCGGTGATCGTGGAGTTCGAGTAGGGGGCCGCGCAGGCCAGCGCGACCCGCGCATATCCCGGCATTGGGCGGCCGTTCACCGGGCAGCCCGATACCCCGGCTGCAGCCGCTTCTTCGCCTCCAGCACCCGCGCCAGCGCCTCCTCCGGAGTGTTCCCCACCGCGCTGAGGTGCCCCATCTTCCGCCCCGGCCGCGCCTCGCGCTTTCCATAGAGGATCAAGTGCGTCCCGGGGACGGCGAGCGCCTTGTCGAACGGCGCCCCCGGCCCGCCCTCGGGACCGAGCAGATTCGCGATCGCCGCCGGCCTCATCACCTCGGTGGTCCCGAGCGGAAGCCCGCACACCGCGCGGACCACCTGCTCGAACTGGCTGGTGCTGCAGGCCACCTCGGTGTGGTGGAACGTGTTGTGCGGACGGGGCGCCATTTCGTTTACCAACAGCTCGCCGCCCACCAGGAAGAGCTCCACCGCGAGCACCCCCTCCAACTGGAGCTTCTCGGCCAGCTCGCGGCCGATCTCCTCGGCGCGCTTCGCCTGGCGCGGCGCGATCGGGCCGGGCAAGAGCGACCACGCGAGGATGCGGTCCTCGTGGTGGTTGAGCGCCGGCGGATAGACGGCGACCTCGCCGCTCGGGCTGCGCGCGACCATGATCGAGATCTCCGCCTCGAGGTGCAGCGCCTTCTCGGCCACCACGGGCGAGGCGCCGAGCGAGGTCCAGGCCTCGGAGGCGTCCTCGGGGGTGTCGGACTCGAACTGCCCGCGCCCGTCGTACCCGCCGGTGGCCGACTTGACGAAGCACTTGCCGCCGAGCGCCACCAGCGCCGCCTGCAGCTCCTCGCAGGTGCGCGCCTCGCGGAACGGGCCCACCGGGAACCCGTTCGCGGCCAGCCAGCCCTTCTGGCGGGTCTTGTCCTGGACGATCTCCAGCACCTCCGCGCTCGGGCGCACGGGGCAGTGGCGGGCAGCGGCGCGCAGGCCCGCGAGCGAGACCTTCTCAATCTCCAGCGTGACTACGTCGCAGTGGCTGGCCAGCTCGGCGGCGGCGTGCGGGTCGTCGAAGCTCGCTGCCAGCACGTGCTCCACCACGGGGCGGGCCGCGCAGCCCGGGTCGGGGTCGAGCACCCGCACCTGGTAGCCGAGCGAGCGGGCCGCGAGGGCGACCATGCGGCCGAGCTGGCCGCCGCCGAGGATTCCGAGAGTGGCGCCGGGGAGGATGGGGCGGTTGGCGAGGCTCATGAGGCCGCGCAGCCTACAACAACGCGGGCGCTACGTACCCTGGGCGGTTGTTCGAGCCTGCCCCTGCGCACGAGGTGTCGATCTGCTGCGGCGATCTGTGCGATGAGTGCGCGGCTTTCCACGGCGCTCCCTCGGAGGCTCAAGCGCGATGTTGCCGGCGAACCAAGCGGTGCGGATCGGGATGCGCGCGGCCACGCGCAACCCCGAGCTTGCGTTCGGCAAGGCCCTGCTCGACGTCGCCGGCTCCGTGCTGGGCCTGCTCCCCGTCCTCTGGTCTGCGGTGCTCCTGCTGGCGTGGTTCGGCGACAAGGAGCCGCTCGCGGCGCTCTCCGCCATCGTCGCGGGCTTGCGCGCGCTGCAGTGGCCGCTGGCCGGCGCGGCCCTCTGCGCGGCGCTGCTCTCGTGGGCGCTCTCGGTGCTCTTCTGGGCCGGCGCGCTGCCCGTGCTCGCGGCCGACGCTGAGCTGCAGGCGCGGCCTCCGCGGGGGACGTTCAGCGCGCTCGCGGTCCGCGGCTTCTCCAAGCTGGCGGCGGCGAGCGCGGTCGTCTCGGGCCTCTCGCTGCTCTCGGGCTTCGCGTTCTCGGCGGGGAGCCTCTTCTTGCCGCTCGCGTTCGTCTCCCGGCCCTCGTTCTGGGTCGCGGTCGTCGGCGCTGCGGCGATCGCGGGCTCGATCCTGGTCAACCTGCTGCTCGACCTCCTCGGCCGCCTCGTGCTGGTGCGCGTGGCGGTGCTGGGCGATCCGGTCACCGTGGCCTTCACCAACGCGGCCTCTCTGCTCGGCGCGCGGCTCGGCGCCTGCCTCATCGTGGCCGCCGCGTTCTTCCTGCTCGAGGTGCTCTGCGCCACCGCGGGCGGCGCGCTCGCGGGCTTCGTCTCGGCCTCCGCCGAGCTCGACGGCGGCGGGATGCTGCTCGCGCTCGCCCCGCGCGCAGCGCTGACACTTGCGACCGGCGCGATCTTCGCGTGGCTGGAGACCGCCCGCCAGGGCGCCCTGGCCGCGCTCGCCGCCGACGCCGAGGGCCTCATCACCGTGCCCGAGGAGCCCGCGCCCGTGCTGCCGCCGCCGGGGCCTGCTGCGCGCCGCGCCGCCTTTCGGGTGCCGGAGGCGTGGGAGCTTCGCCCGCCCAAGGTGGCGGTGCAGCCGCCGCCGCGGCCTGGGGAGCGGGCGCGCGGAGAGCCGCCCGCCGCGCCGCAAGGTGGGAGCACGGAGGAGGACGTGATCGAAGCGCTGCCCGCGCCGGAGGAGCAGGAGCCCGTGATCGAGGCGCTGCCGGCGCCGCCGGAGCCCAACGCCGAAACCCGGCCCACGTCGGACCAGGCCCAAACTCCTGCGGCAGGCCCCAAGCCTCCGACCGGCGGCACCGGCGGTGGCGCAGCTTGATTGCAGCCCCAGCTGGCGCGCGAAGAACGTCCACGCCAGCGAGGGCGCTGAGGTGTGGACTGGTGTTCTTCGGGCTGCGCACTTGCATTGGCTGCCCTCCGGCACCAGGCGGTCTTCCTCGTCGCGGCAGACCGCGGGAGCTGTCTTGACCGAAGTGGCTACGTCGCCGGATCCAGCCCCGCGCCTCGAGCGCTGCGCGTGGGCGGTGCCCGCGCTCTTGGTGCCGCTCGCGATCAGCGCGCCCGTCTTCTTCGGCAGGGTATTCCTCTACCGAGACGTGCTCGGCCTCGTGATTCCGCAGCAGGTGCTCCGGGCGCGTGGGCTCGCCAGCGGCCGCCTCGCGGAGTGGAATCCGCTGTCCTATGGCGGCGCGCCGCATCTCGCCGATCCCGGCGTCGGGACGTTCTACCCGTTCAACCTGCTCTTCTCTCTCGTCGGGGACCCGGCCCTCGCGGCGACGCTGTTCATCTTGCTCCACCTCGCGATCGCCGGCGCCGGCGTCTACCTCCTGCTCAATCGAACAGAGGGGCACCGCCCCGCGATGGCCGCCATGGGGGCCGTGGCATATCAGACGAGCGGATATCTGCTCTCGATGCACGGCATGCACTACGCGTGCTCGTCCGTGGCGCTGCTCCCTCTCGTGCTGGTGCTCCTTCTGGGGGCCGCAGCCAAGCAGGCGGCAGGAGCCACGCCGCTCGGGGCTGCTGGCTTCGCGCTGCTCGTCTTCAACGGCGAGTGGCAGGTGGCCTCGTTCGCGGTGGTCCTCTCGTTCGCGTTGGTGGCTGCCGGGAGCGACCGTTGGAGGCGGCTCTTGCGCCTTGCCGCCTGTGGGGCGCTCGGCATCGGACTCTCCGCCGTACAACTGGTGCCGACCCTCCTCTATTCGCGGCAGACCACGCGCGCCGACGGCGTGCCGCTCGCGGAGGCTTCCGATTGGAGCTTGAACCCGCTGCGCCTCGTCGAATGGCTGCTGCCCTCTCCCTTCGGCCTGCCATATCCCGAGAATCACTACTTTGGCGCCGCGCTGGTCGAGGCGCACCGCAGCTCGCCTTGGGCCGCTGGTCTGTCCCTCGCCGCTTGCTTTTCGCTCGGGATC
>JAYWAO010000131.1:0-17071 GCA_043782365.1 Deltaproteobacteria bacterium
AGCACCACCGCGCGCAGGTCGCGGTCGAGCTCCGCCAGCGCGGGCGGCACCGACTCGCGGCGCAGCCTCAAGGTCCGCTGCACTCCCTCGTCGAGCCGCTCTTCGATCAGGTTCGCGGTGCGCTGGTGCGTCTCCTCGAACCGCTTGCGCTCGGCGGCCACGCGGTCGCGCAGGGCGCGCAGCTCGGCGGTGACCTCATCCAAGGTGCGGGCCCGCTCGTAGACCCGGCGCAGCTCGGTCTCGAACTCGGCGCCGAGCGCGCTCACCAGCGCGCCGCCGGAGTCGCCGGCCTTGTGGAGGACCTGGTCGGACGCGTCGAGCACGCTCCCGAACAGCTCCAGCTTGCGGCTGAGGATGTCGAACGTCAGCGCCTGCGCTTCATTGTCCCGGGCGAGGAAGTTGATCACGCTGACGTCGTGCTGCTGCCCGTAGCGGTGGCAGCGGCCGATGCGCTGCTCGATCCGCTGCGGGTTCCACGGCAGGTCATAGTTGACCAGCGCATTGCAGAATTGGAGGTTCAGGCCCTTCGCGCCGGCCTCGGTGGAGATGAAGACCCTCGAGCGGGTCTTGAACTCGTGCACCAGCGCGAGCCGGGTGGCGATGTCGGAGCTGGGCTTCTGGCCACCGTCCTGCGGCGCCTCCTTGCGCCATCGCCCCAGCGCCTCCTGCGCGCGCTTCGATTCGTTGGCGCCATTGAACAGCGTCACCTCGTCCGCGGTGACCATCCGGCTCTCCACCAGCCGCTCGCGAAGGTACTCTTGCGTCACGCGCGATTCGGTAAAGATGACCAGCTTGCCCGCGCCCTGTCCCAGCGCGGCCCGCTCCTTGACGAAGCTGAGCGCGCGCAGGAGCGCATTGAACTTGCCGTCCTCGCTCCCCAGCTCGCGGGCGCGGCGCACGAAGCCCTCCACGCGCTGCAGCTCCTGCCGGGCCGCCTCGGGGTTGGCCTTGCGCGAGGCCGGCGCGTCGTCAGCGGCGTCGTCAGCGGTGTCGTCAGCGGTGTCGTCAGCGGCGAAGTGATCACCCCTGGACCCGTCCTCCTCCAGGTCGGTGAGAACCTCCTGCAGGTCGTCTTCGTCTTCCTGCTCCTCGCGCCCGCCCGCGGCCATCCCGCGCAGGCGATTGGCCACCCGGTTGAGGCTCGCCGCCAGCGCCCGCGGAGACGACGCGAGCCGCCGGTGATACCCGAGCAGGAGCAGCTGCCGCTGGCTCCCCTGGAACGCCTGCAGGTCGGGCTCGAGGAGATATTTGGTGACGTCGTCATAGAGCGACCGCTCGGCGGGGCTCATCGTGTATTCGAACAAGCGCGCTTCGCGATTGACGAACGGCTTCTCCAAGAAGCCCTGCGCCTGCCGCCGCAGCGTCCGCTGCATCACCACCTTGAGCCGGTCGCGCAGCTCCGCCTCTTGCCCGGGCGCGAGCAGGCGATCGTCGCCGCTGCAGAACACCTCGCGGAAGGTCGGCAGATCGCCCAGCAGCGTCCCGAGCGGATCGACGTACTTCACCAGCGCCCACAGCTCGGTGAGGTTGTTCTGGATGGGCGTCGCGGTGAGCAGCAGCACGGGCGCGCCGCTCGCGCCGAGCGCCTCGAAGACCCGGCCCGCAGTGCGCGCGCTCTCGGAGTCTGCTTGGTATTGACCGAGTTTATCGAAACGACGATACAAGCCCGCGAACAGCTCGTGCGCCTCGTCGATGACGTAGAGGTCGAACGGCTCGCTCGACAAGAGCGCCTCGCGCCCCTTCTCGCTCCCCGCGGCCTCGCGGCCGATGAGGAAGACGCCCTCGCCTGCGAGCCCGCCCGGCTTTGCCTCGCCTTCCTTGGCTTGGATCGCGAAGAGCTGGAACAGCTCCTGCCGCCACTGCCCGAGCAGCGGCTTGGGCGCGAGCAGGAGGATGCGCCGCGCCCCCTCGGCGAGCAGCTGGGCGATGACGAGGCCCGCCTCGATGGTCTTTCCCAGGCCCACCTCGTCGGCCAGGATGCAGCCGCCCTCCCGCAGGCGGGCGAGCGCGAAGATGACCGCCTCGACCTGGTGCGGGTTCGCGTCGATGCGCGCGGAGCGCTGCGGGGCGCAGTAGCGGCGCTGCTCGTCGGAGCGGCGGCGGCGCACCAGATCTTCAGCGAAGTAGCGGCGCTGCGCGGGGTGAAGCGGGGTGCTGGCTTCAGTCATGGTTTTCTAGACCCGGTGCCGCTCAGTTGGAACGCTCAGCCGGACTCCCGGCGTCGTCTGGAAGGAAGTGGTCGCCGTCAGGCCAGGCCGCTGGTACCGAACTGCGCCGTTCCTCCACCTACCCCCCAAACAGCGACCAGCACGACCAGGAGGACGACGGCGGCGAGCAGGATCTTCGGCCAGCGCTTCGGGCGGGGTTCGGACATGCGGCGCAAACTAATCCCTGGGCGTCCTCAGCGGAAGGCACGGACGCGCGGGCAAGCTCTCGGCAGCGCAGCTGGTCGAGCTGCTCCGCGGCGGGAAGTGATAGAGACGGCCTCACCATGCTCAAGCACAGCAGCTACTTCGAGGGGAAGGTCCAGAGCGTCGGCTACGAGCGCAACGGCCGCCGCGCGACGGTGGGCGTCGTCGACGCCGGCGAGTTCCACTTCGGCACCGCCGCGCCCGAGCGCATGACCGTGCTCTCCGGCGAGCTCTGGGCGAGGCTCCCCGGCGAAGAGGCGTTCCGCGCGTTCCCCGCCGGCACCGCCTTCGAGGTGCCCGCCAAGAGCGGCTTCGACGTGAAGGCGACCGCACCGGCGGCCTACCTCTGCGAATTCCTCTAGCCGTCGTGGGTTCGTCGCTCCTAGCGGCGCCCGCCGCGCTCCGCGCCTCCCCGCCTGAGAGCGCGCCCGTCTCGCGCAGGGCCTCCGCGGCCTGGACGGTGCTGCTGGAGCTCCCCAAGAGTAGGCCGCCTTTGCCCCTGCCAAGGCCCGTGTCCGCGTCGAGGCGCTGGCCGGACACCACGTCAACCTCGACTTCCCCGCGGGCTTTGCGCCTGCGCCCGGGTCGGCGGGCGACTTCCCCGCCAGGCGCGTCCCGCTCGAGGCCGTACAGGAGGAGAAGTGCCCGGGCCAAGAGGCCGACGTCGGCGCGGTGGAGTTCGCGCGACCGCTCACCCCGCGCGGTTCCGCGGTCCGGATCGCGGGCCAGGTGCTCTGCAGCGTCTGCTCGGCTGACAAGTGTTTGATCGAAAAGAGCGCGCTGGCTGCGATCCGGTAACCACTCGTTACTGTTGGATAATGCCGCACAGGGGCGCGGACGCTTGCGCAACGCGGCAGATCTTTCTTTGGGGGTCACTTGCATGTTTGGCGCAAACCGGTTAAACGCTGCGCTCCCGTAAAACTCGGGACCCGAGAGAGACTCATCTCCCGGACAACGAAAGAAGAGCAATGGCTACCGGTACCGTGAAGTGGTTCAACGATGCGAAGGGTTTTGGCTTCATCACGCAGGACGGCGGGGGCGAGGACGTGTTCTGCCACCACACCGCCATCCAGGCTGAGGGGTTCCGCACCCTGGCCGAGGGCCAGAAGGTTTCGTTCGACGTCGCCAAGGGCCCCAAGGGCCTGCAGGCGCAGAACGTCAAGCCGGTCTAAGTAGTTTTTTAGACAGCTTGTCCGCGAAGGCCCGGCCCGCAAGGGTTCGGGCCTTTGCTTTTTCGCACGGTCGATCTGCCCTGGGCCAGACCGTGTATCGTCCGGGAGGGTCTCAAGGGACCGCCGTTGCTCTCGAAGGCGCGGACGGTCGGCGACACCGCCATCGTCGCCGCGCGGACCTCGGGCCGCTACCAACAAGCGATCGAGTTTCAAGCGCTTGCGCTGGGGACGCGCTTTTACGGGAAGCGGCCCTGGAACTCCCCTCTCGGCTAGCCGAGATCTAGCGACATCGTGACCGCTGGACAAACAGGCATAAACGTCTACTTTATAACCAATGAGCTTGTTGCCACGGGCCAAGCCCTTCTTCTCGCAGCCGCCGCCCGCGGCCAGCCGCGCCCGCGCCGCCCTCCGCAAGACGCTCACCTCCGCCGGCACGCTGCTCGTCTGGTTCCAGACGCCGCACGCGATGGCGCGCGGGCTCACCGCGCTGCACGAAGGCGGACGCGAGGGCCGCGTCGAAGAGGGCTGCGTGCGCCTGCGCCTGCTCGAAGGCGAGGCTCCCGCGATCGTGGCTGCGCTGGTGGCGGCGCTCTCCCAGGACGAGTCGGAGCAGACCCGCGCGCTGCACGTGGCCGGCCTCGGCGAGCCGCGCCTCGCCGAGTTCGGCGGCATCCTTTCGCTGCGGGCGCTCGACCTGGTGGCGCGGTCGAGCGGGCTGATCGACCAGCTCGACGAGGGCCGGCTCACCAGCTGGTTCCACCCGATCCTGGAGGCGCGCGCGCCCCACAAGGTCTTCGCGCACGAGGCGCTGCTGCGCGGTCTCGACCGCGACGGCAACGTCCAGTCGCCCGAGCCGCTGCTGGCGCTGGCGAGGGCCGCGGGCCTCTTGCCGGCGCTCGACACTGCGGCCTGCCGCTCGGCCATCCGCGCGACCGCGCTGCACGCGCCCGGGCGGGTCTTCATCAACTTCTCGCCGGCGGCGGTGGAGGACCCGGAGCGTCACCTGCGCAGCGTGGAGCAGGCGGTGGACGAGGCCGGGCTGCCGCGCTCGCAGGTGGTGTTCGAGGTGGTCGAGGCCGACCGCATCGACGACACCGCGCAGCTCGAAGCCGTGCTCAAGGGCTACCGCAGCGCGGGCTTCAGCGTCGCGCTCGACGATCTGGGCGCGGGCTGGTCCACGCTCAACCTCGTGCACCGGCTCCGCCCCGACTTCATCAAGCTCGATCGCGAGCTGGTCCACGGAGTGCACCTGAACCCGGTGAAGGGGATGATCGCCGGCAAGCTGCTGGAGATCTGCCAGGGCCTGGGCATCTCCTCGATCGTCGAGGGCGTCGAGGTGGAGGAGGAGCTCGGCTGGGTCTGCGCGCACGGCGCGGACTTCGTGCAGGGCTTCCTCTTCGGCCGGCCGGCCGAGACACCGCGGTCGCAGGCAGGGGCCGCCTGAGCATGCACCGCCTCCTCCGGCAGCAGCTCGGCAAGGAGCGGGCGAGCCGGGCTCCGAGCGCCGCCGCCTGGTCCGACTTCCTCGCGCAGGTCGACGCCGCCTACTCGGCGAGCGCGGCGGAGCGCGGTGAGCTCGAGCGCGCCGTCGAGACGCTCTCGGCGCTCCTCGCCCGGCAGCGCAAGGAGCAGGCGGCCCAGGCGCAGGCGGGCGAGCAGGTGCGCGCGGGCAGCACCATCGCGGCGCGGGCCGCGGCCAGGGCCCGCTCGGAGAGCCGGCTCGCGCTGCTCGAGCTCGACGCCGGCCTGCGCGTGCGGAAGATCAACGCGGCGGCCGCGAAGCTGCTCGGCTGCGAGCGCAAGCAGGTGCGCGGCGAGCCGGTCTTCGCGCTGCTCGAGCCGCTCGAAGGAGAGCGCCTCGCGGCGTCCTGGGCGCAGGCGCTTTCGCGCGGAGAGCCGGTGGCCGAGACGCTCGCCTGCACCGCTCGAGACGGCCGCGCGCTGGCGGTGCAGTGGGTCTGCCTGCCGCTCCTGCGCGCCTCCGGAGACCTGGCGCGGGTGCGGCTCCTGCTGCGCGACGAGACCGCCCGCGTGGAGGCGCACGAAGCGCTGCGCGAGCGCGAGGAGCAGACGGCCGCCGCGCTCGCGGCCTGCGGGGACGTCGTGCTCGACTGGTCGCTCACCAAGGGGACGCTGCGCCTGCCGCCCTCGTTCGCGCGCGCACTCGGGCTCGCCGCTTCGCCGAACACGGGCAAGCCGGCCGACTGGTTCGACCGCGTCCACCCGGAGGACCTGCCGGGCCTGCGGACCGCGCTGGAGGCGCTCTTCAAGGGCCGGACGCAGGCGCTGGCGCACGAGCACCGTCTGCGCGAGGCCGACGGCAGCTGGGTCTGGTACGCCGCGCGCGGGTCGGCCACGCGCGACGCGGGCGGGGTCGCCATCCGCTTCTGCGGCCTGCTCACCGACGTGGGGCAGCAGCACCTCCTGGTCGAGCGGATGGCCCACGACGCGCGCCACGACGCGCTGACGGGCCTGCCCAACCGCACGCTCTTCCTCGATCTGGTGCGCCACTCGTTCGATCGCACCAAGCGCCACAAGGAGTATCGCTTCGCGCTGCTCTTCATCGACATCGACCGCTTCAAGCAGGTGAACGACGCCCACGGCCACGCCGCCGGCGACGACCTCTTGGTGCAGATCAGCCGGCGGCTCACCGGCTGCCTGCGCGAGGGAGACCGGCTCGCGCGCCACGCCGGCGACGAGTTCACCATGTGGCTCGACGACGTCCACGCGGCCGCCGACGCGCTCCGCGTGGCCGCGCGGGTGCACGAGGCGATGGCGCAGCCGTTCGAGCTCGGGGGCGCGCGGGTGCAGTCGAGCGCGAGCGTGGGCGTGGCGCTCGGCTCGGCGCGCGATGAGCAGGCCGAGCACGTGCTGCGCGACGCCGACCTCGCGATGTACCGGGCCAAGTCGCAGGGCGCCGGGCGCACCGTGCTCTTCGAGGACGCAGCAGCAGCAGCGCACCCCCAGAAGGCCAGCGATCCGCTGGAGGCCGACCTGCGCCGCGCGCTGCAAGCGCAGGAGCTCCACTTGCTCTACCAGCCGATCGTCGACGTCGCCTCGGGCCGCATCCTCGGGTTCGAGGCCTTCGCGCGCTGGCAGCATCCGCGCCTCGGCCTGGTCGCGCCCACCACCTTCCTGGCCGCGGCGGTCGAGGGCGGCCTGATGATCTCGCTCGACCAGTGGGTTTTGCGCACGGCCGGGCGGCAGCTGAAGGCGTGGAAGAAGGAGAGCGCGGGCGCAGCGAACCTGACGCTCTCGGTGAACCTCTCGCAGCAGCTCTTCGAGCAGAAGGACCTCGCCGGCCAGCTCGGCCGGCTGCTGCGCGAGATGGAGCTGGGCCCGGGCGAGCTCAACCTCGACATCAGCGAGGACACGTTGGGCTCGGGAGCCGCGGTGACGGGCTCGCTGGCTGAGCTGCGCGGGCGAGGGGTCGGGCTGCACGTGGACGGCTTCGGTGGCCGCTCTTGGCTGGGCAACCTCCAGGTGGCCGAGCTCGACTCGGTGAAGCTCGACCGCAGCTTCTTTGCCAACGGACGGACCGAGCGGCTGGCGCTCCGCGGCGTGGTGGCGATGGCCAAGGACCTCGGCAAGCACGTGATCGCCGAGGGCGTGGAGACGGCCGAGCAGCTGGGCTGGGTGCGTGAGGCCGGGTGCGATCAGGCGCAAGGGTATTACTTTTCCACTCCGGTGGATGGCTCGAAGGTCGGCGCCTTGTTGAAGAGCTTTCCCAGGGCGTGAATGCAACGCGGTTCGGCTGGCCCGAGCCGGCGGCCTGCGTCTATCGCGGCTCGCCCACGCGCCGCACCGACTCGAGCGAGGCCGCGCGAGCAGCCTCGTCCCGGAGCAACACTCGCACGCGCGTGACCTTGCCGGAGGTCCCCATCTCCGGCAGGCAGGTCCACTCGACGACTCCGGTGCGCCCGTCGTGCGCGGTGCAGGCCAGCGTCACCACCAGCGGCTCGCCCTCGGCCAGGCGTTCGTGGAACGCAGCGCCGAGCGCGGAGGCGTCGTCAGGCCGTAGCAGCGCGCCCAACTTCAGGCCCCGCGCGGCGGCCGGCGCGATGCCGATCGCGCGCGCAGCAGCAGCGTTGAGGTTGCGCACCCGCAGCAGGGGATCGAGGTCGAGCACCGCGACCTGCGCGACCTGCGCGGCCTGCGCTCCCTCGCGCGCGGACCGCTTCGCCAGCTGCACCGGCGCGTCCACGCCAGACCGCTCGCGCGCCAGCAGGGCTGCCAACCGCACCACGGGCTGCTCGCGCTGCTTCGCGGCCTGCGCGGGCTCGGGCAGCGACGTGGGCGGCGGCGCCGAGACCACGTGCGTGTTGCGCAGCTCCCGCAACAGCAAGGTCGCATACTGCTGCGCGAGGAGCGCGTCGATCTCGGGGGCAGGCCCAGGCGAGGACAACGGCTTGGGAGGAGACGGCTTGCTGATCGCTGCGCTCATGCAGAGACGATATCGACTCTGCTCCCGACGTCGAGAAAACGACCACCAGCGCGTGAGCAGGGCCTGGATCAGTGCCCCATGCCCTCGCCGCCGAACTGCTTCACCAGATCTCCGATCACCTGCTTGGCGTCCCCGAAGAGCATCCAGGTCTTCTCGCCGAAGTAGAGCTCGTTGTCGATGCCGGCGAAGCCCGGGTTCTTGCTGCGCTTGATGGCGAACACCGTGCGGGCCTTGTCCGCGTCGATGATCGGCATGCCGTAGATCGGGGAAGACTTGTCGAACCGGGCTGCCGGGTTCACCACGTCGTTGGCGCCGACCACCAGGCAGACGTCGCACTGGGGCATGTCGCCGTTGATCTCGTCCATCTCGACGAGGTCGGTGTACGGGATGTTCGACTCGGCGAGCAGCACGTTCATGTGACCCGGCATGCGGCCGGCCACCGGGTGGATGGCGAACTTGACGCTGATGCCCTTCTTCTTCAGGGCGTCGTAGAGCTCGCGGGTCTTGTGCTGGGCCTGCGCGACCGCCATGCCGTAGCCTGGGACGATGACGACGGTGCTGGCCTGCTGGAGGATCTGCGCAGCGCCCTCCGGGGTCTCGGGCTTGTACTTCTTCTGCTCACCGCCCACCTTCGCCGCCTGCACCTGGCCGAAGGCGCCGAAGAGCACGTTGCTGAAGGACCGGTTCATCGCCTTGCACATCAGGAGCGCGAGGATGAGGCCCGACGAGCCGTCGAGCGCGCCGGCGGTGATGAGGAGCTTGTTGTCGAGCACGAAGCCCATCGCCACCGCCGAGAGGCCGGCGTAGCCGTTGAGGATGGCGATCACCGTCGGCATGTCCGCGCCGCCGATGGGGATGATGAGGAGGATGCCGAAGAGCAGCGAGAGGACGATCACCACGCCGAAGAGGATCGGCGCATAGGGGGCCGCGGGGTTCATCGCCAGGGCGATGGCCGAGCAGACCGCGGTGATGAAGAGGATCAGGTTGATCAGGTTTTGGCCCGGATAGGTGACCGGGCGCTGCGGGATCCACTTCACCTCTTGCAGCTTGGCGGCGGCGAGCAGCGAGCCTGTGAAGGTCAGGAACCCGAGGAGCACCTCGACGCAGATGGCCACCAACTGGAACGTGCTGAGGTGTCCGCCGGTGCCGTGCATGAAGAACTCGGCGGTGCCGACGAGGCCGGCCGCGAGTCCGCCGAACGCGTGCGAGAGCGCGGTCCGCTGCGGCACCGCGGTGAGCGGCACCTGCGCCAGCGGCACGCCCACCACGAAGCCCGCGATGATGGCGACGAGGATGATGCCGTGGCCCGTCACGGTGGGCTCGGCCCAGGTGGCGAGGATGGCGAGCGACATGCCCGCGACGCCGGCCCGCACGCCGTTGCGCGCGGTCTTCGGGTCGTTCATCCAGTGGAGCGCGAAGATGAAGAGCGCGGTGGCCGCCACGTAGGCGGCTTGTACGAGGTGTTCGATCATGGCTTGAGCTCCGCGTGCGGCTTCTCTTCCTTGAACATCTTCAGCATGCGGTTGGTGATCATGAAGCCGCTGACGATGTTGGTCATCGACGCGAACAGCGCGACCGCGCCGATGATCCGGTACTGCATCGGGTTGTGCTCATTGCCGGCCACCAGGATCGAGCCCACCACCGCGATGGCGGAGATGGCGTTGGTGATCGACATCAGCGGCGTGTGCAGGAGGCGCGACACGCGGCGGATGACCCCGAGCCCGATCAGGCTCGAGAGCAGGAACACATAGATCAGCGGCCAGAGGTAATCGACCGAGGACTTAGTGGCCTCGGCGTTCGCAAGTAAGGTGATCATCAGGCCCTCGCCTTTTGTAGAGCGGCAGCGGTCTTGGCGTGCTTGACCTCACCGCCGTGGGTGATGACCGCGCCCTGTAGGATGTCGTCGTTGAAGTCGAGATTGAACGCCTTGTCCTTGGTGAACGTCTGCAGGAAGTTGGTCAGGTTCCGCGAGAACAAGAGGCTCGCGTGGTAGGGGACCGTCGCCGGCAGGTTGAGCGGCGCCATGATGGTCACGCCGTTGACGTGGATGGTCTCGCCTGGCTTGGCGATCTCGCAGTTGCAGCCGCCGTCGGCCCCGAGGTCGACGATCACCGAGCCGGGCTTCATGCCCTTCACCGTCTCGGCCGAGAGCAGCTTGGGCGCGAAGACGCCGCCGATCAGCGCGGTGGTGATGACCACGTCGGAGAGGGCGCACTGCTCGATGAGCAGCTGCTTCTGCTTCGCTTGGTCCTCGGCCGACAGCTCCTTGGCGTAGCCACCGCCGGCAGCGCCGCCGTCCTTGAGCTCGATGCCGACGTACTTGGCGCCGACCGATTCGATCTGCTCCTTCACCTCGGGCCGCACGTCGGTGGCCATCACGTTGGCGCCGAGCCGGCGCGCGGTGGCGATGGCCTGGAGGCCCGCGACGCCTGCGCCGATGACGAAGACTTTCGCTGGGAACACCATGCCCGCAGCCGAGGTGATCATCGGGAAGTACTTGCCCAGCTCGGCCGCGCCGAGGAGCACGCCCTTGTAGCCGATGATGCTGGCCATCGAGGAGAGCGTGTCCATCGCCTGCGCGCGGGTGGTGCGCGGAATGGCGTCGGTGGCGAAGGCGGTGATCTTCCGCTCTGCCAGCGCCTTCACCGCCTCGAGGTTGCGCAGCGGCATCAGCGAGCCGAGGTAGAGCGCGCCTGGGGTCATCCAGGCCACCTCGTTGCGCTCCGGAGTGATGCTCGGAGCGGTGATCTTGCAGACCAGCTCGGCGGAGCCGAACAGGCCTTGAAGATTGGTCTCGATGGTGACGCCGACCTCCTTATAGGCAGAGTCGGGAAAGCCGGCAGCTTCGCCAGCATGGGCTTCGAGCACCACGGTGTGGCCTGCGGCGATCAGCTTCTTGCAGGACTCAGGGACCAGGGCGACGCGCCGCTCTCGCGGTGCGGTTTCCATTGGGACGGCGATGCGCATCAGACGTCTCTTTCGTTGGGCGCCGTAGGACATTGCTGCGCGAAGACTGGCATGCCTGAACCATGCCAACATGGCAAATCAGAGGCATCTGCGGGTGGAAAAAGGGGATTGGCGGCAGGCCCCAGGTATCGCGCCAGCGCATCGGTTGCGCGCAGGCTTTTGCGCGGCGCGAGGCGCGGCTGCCCAGCGGCAGCTGCGCGATCGGAGTATGGTGCCCGCCGCCGCGCCGGAGTGCGGCCACTGGAGCAGCGTTGAGCGCAGACGAGAAGAGTCCCCGCGTGAAGTGGAGCCGGTCGCAGCGGTTCCAGCTCTCTGCCGCTGGCCGCGAGGCAGGGCACACGTACAAAGAGGTGATCGTCGCCTCCCGCGCCGAGGCCGGGCGCAAGTCCTTCGATTCGGCGCGCGCAGAGTGGGCAGCGAGGCTCCTGCTCGAGCCGGCCGACGGGCTCTACCTGAGCGAACTCCTGGCGGCGCCGCGCAGCATCCCAGAGCTGGCAGAAGCGCTAGAGGGCTGCGGGCCGCAGCGGGCCGACGTGAAGGTGGCCGTGGAGCGCCTCGTGAAGGCGCACATCCTCGAGCTGGTGGCGCCCCCGCCGCCGCCCCCCGCGCCGCCGCCGCGCCGCTGGTAGACGCGGGAGCGAGAGCGGCGTGGGTCCGAGGGGTGGGACTCAGGGCTGCGACGCTGCAGGACGCACGACTTGCGCACCTTCGGGCGTGCCGATCACCAGCGTGGGCGCGAGGTCGAGGAACAGCCCGTGCTCGACCACACCCACGACTTGCTTGAGGTTCCGCGCCAACGCGCGCAGGTCGGCCCCGGGGACGAGCGGCGCGTCGCAGAGGTAGCCACCGTCGTCCGAGGTCGTTGGCGCACCGTTTGCGCCCCGCCGCAAGGCCACTCCAGGCAGCAGCGCGGCGAGGCGCGCGAGGGTCTGCCGCCAGCCGAAGGCGAGCACCTCGACGGGCAGTCCGCGCGTCGCGCCGAGGTAGGGGACCCGCTTGGTCACTTCGAACACCAGCACGCGCTCGCGCGCGGCCAGCGCCACTTGCTTCTCGCGGGTGAGCGCGCCGCCGCCGCCCTTGAGCGCCTGGCCCTGCGGGTCGACCTCGTCGGCGCCGTCGAGCACGAGGTCGAGGTAGTCCACCTCGTCGAGCGAGACGAGCGGCAGGCCGAGGGCACGACAGGTCTCGGCGGTGCGGACCGAGGTCGGCACGCCGCGGATGCGCAGGCCGGACCTCACGCGGAGCGCGAGGGCTTCGAGCGCGCAGGTGGCCGCGCGGCCGGTGCCATAGCCGAGGGTCTGGCTGTCTTGGACCAGCGCGGCGGCGGCGAGGCCGGCGGCGCGGCGGAGGAGGTCTGCGGGGTCTGGTGCATCCATCGGCCCATTGCCTCGGGGTTGGTAATATTCGTTAACGCTTCTGCCCGCCCAACACCGCCAGCACCACGCCGCCGAGGATCGCGCTGCCCGCGACCAAGAGCCGCGCAGAAGGCTGCTCCCCGAGCAGCGCCACCGCCCCAGCCGCAGCCACCACGGGCACCAGCAGCTGCACCACCGCCCCCGTCGTCGCCGAGAGCCGCGGCAGCGTCCGGTACCAGAGGCTGTACCCCGCGCCCGAGGCGATCACGCCCGAGGCCGCCGCCAGCCACACTCCCCGCGCCGAGAGGTGCACCGCCGACACGAGCCACCCGGCCCCGAGCAGCGCGAGCGAGAGTGGGGCCGCGCGCACGAACGCGCCCGCGGTGGCGGTGATCGGATCTCCCCTGCTGGTGCGCCCGAGCAGCGAGTAGACGCCCCACGCCAGGCCGGCGAGCACCATCGTTGCGAGACCCCACGGGTCGGGGGCGTGCGCCCCGGGCAGGGTGAGCGCCGAGAGTCCGCCCAGCGCCGTCGCGAGGCCCACCCAGACCATGCCCACGGGCCGCTCGCCGCGCGCGATGCCCCAGCCGATCATCGTCACCTGCACCGCGCCGAAGAGCGCCAGCGCGCCCACGGCGGCGCCGATCTTCACGTAGGCGATCGAGAACGGGGCCGCGTAGGCGAAGAGCGCGAGCGCCGATGGCCAACCGCCGCCGGCGCTGGCGGGCCTGCCGCGCGCGAGCGTGAGCAGGGCGAGGGCGAGCGCGCCGCTCACCAGGCGGACGGCGGTGAACGAGGCGGGGTCGATCGAGCGCTCGGCCAGCGCGAAGCGGCAGAGCAGCGAGTTGGCGGCGAAGCAGGCGAGCACCGCGGCCGTCAGCAGCGCGGTGGCGAGGGCGTGCCCGGGCGCGGCCGGTGCGACGGGGCTCGCCTGCGTGGTCATCCTTCCTTGTAGCGCGGATGGCTGCGCACAGGCCCAAAGGCGCTCGCCGTGCACCCGGGCGGGCAGCCCCACGCGCCTCGCGCCGCGCTGATTCGCCGCGGCCGGCCGTTAACGAATCGATCAATCGCGAGGGTTCGGATTCACGGTCGAATCCCCCGCGATCACTGAACGCGCGGTCAGTCTAACCTGCTGGAATTACGATCCTCCTGGGCGCGGACGATGTCGGACTCCCTCCGTAAGGTGGTCCCCATGTCGACAACCCCTGCGCTTGACGAAATCCTCCTGTGGCTCGACCGCGCCCCCAGCCGCGAGCCGGCCGCGCGCGCCCTGCTCGGCTGGCTCGAGCACAGCCTCGCGCGCTTCGGCGTCCGTGGTGATCGCGCCGACCGTGCCCGCTCGCGGGTGGCCTGCAAGCTGCTGGAGCTCTCGCGCAGCGCCCGCCTCGCGCAGATCGAGGACGCCGAGGCCTACGCGCGCCAGATGATCCGCCGGGCCGTCCTCGACTCGCACAAGGAGGACCAGCGCCACGTGGGCGAGACCAGCTTCGATGGAGAGCGCGGAGAGCGTGGCGGTCTCTCGCAGGACCCCACGGAGCCCGCCGCCGCCGAGGAGAAAGTTGCGCTCGAGGCGAGCGTGGACGCCTGCCGCGACCGGGCCCGCGGGCTCTTGCAACGGGCCTTCGCCGAGGTGCTCGCGGCGGCGGCGGTGCGCCATCAAGCGGGGCTTCGGGCCACCTTCGAAGACCTCTGCGCGCTCGCGCTCGATGCCGCTTCGCTGCGCGCGTTGCTCCTGCGCGACGGCCCGGTCACCGAAGCCGCGTTCACCGCGGCCTACAAGCGCCACGAGCGGATGCGCAAGAGCCTGCGCGAGGCCATCGACGCGCTCGCCCGCGCGGGCCGCCTCACCAAGCGCGAATGGGAGCAGGCCCTCGGCTGCCTCTCGCTGCTCTTGCGCCCCGGCCCCAAGGCGAGGGTGCCCGGAGGCCGCCGGCCGCACGCGTCTCCGAAGCCCGAACGGCCTGCGACCGCGCTGCTGAGCCTGGAGGAGAAGCAGCGCGCGCCCGGGCGTGCGGCGGGCGGCGCGCTGCTCGGGGCCGCTTGATGCGCTCGCCAGGGCCTACCGCGTCATCTGGTAGATCGCGAAGATGGCCAGGAGGCCCGCGAGCACCGCCGCCGCGATCTTGACCACCGACCACGGCCGCTCTCCCTTGACGAGGCCCGTCTGGCCGTTCACCAGGAAGCGGAAGGTCTTGCCGCCATATTGATAGGCGGAGATCCACACGGGCAGGAGCGCGTGCCGGAACGTCCGGCCGTGGTACCCCGTCTGGATCGAGTGGACCCGTTGCCGGTCGCCGCCGATGTCGCGCTCGACCGCGCTGTGGATGGCCGGCTCCATCACTCTCTGCGCCCGCTCGAACCCCGCCACCAGGCCCGTCGAGTACGCCTCCACCTTGAATCCGCTGACGTAGGAGTCGGCGTAGGGCACCAGCTTTTCGAGCTCCCAGGGCGCGAGGGCGTCGGCGTGCTCGATCGGCAGCGAAGGGGTCGCGGTGATGGCGATGTCCTCGAAGTCCACCTCGACGCGGCCGCGCACCGGATACCACTCGACCCGCTCGACCCGCCGGGTCTCGCGCTTGCCGTTCACCTCGACCTCTTCCTCGTCGTAGTAGACGGTGCCGCGCTCGCCCGAATAGTCGTTCTCGGTCTCCGCGTCGTAGGTGAAGTAGGGGATGTAGTTGCCCTTCAAGCCCCGGTCGATGCGGGCGGCCTTCTGCAGCGCGTTGGGCGCAAACCAGAGCCCCTTCACCCAGCCGGAGAACTTCTCCCGCGCCTGCTTCTCGAGGATGACGAACGGCGCCAGCGCCTTGGGCACGATCTTGCGCGTCTGGTAGGCGCCGCCTGCGATCAGCGGGCTTCCGCAGTAGGCGCAGCGGTCAGCGGTAATACTCTTCTCCAGCTCGGTCTCGGCGCGGCACGAAGGGCACTTCACCTTCATCCGTGGGAGCTCGGGCTCCGCGGGCGCGAGCTGCTCGTACTCCTCGTAGTCGAGCCGCTCCACCGCGTCGGCGGCCTCGTCCTCATCGGCCTCGGGGATGGGCGTCTCGACCCCGCAGTACGGGCACTTCATCGCCTGCAGGCCGGGCCTGAACTCGAGCTTGGCCCCGCACGACTTGCACGGGAACGTCTTGGTGGTGGTCTTGGGAGTGACGCCAGGCGCAGGGGCTGCCGGCGCGGGCTTGGGCGCGGCGCCCGGGATCGGCGGGATCTTCGGCGGCACCGGCGGCGGTTGGGTGGGCATTGAAGGGCTCTCGGAGCGCGTGTCGGTCAGCGCGAGCAGGGTGCTGCAGGAACGGCGGAGCGGCTCTCGCGGACTCCGGGCGCCAGCGAGCAGCGCCCGGATCCGGTAACGGTTCGATAATGAGGCTGCGCCCGGCGCCAGCGCGCAGGCCCCGTCGAGGTTCCGGCTAGCGGGGGAGCGGCGGCGGCAGCGGCGGCGGCAGCTCCGAGAACAGCGAGGCCAGCTCGCCCACGGCGCCCGCCGCCGTCCAGCCCGGCATGCCCGCGTGCCACACCAGCGTGTCCTTGTTCATCGCCCCCGCCTGCAGCTGCTGGCGCAGCTGGTTCACGTCGAACGGACCTGCCTGCGCCCCGCCGATGGCCGCGAAGAACTTCACCGCGGTGGGGAGCGGCGGCGGCGCCATCTGCTGCGGCGCCGGCTGCTGCATCCCTCCGCCGCCGAAGCCGCCCTGCGGCTGCTGCTGCTGGCCGCCCTGGTTGAAGAGCCCGCCCATGCCCTGGTTGAGCATGCCGCCGACGCCGATGCCCATCATCGCCCCCGCCGCGCCCTGGCTGTTGGCGGCGTCGCGCATCGCCTGCGCGGCTTGGTACTGGGCGAACTGGTTCATGTTGCCGATCGCCTTCATCGCCCCCTGCTGGTCGATCGCCTTCTCGACCTCCTCGGGCAGCGAGATGCTCTGGACCTGGACCTCGTTGAGCTCGAAGCCCATCGCGCCGAAGTCCTTGGCGAGGACCTCCTTGAGCTTGTCGCCGAGCACCGAGATCTTGCTGTTCAGGTCGATCACCGGCACGCCCAGGCCCGGCATCGCCTCCTTGATCTTGGTGCTGACCTTGCCGCGGAGGTTCTCCTCGATGTCCTCGGTGGTGAAGACCGCCTTGGTGCCGACGAGGTCGCGCAGGACGATCTTCGGGTCGTGTACGCGGATCGAGTAGATGCCGAACGCGCTCACGCGGACGACGCCGAACTCGGGGTCGCGCATCATCGCCGGGCCCGGCGTGCCCCACTTGAGGTTCGCGAAGAGCCGCGTGTTGAAGAAGTAGACCTCGGCGCGGAATGGGCTGTCGAAGCCGAACTTCCAGCCCTGCAGCGTCGAGAGCAGGGGCATGTTCTGGGTAGACAGGTCGTACATGCCGGGCTGGAAGACGTCGGCGGCCTGGCCCTTGCCCAGCTGGCCTTCGTTCACCATGATCGCGAGCTGGCCCTCGCGCACGGTGAGCTTGGCGCCCATCTTGATCTCGTTGTTGTAGCGCTCGAAGCGGTGCACCAGGACGTCGGGTGCGTCTTCGGTCCACTCGACGATGTCGACGAACTCACCGGTCAGCTTGCCCCAAAGGCTCATGGATTGGTCCCCTTGCGAGAGGGGCGAGACGCTAGCACGGGTGACGACAGCGGGCCACGCGTCCGCCCGGCGCCTGTCCACCCAGCGCCGCTGCTGCTGCTGCCGCCGTAGCGGTGGAGGCCGCACCTCGCCCGTGACCGCG
>JAYWAO010000132.1:0-17057 GCA_043782365.1 Deltaproteobacteria bacterium
TCAACAGCGCGGCCATCCCGAGGAAGACGAAGCGGTGCTTGAGCACGTCTTCCCAAAGCCCGCGCAGGTCGAGGCCTTGGTCGATGCCCACGTAGAACAGCACGTGCGCGAGCGCCCAGAAGAACGCGGCGAGGCCCAGCGTCTTGCGCACCCGCAGCGCCCACGACCAGCCGAGGAGCCGCTGCAGCGGCGTGCAGGCCAGCGAGGCGAGCAAAAATGTAATCGCGTAGAGGCCGAGGCGGTTGAGGACCTCCTCGACCGGGTTCGCGCCGAGGTCGCCGAGCAGCGCCCGCCCGCCGAGCCACCCGACCGGGGCGAGCGCCGCCGCCAGGGCCAGCCGCGGCGGCCAGGGCGAGGGTCCTGCCTTCTTGAGAGGCGCGGCCTCCACCCGCTGCTCGGGCCGGGTCACTAGAAGAACTTCCGCAGGTCCATCCCGGCGTAGAGCGGGGCGACCTGCTCGGCGTACCCGTTGAACGGCAGCGTCTTGCGCCGGAGGAACTCGCCGAGGCGCCGCTCGCTCGACTGGCTCCAGCGCGGGTGGCTCACCTCGGGGTTGACGTTGGCATAGAAGCCGTACTCGGCGCCGCCGCCGTACTGGCCCCAGGTGGTCGCGGGCTGCGTCTCCTGGAAGCGGATCTTCACCACCGACTTGATGCTCTTGAAGCCATACTTCCACGGCACCACCAGCCGCACCGGCGCGCCGTTCTGGTTGGGCAGCACCTCGCCGTACAGCCCCACCGCCAGCAGCGTGAGCGGGCTCATCGCCTCGTCCATCCGCAGGCCCTCGAGGTACGGGTACGGGATGGAGAGCGACTCGCGCTGGCCCGGCATCTCCTCGGGGCGGTAGACGGTGGTGAAGGCGAGGTACTTCGCGCGCGAGGTCGGCTCGACCCGCTTCACCAGCTCGGAGAGCGGGAAGCCCACCCAGGGCACCACCATCGACCAGGTCTCGACGCAGCGAAACCGGTAGTTGCGCTCCTCGAGCGCGAAGCCCTTGAGCAGCGCGTCGAGGTCGAGCGTGACGGGCTTCTTCACCTCGCCTTCGACCGACACCGTCCACGGCCTCGTCTTGAGCTTGTGCGCGTTCTGTTTGGGGTCGGTCTTGTCGGTCCCGAACTCGTAGAAGTTGTTGTACGAGGTGATCTCCTCGAACGAGTTGGGCTTGTCGCCGACGGACTTCTCGGTGAACTGCGCCGAGGGCTTCACGCCCGCGAGCTTCTCTCCGTGCGGCGTCGCCGACGCGCGGGCCTCGCCGCCGCCGAGCAGCAGCGCGCCCGCGCCGGCCGCGCCGAGCTTGAGGAAGTCCCTGCGGCGCAGGAACGTCTCGCGCGGGGTGACCTCGGCGTCGGGGATGCGGGGCGAGCGGAAACGGGACATGCAGGACCTCCGGGAAGCGGGGAGCTGGACGCGCCCCTTTCTTGGATACCGGCCGGCCGTTTTCGTTACGCTTCGGCCTTGCGAACGATGGGCGGAACCGGCGCCACCGACTTGGGCCCGGCGTGCGCGCCCTTCTCGGGGAGGCCCTTGAGGCGCGCCTTGTAGACCTCGCGCGCGTCCTTCATCTCCTCGGGCGTGAGCTTGGCGCGGTGCTGGTCGCAGATGAAGCCGGCGCGCGGGCCGCGCGAGCGGTTGCTGCAGCCGTCCACCCGGCAGGTCATGTCGAGCGAGCGGCGGCCGCGCTTGAGCCTCGTGGGCAGGCGGACCACCAGGTCGGCCGGGATCTGGGCGTTGAGCTTGCCCTCGGAGGCGAGGCGCTTGTTGCGCTCGATGATGCCGCGCTGCTCGGTGGCCGAGAGCGAGCGCGCGTGCTCCTGGCAGAACCAGCGGTTGCGCGGCCCTGCGCCTGCCTTGCCGCAGCCCGGGACCGGGCAGAGCCGTCCGCCGCGGCGGCCGTCCACCTTGATGTTGCCCAGCTCCGACTTCATCGAGCGGAGCGCCTCCGAGACCCTGCGCTCCACCTCGCCGGAGACGAGCTCGGTCAGCTCGCTGACGATGCGCTCCACGACCTGGCGGAAATCGGGCGGCTGGTTCTTTTGCGCCATTGGTAAATGACCTGTTGGTATGGACCGTGTGCGGCGGGCGTCAGACCCGGTGCCCGCGCCTGCTGCGGTTTGGCAGGCGCGGCGTGGATACCCCGAGGTGGCGCTGTGGCCAAGAAGAAAAACGCGGCGCTGCAAATGGCATTGTTTCGATTACACTTGACCAACCGGTGCCCGACGTTTCCCGGGATCCGGCCAGCGCCGATGCGGCTATCCTCGTCGCCCATGCAACCGCACCCCTCGCCCGCGCAGCGCCGCCGCGCCTCGCCCACGCTCGCCGCCGCGATCGTCTGCGCCGCCGCCTGCACCGTCCCCGCCTGCACCTCCACCAAGGCGCCGCCCGTGCCGCAGCTCGACTGCAGCGCCAGCTCGCCGCGAGCGGCGGCGGGAGGAGGCTGGCCGCAGTGGGGCCTCGACCCGGGCCACTCCGGCACCACCTGCGCCGAGGGCCAGCCGCTCGCCAGCGTGCTCGCGCGCATCGTCATCGACGAGAACGTCGCCGCTGAGAAGCAGGAGATGGGCGGCGACCTGCTCGTCCACTACCAGCAGCCGCTGCTCGTGGGCGACGACGTCTACCTCGCGCACAAGGCGGGCCAGTACGTGGTCTGCGACCCGCCGGGCTCAGGCAAGCCGGGCTGCGGCGCGCAGGCGTGGAGCTGGCAGCAGTGGAGCGAGCGCGCCTTTCGCTGGACCAGCGGCGCGCTGGTGCAGCGCTGGGAGTTCAAGTCCGACTGGACCCCGCCGCCGAACGGGCCGACGCTCTTCGGCTGGGAGCCCGTCTTCCACGCGGCCGTCTCGGGCGGCACCCTCTGGGTGCCCGGCGCGGGCGGCAGGGTCTACCAGGTGAACCGCGACACGGGCGCGCTCTTGCGCACCATCGACCCGTTCAACGTGGACGCCCGCGTCTTCGTCACCAGCCCGATCGTCGTCGACCCGGACGGCAACGCGCTCTACACCGCGCTCACGCTCGACCCGCAGGACCCGTGGGGCTTCGGAACTCCTCCCGCGGACGCAGCGGGCTGGCTGGTAAGAGTAACACCCGGAGGCGTGCCCACCCGCGTCTCGTTCGGCGCGCTCAACCCGGCGGCGCCGCTCGCCACCGGCACCTGCGAGGTGGGCTTCGGCGGCAACGTCACCCGGCCGCTGCCCCCGGCCGATGTCGGCGGCGTCGCCGTGGCGGCCCCGCGCGTGCGCTGCGGCGTGCAGCGGCCCGCCATCAACGCCGCGCCCGTGGTGGGCAAGGACGGGACCCTCTTCCTCGTCAGCCGCGCCCACCGGACCGAGCGCGACTCGTTCCTCCTGGCGCTCAAGCCGACCCTGGAGCTGAAGTGGGCCGCCTCGCTGCGCGATCGGCTCGGCGACGGCTGCGGCGTCACCGTGCCTGCCGACGGCGACGCCAAGAACGGCCACTGCCGCGCCGGCGCGCGCACGGGCGTCGATCCCTCCACCAACAACCTCCCCGCAGGCCGGGCCAACGACGAGTCGAGCGCCTCGCCGATCGCCCTCCCCGACGGCGGCGTGCTCTACGGCGCGCTGACCACCTACAACGGCTCGCGTGGGCATCTGCTGAAGTTCGACGAGGACGGCGCCTTCAAGGCCTCCTACGACTTCGGCTGGGACTCGACGCCGGCCGTCTTCCCGCACGGCGGCACCTACTCGATCGTGCTGAAGGACAACCACTACAACGACGGGCCGTTCTACCTCACGCAGCTCGACGAAGACCTCGAGGTGGCGTGGAAGTTCACCTCGTTCGAGACGAGGTCGTGCGAGGCCGCGCCGGGCGGTCCGGTCTGCGTGGACGACCACCCGGGCGGGTTCGAGTGGTGCGTCAACTCAGTGGCGGTGGACCGCTTCGGGACCACCTACGCCAACAGCGAGGACGGCCACCTCTACGCCATCGACTCCGGCGGCAAGCTGCGCGACCGGATCTTCCTCGACACCGCGCTGGGCGCGGCCTACACGCCGATCTCGCTCGACGACCAGGGCCGGCTCTACCCGCAGAACAACGGAGTGCTCTTCGTGGTGGGCCGGCAGTAATACTCTTCTGCCGGTGGCCGCGGCAGGGAGTGAACGCCTTTCACTTCTCGTGCGCCTGCGCCTTGAACCAGGCGGCCACGTCGCTCCCGTCCTGCACCAGCGCGTCGTAGCGGGCCCAGCCCTCGGGCGTCTGCGCCGCGTACCACTGGGAGACGGGCACGGTGAAGGAGAAGTCCGCGTCGGCGAAGTGGTTCACGTACGACTCGACCGGCGGCCGCGACGCCTTCGGGTCGAGCGACGGGCAGGCGACCGCGTTCGGGTCCCCCTTGGCGAGGATCCCCGCGGCCTGGATCCAGCCGCAGACCGCGCCCAGCTTCTCCGCAGTGATCGGCGCGTGCGAGGCCGCGATCACCCAGATGAGCGGCCTGGGCAGCCGCCGGAGGATGGCCGCCGCGAGGCCGAGCGGGTGGTGCAGCGCGGTCCCGGCGAGCTGCGCCTCGGTGGAGGGGCAGCGGCCCGCGGCGTCCCAGGGAAGTGTCACGCTCTTGAGCGTGTCGTGCCAGAGCGCGGCGGCCACCAGCCAGCCGTCGTCGAGGGTGATGCCGTACGCGTCGTGGTAGGCGGCGGCGAGCCCGCGCGCATGCAGCAGGTTGGCCCACGAGTGCACCGCCAGCCCCCCCGGATAGCCGTGGTGCCCCGTCGGGCAGGGGCCGCCTGCGGCGCTCGCGAACGAGCCGTGGCCGGGCTTCGGCAGGAGCGCCGCCAGCGAGGTGCCCGCGTCGAGCAGCCCGAGCGCGCGCAGCTTCGTCTCGGCCTCCGCGGGGTGCGCGTAGACCCACGCCCCCTCGGGCAGCCACGGGGCGGCGAGCTGCGCTTCGACCGCGGCGCGCAGCGGCGGATCCTTCAGCGCGGCGGCGGCGAGGCGCGCTTCGCGCAAGGCGTGGCGCGCGGCCGGGAGCTTCGCTGCGACCTGCTCGGCGCGCTTGCTGGCCTCGGGGTCGAAGGCGGACGTCGAGGGGCCTGCAGGCGCTGCAGCCACGGCGTCCGCTCGGGGCGCGGGCGCTGTCGGCGTGGGGCCTTCTGCGAGCAGGAAGAGGACGAGGGCGAGCATGGGCACTCCGGTGCAGGCGAGGGCACTCGTGTCACAGATCGAGGAGGGTCCGCGCAAGGGGTGGGCGCGGCCGATTTCTTGCGCCCTCGCTGCTCCGCGCGATGATGCGGTCATGACCACGCCCACCCGCCGCGAGTCGATCGAAGCGCACCTCACCGAATCGCAGGAGCTCGACCAGGAGACCTACGAGCACCTCGCCGAGACCGCCGGCCTGCTCGCCGAGGCCGAGGCCAGCTTCGTGCGCCTCGCGGAAGCCGGCTGGCCAGCATGATCATCTCCGACAACCTCGCGGGCATCCTGCTGGTCACCGGCATCGTGACCGCCTCGCCGATCTTGCAGTACCTCGCGCCCGCGCTCGGGCTGAAGGTGCTGTTCAAGCTCGCGCCGCCGGAGGGCGCTGGCGGCTTCTTCACGCGCCACTGGGGGCTGATGGCCGCCGCGTTCGGCGCGCTGCTCATCTTCGCCGCGCACCACCCGGAGGTCCGGTCGGCGGTGATGCTCGCTGCGATGATCGAGAAGGCGGGCCTCGTCGGCCTGATCGCCGCCGACTGGAAGAAGCCGCACACCGCCGGGATGCGCCTGACCGCCCTGTTCGATTCGGCGTGCGTCGTCCTCTACGGCCTCTCGCTGGCGCACCTCGCCTGAAGCCGTGCGGGGCTGCGCTGTACGCGGCTCCCGTGGCATGCTGCTGCCGCTTCGGAGCACCTGCCGGGGTGAGAGGGAGCACGCCATGGCCTACGCGTTCGTCGCGCTGCACTACCAGGTCCCGCTCGAGCGGATCCTCCAGTCCCAGGACAAGCACCGCGCCTACCTGCGCGCGCTCCACGCGCAGGGGAAGCTGGTCTGCAGCGGTCCGTTCGTGCCGCGGACGGGGGGCGCGTTCCTCCTGCGCATCGCGGATGACGCGGAGTTGAAGGCGATCCTCGCGGCCGATCCGTTCGACCAGGAGAGGCTGGTCGAGCACACCATCTACCACTGGGCGCCCAACATCGGGAACGAGGGGCTCGACGCGCTGGCGCCAGCGCCGAAGTAGCCTGGTTGGCCCGGGGCACTGGAGCACCACCACGTAGGTGGGCCCGCCCTCCAGCCATGTGGCCAGCGCAGACCCTGCATCCGGCGAGGGCGAGCGCGCCGACCAGGGCGAGCGAGCAGCGGCGCAGCAGACGCATTGAACAGAGCGACACCCGGCTACCGGAGGCCGCAATCGCGGGCCGCGCAGCCCCTGTGCTACGTCTCCGGCATGCTGCTGACGGACCCCACTTACACGCCCCGCGCGCACGACCGCCTCTGGGAGCGGGCGGCGCTGCGCTTCATCCTCGACCCGCGCGACCTGCCCTTCGTGCGGGTGATCTTCTCGGTGTGGTTGGTGCTGGGCACCTCGTGCGGCATCCTGCTCTTCGGCCCCTTCCGCTGGTGGCACGCGGCGCTCCACCTGCTCGCCATCTACGCGGTCTTCTTCCCCTCGGCCGTGCTGATGCTCCACAACACCAGCCACCGCGCGCTCTTCAAGCCCGTCCACAAGTGGATGAACCTGCTCATCCCCTGGACCGTCACCCCGCTGCTCGGCGTCACCCCCGAGACGTACTTCGCGCACCACGTGGGGATGCACCACGTCGAGGACAACCTCCCCAACGACCTCTCCTCGACGATGCGCTACCAGCGCGACTCCGCGCTCGACTTCGCGCGCTACTACCTCAGCTTCATGACGGTGGGGCTCTACCAGCTGGCGCGGTATTTCTATCGCAAGCGCCGCTTCAAGATGATGCGGAGCCTCTTGGCGGGCGAGGCCGCCTGGTTCGCCGCCGCCACCGCCGCCACGCTCTACAACCCCAAGGGCGCCCTCTTCGCGCTCTGGCTGCCGCTGGTCGCGACGCGCTTCTTCATGATGGGCGGCAACTGGGCGCAGCACGCCTTCATCGACCGCGCGCGGCCCGACGACGACTACGTCAGCGCCGCCACCTGCGTGAACTCGGTGTTCAACCACCGCGCCTTCAATGACGGCTACCACATCGGCCACCACCTGAAGGCGACGATGCACTGGACCGAGATGCCCGTGGAGTTCGCGCAGAACACCGCGCGCTATACCGAGGAGGGCTCGATCATCTTCCGGGGGCTCGACTGGGGCGTGATCTGGTTCCTCCTGATGATCAAGGCGTACCGCACGTTGGCGAAGCGCGTCGTCGTCCTCGAGGGCACCAGGTCCACCGAGGAGATCATCGCGCTGCTCAAGGCGCGCGTCGCGGCGATTCCCCGAGCGCAGGCGGCGCGCTCTGCCTCGAGTCCACCGAGCCGAGCGGAGCGGTGACGTCGGACGCCTGCGGCGTGTAGGACCCGAGGATGCTGCCCCCGGCGTTGGTCACCTCGAGCCCGGCGCCGAGGTAGATGGCGAAGTGGTAGCTGCTCCCGGCCGGCATCGCAGACGAGGCGTCGTGGCCGCCCGCCAGACTGGACCCGGCGTGAAGCTGGTGCAGAGTGGAGCCGTGTCCCTCCGCAGCGAGCTTGCCGCCCTCGACGACGCCCCGCTCGACGACCTGATGCGGCGCTACCCGGCGCTCTGGGCCGAGGTGGGCGCGGGCCTCGTCGCCGCTGCCGAGGGCGGCCCGCCCGCGCTGGAGGCGTTCGCGCGCAAGGCGAAGGCCACCGAGGGGCCGTGGCGGGAGCGGGTCCGCAAGAGCCACGGCGATCCGCAAGTGCTGGCGCAGGCGCTCCCGGCGCTGGCGGCGGCGCGGATGGCGCGGCTCTCGCTGGAGCAGACGCTGCTCGCCGCGGCCACGGGCCAGACGAGCGGCAAGGTGAGCCTGGGCCTCTGGAGCGGGCTGCTGGTGCAGCGGCTCTTCTTCGCGCAGGCGCTGGTGCGCAAGCCCGTGGCGATGTCGGCGTTCCGTCTGCTCTGGCCTCTTCTCCCACCAAGGCGCAGGCGCGCGGTGGTGCCGCTGGTGCAGCGGAAGGGCATCTACTGCTTCTATTCGGAGGCGCTGATCGCCGGGCTGGTCTCGCTGCTCGCGGGGCGCCCCTCGCTCGAGGTGGCCGCGGGCGACGGCACGCTCTCGCGCTTCCTCAACGCCGCCGGCGCGCAGGTGCAGGCGAGCGACGACCAGAGCTGGAGGCACGTCGTCAGCTATCCCGCGGACGTCGAGAAGCTGAGCGCGACCGAGGCGGTGCTGCGCAGGTCACCGCGCGCGGTGCTCTGCTCGTTTCCGCCGCCGGGCAACGACTTCGAGCGGAAGATCCTCGCCGCGCCCTCGGTGGAGCTCTACGTGGTGCTCTCCACCCGCCACCGCTTCGCCGCGGGCGATTGGACCGCGTATCAGGAGCAGACGGCCTTCGAGTGGGGCCTCGACGAGCGGCTCTCGCGGCTGCTCCTGCCTCCGGAGATCGACCCGGCGGTGCTGGTGTTCAGGCGCCGCTAGCGCAGCGACCCGTTGCGGTTTCCGGACTATCTCTCCGCCAGCATGGTGCCCTTGCAGCCGCGCTTTGCGCACTTGCACCCATAGAACGCCTTGCGCGCCTTGGTGTGCCGCTCCTCGAGCACGATGCCGTAGTCGAAGGAGAGCTCCTGGCCCTCGCGGACGGCCCGCGTCGATTCGATGTAGATGCGGCCCTCGTCCTCGACCGATTCGCAGTTGGGCTTGCACGAGTGGTTGATGAAGCGGGCTTCGTTGCCGCCGGTGGAGGCGTCGAGATAGCCGCCGTCCGAGAGCGAGAAGACGAAGGTGTGCGGCGAAGGGTCGTCGGCGTAGCGCGCGTCCATCTGGGCGCCGGTGATCCGCTCACCGAGGTATTCGATCAGCCGCGTTCCCTTGGGAATGTCGGCGATGGCGAAGACGCCGCTCCCATGGATGCCGGACCCGCGGACCTCGAAGAGCAAGCCTGGCTCCGTCAGCTCTTCGCTCACTGCCCACCGCGCCGCTTGCGGAGCTCGGCGAGCAACCCCAGCGTCGAGGAGTCGTGCGCTCCAGGCGCGGCCCCGGCCAGCTCGGGCTCGATCTTCCTCGCCAGCTGCTTGCCCAGCTCCACGCCCCACTGGTCGAACGAGTTGATGTTCCAGATGGCCCCCTGCACGAAGATCTTGTGCTCGTAGAGCGCCACCAGCCGGCCGAGCGTCTGGGGGTCGAGCTTGTCGAAGAGGATCGAGGTGGACGGCCGGTTCCCCGGGAACACCTTGTGCGGGAGCAGCGCCGCCACCCGCTCCGGGGGAAGGCCCTGCGTCTCCAGCTCCGCCCTGGCCTCCGCCTCGGTCTTGCCGAACGCGAGCGCCTCGGTCTGCGCGAGGAAGTTCGCCAGCAGCACGGCGTGGTGCTGCCCGAGCGGGTTCTGGCTGTGGGCAGGCGCGAGGAAGTCGGTGGGGATGAGCCGCGTGCCCTGGTGGATCAATTGATAGAACGCGTGCTGTCCGTTGGTGCCGGGCTCGCCCCAGATCACCGGGCCGGTCGAGTAGTCGCCGATGGCCCGGCCCTCGCGATCGACCCGCTTCCCGTTCGACTCCATGTCGCCCTGCTGGAAATAGGCGGGGAAGCGGTGGAGGTACTGGTCATAGGGCAGGATCGCGTGCGTCTCCGCGCCGAAGAAGTTCGCGTACCAGAGCCCGAGGAGCGCCAGCAGCACCGGCGGGTTCTCCTCCAGCGGCTTGGTGCGGAACGCCTCGTCCATCTCGTGGGCGCCGGTGAGCAGCGCCTCGAAGTGGTCCATGCCGACCAGCAGCGCGATCGGCAGGCCGATGGCCGACCAGAGCGAATACCGGCCGCCGACCCAGTCCCAGAAGCCGAACATATTGACCGTATCGATGCCGAACGCCGCCACTTCCTTGGCCGCCGTCGAGACCGCGACGAAGTGCTTGGGCACGGCCGCCTCGCCCAGCTTGTCTACCAGCCAGGCGCGGGCCGAGCGCGCGTTGAGCAGCGTCTCCTGGGTGGTGAAGGTCTTGCTCGCGATGACGAACAGCGTGCTCTCGGGACGCACCACCTTGAGCGCTTCGACGAGGTGGGTGCCGTCCACGTTGGAGACGAAGTGGGCGTTGAGGCCCTCCTGCCAATAGGGCCGCAGCGCCTCGCTGACCATCACCGGCCCCAGGTCGCTGCCGCCGATCCCGATGTTGACGATGTCGGTGATCCGCGCGCCCGTGGCCCCGCGCCAGTCGCCGCTGCGGACCGAGTCGGTGAACATGCTCATCCGCGAGAGGACCTCGTTGACGGCGGGCATGACGTCCTCGCCGTCCACCAGGATGGGCCGGTTGGAGCGGTTGCGCAGCGCCACGTGCAGCACGCTGCGGTCCTCGGTGAGGTTGATCTTCTCGCCCGCGAACATACGGGCGCGCAGCGTCTCCACGCCCGCCTGCCGCGCCAGCGCGAAGAGCAGGCGCAGCGTCTCGCCGGTGACCCGGTGCTTCGAGTAGTCGATGAGCAGGTCGTGGAAGCGCAGCGAGAGGCGCTCGAACCGCGCGGCGTCGGCCTTGAAGAGGTCGCGCAGGTGCACGCCGGAGATCGCGAAGTGGTGCTGCTTGAGGGCCTGCCAGGCGGGAGAGGCGGTCAGGTCGGACATGGGAGGCTCCGTTGAAGGAGGGCGGAGCCTTGCACGGAGAGTCGGGCTGCTCAAGCGATCCGCGGCGCCGGCCCGCGCGGCGGGACAGCGCGGCGGGACCGGCCTCGGCGGAACCTCGGCGGAACCGGGTTGACGCGCGCGGGTCTCGCTCCCGCGCTGGCGCGGAGGGAACCTGATCAGCAGGGTGAAGGCGTGGCGCGCTGCTGGCGGCACCGCGCGCTGCAAGTAATTCGTGCGCGACCCGGTGTCGCGGCGCGGCCAATCTCCACATTGACAGGGAGACTGTCCGGCATGAAGACCTGCCCTGTCCCGGCAAGCCGCTGGACGGAAAGCCTGCATGTCTCTCCCCAGCCTGCTGGTGACCGGCGCCTCGGGCTTCATCGGCCGCCATGTGGTCGCGGCCCTGCAGGGCAGCTTCCGCATCCACGCCTTCGGCCGCCGCTCTCCCTCGGAGGCCCGCGCGCCCGAGGGGCCGAACATCACCTGGTACCAGGTGGACCTCGGCGACGAAGCGCCGATGGACGTCGCCTTCCAGCGCGTCGCCGAGGCCGGCGGGGCCGACTACGTGCTGCACCTCGCCGCGTACTACGACTTTGCCGGCCGGGACGACCCTGAATACAAGCGCACCAACATCGACGGCCTTCGCCACGTGCTCGAGCGGTGCAAGCTGCTCGCGCCCAAGCAGTTCGTCTTCGCCTCCTCGCTCGCGGGCTGCGCCTTCCCCGACCCCGGCATGGTGCTCAACGAGCGCAGCCCCGTGGACGGCGCCCACCCGTACGCCGTCTCCAAGCGCGGGGGCGAGGCGATGCTGGCGGAGTTCGCTGGCGACTTCCCCTCGGTGATCGTCCGCCTCGGCGCGGTCTACTCCGACTGGTGCGAGTTCACCCCGCTCTACACGCTCTTGCGCACCTGGTTCTCGGGCTCGTGGCGCGCGAACATCCTCGCGGGCCGGGGCACCGCCGCGCTGCCCTACATCCACGTGCGCGACGTGGTGTCGCACTTCGCGCGCGTGCTCGAGCGCTCCCAGGACCTCGGCAACGGCGAGGTGCTGATCGCCAGCCCCGACCTCGCGGTCTCGCACCGGCAGCTGTTCGAGTCGGCCGAGGAGGCCTACGCGGGCCTGCATCCCAAGCCGCTCCTGATGCCCAAGTGGCTGATCCGGCCGGGGCTGCACGCGCTCGGCTTCCTCGGCAAGCTGCAGGGCGACCCGCCGTTCGAGCAGCCGTGGATGGCCGACTACGTCGATCTGGCGATGCCGGTGGATTCGAGCCAGACGCGCCAGCGGCTGGGCTGGGAGCCGAACCCGCGCTTCGCCGTGCTGCGGCGGATGCCGTTCCTCATCGAGAACCTCAAGACCCAGGCGCACGAGTGGTGCCGGCGCAACCTGGCGCAGATGAAGTCGGTGCAGGTGCCCAACCACCTGCGCATCTTCCAGCTGCTCGAGGCGCATGAGGAGGAGCTGGTCCGCACCACCGTGCAGATGTGCAGCTCGCCCGAGACGCGGGGGCGGTTTCCGCACTACCAGCACTTCAGCGAAGACCAGCTGGCCACCTCGGCGCAGCACACCTTCACGCACTTGAAGAACGCGGTGCGCACGCGCGAGAAAGCGCTCTTCCGCGCCCACTGCGAGCACCTCGCCGAGCGGCGCTTCGGCCAGGGCTTCGCGGTGGCCGAGGTGGTCGACATCAACGAGGTCAAGCGCGATGCCTGCCTGCGCGTGCTGCTCAAGGACCCGCGGGCGCGCGGGCTCGAGGGGCCGCTGATCGAGGCGATCAACGGCACCTTCCGCATGGGGATCGACCAGCTGTATGACTCTTTCGACGAGCTGTCGGGCCGGTTCGTCCCGGCCGAGCCGCCGGGCTAGCGCACCGCGATCCACACCGCGATGACGAGGCCCACGCCGGCGGCGAACGCGCGCAGGGCCCAGGCGGGGAGCTTCTTGGCGAGGTGGACGCCGCCGTAGCCACCGACGACGGCCCCCGCGGCGAGCGGGAGGGCGGCGCGGAAGCTGAGCGCGCCCGAGGGGTGGCGCCACTCGAGCAGCACGAAGGTGGCCGCGCCGATGCCGTTGGCGGCCAGCGCCGAGAGCACCTTGAGCGCGTTCAGCTCGCCGAGCGGGCGGGAGAGGACGAGCCCCATCGCGCCGAGGAAGAGGATGCCCGCGCCCGCGCCGAAGTAGCCCGCGTAGACCGAGATGAAGAGCACCACCGCGACGGCGGGGCCGAGGCCGGCGGTGGTGCCGGCGATGAGGTCTTGGCCCTTGCTGCCCACCGTCCCCGCGCGCGCGGCCCGCTGCTGCACCAGCTTCGAGAGCCACGGCTGCGCCGCCAGCACGCCGGCCGCGAAGATCAGCAGCGCCGGGACGATCTTCACGAAGACGCCGTTGCCGAAGTGCAGGAGGGCCCAGGCGCCGAGCGCGCCGCCGAGCAGCGCGGGGAGGAGGATGAGGACGCCCTCGGTCTTGAGCGCCCACAGCTCCTTGCGGTAGGCCCAGACCGAGGCGAGCGAGCCCGGCAGGAGGCCCACGGTAGAGGTCGCGTTGGCCGCCAGCGGAGAGAGGCCCGAGGCGAGCAGCGCGGGAAAGCTGAGGAGCGTCCCGCCCCCGGCAGCGGCGTTGACGCTCGAGGCGAGCGTGCCGGCGAAGAGGAGCCAGAGGTCGGTCTTGCTCATCGCGGCGCCTTCCTGGCGTTTCGATAACGCTTGGTAGACATCAATACCGGCTGCGCCTGACGGCGTGGCGCAGCCGGGTGGCCCAGACCAGCGCGCCGCCCACCGCGGCGCCGAGCAGCCAGCCGAAGAGCACGTCGGTGGGCCAGTGCTGGCCCAGGTAGACGCGCGAGGTGCCCACCAGGAGCGCCGCGCCCACCGCCAACGTCGTGAAGGTCGGCAGCGCCCAGGAGATCACCGCGGCGGCGGCGGCGGTGTCGGCGGCGTGGATCGACGGCATCGCCTCGCCGGCGCCGCATTGCTCGAGCGTGCGCGTGTAGCTCTCGGGCGCCATGTTGCAGGGCCGCACGCGGGCGAAGTACGGCTTGAGGACGCGGGCCGCGCCGAGATCGGTGAGGCCCACCGCCGCCAGCAGCACCACCGCGCCCAGCCAGCGCTGCGGCGAGCGGCGCACGATCAAGACGACGAACAGCAGCAGGAGCGGGAGGGTGAAGCGCAGGCTGGAGGCGGCGCGCATCACCGCGTCGAGCGCGGGCCCGCCGGGCCGGTTGAAGACGGCGATCAGGTCGAGGTCGATCGGCGGGACGGGCATCTCGGGCGCACTCTACTCCGCGCCAGCGCCGGCTTGGAGACGCGCAGGGCGATTTGTCGCGCGGGGTTTGATAACAATCGAAGCCGTGTCCGCGCCCGCACCAGCAGCGCAGCCAGTAGCAGCCCCGCCGCCTGGACCGGCCGGTGACGAGCGCGCGCTGGCGCAGCGGTGCGCCGCGGGTGACGCCGCCGCCTGGCGGACGCTGCTGCTCACCCACGACCGGCGCGTGCTCACCATCCTGCTGCGCGCGCTCGGGAGCAGCCACGTGGCCGAGCTCCCCGACCTGCGGCAGGAGGTCTGGGCGCGCCTGCTCGCGGATGGTGGCGCCGCGCTGCGCGGAGTGCGCGCCGAGCGGCCGGGCGCGCTGGCGGCGTACGTCGGACAGGTGGCGCTGCGGGTGGCGCTCGACTTCGGGCGTTCGCGCGGGCTGCGGGCGCGCAGGGAGGCCCCGGAAGAGGCGGCGTGGCAGGTGGCCGAGGCGCGCCCCTCGCCCGAGAGCACCGCCTGGGCCGGGCAGCGGCGGGCGCTCTTCGAGGCGGCGCTGCAGGAGGCGGCGAAGGGCCCGCGGGAGGCGCGAGACCTCCTGTTGCTGCGCGCCTACTATTTCGACGGGCTGACCCCGGGCGAGATCTCTGCGCTCGGCATCGGCCTCTCGCCCAAGGGCGTGGAGACGGTGCTGCAGCGGGCGCGGGCGCGGGTCGAGCAGGCGCTCGCGGTGCACTCCCAGGAGGCGCGCGCGTGAGCGACCGGTCCTCTTGCCCGCCGCCCGAGGTGCTCGCGACCGCCCTGGGAGCGGCCCGCGGCGCTGCGGCTGCGACTGGCGGCGAGGGCGCCGGGCTGCCACCCGACCTGGAAGCGCACCTCGCGGAGTGCGCGGAGTGCCGCTGCGAAGCCGCCGCGCTCGCGCTGCTCGCCGAGGCCGCGACGGCGCAGGAGCGCGCGCTGCTCGATGGGCTCGCCGTCGACGACCTCGCCGCCGATTGGCTGCTCCGCGCGGCCGCGCAGAGAGCCGGTCCGCTGGCGCTCGCGCTCGCGTCTGCGGACGAGCGCCGCGCCCCCGCGATCGCGGAGCGGCCCCGCCGGGCGCCGCGCGCGCGTTGGGCGAGGAGGCTCGCTGCAGCGGGCACCATCGCCGCGGCGGCCTCGGTCGCCTTCGTGCTGCGGGCCGGCCCCTCCCCTGAGGCGCTGGTCGCGTCGCTCCCCGCCCGGTCGCGGCCGCTCCCTGGGGCGCTCTCCGCCTTGCCCTACGCGCCCTACCAGCCGGTGCGCGGAGCGGCGGAGGCTGGCGGGGACGGCGTGCTGGCGAAGCTCCTCGACGCGAAGGAGCGGCAAGCCCCGGGCGCGGAGCGCGCGCTCGCCGCGTTCTACCTCTGGAGAGGCGAGGCCGGGGACGCCGCGAGGGCCGAGCTGCTGCTGCGCGCCGCGCGCCCCTCCGCCGAGGTGTGGAGCGATCTCGCGGGGCTCGCGCTCGCTCACGCAGATGCCGAGGCGGCGCTCGACCACAGCCTGGCTGCGCTCGCGCTGCAGCCTGCGCTGGGGGCGGCCCGCTTCAACCAGGGCCTCGCGCTCGCGGCGCTCGGCCTGCCCACCGAGGCGCGCGCCGCCTTCGAGGCCGTCCCCGCCTCCCCCTGGGCCGCCGAGGCGCGCGCGCAGGCGGGGCTGCTCCCCATCGCCCAGCGTGACTGCGCCCCCTCTGCGCCTACCGGGTCTCCAGGGGAGCGGCTCCCGGCGCTGCGCGCGTTGTTTGCCATCCGCAGCCCGGGCCAGCGGGACGCGGCGCTCGCGCAGGTCGCGGCGCTGGTGATGGCCGACGCCGCCCTCGCGCGGGACCTCTCGCGCCTCGCCGACCGGGTCTCCGCCTGGACCCCGGCGCAGCTCGCGGCCCACGGCGCGCTCTGGGACCGCTACGCCGCGCTCAAGGCCGCGGCGAGCGCAGGTCGCGCCGTCCTTGGGGTCGCGCATACATTTACCGAAGCGGCCTCCGCCGACCCGCTGCTCGCCGTCCCCGCGCTCGGGCTGGAGGCGTTCGACCTGCAGCAGCGCGGCGAGGCCCTCACGGCGCGTGCCCTCTATCGGAGGATGCTCGCCCGCTGCCGCGCCGAGGGGTGCACCGCGGAGAGCGAGGCCATCGCCCTCGACGAGCTGGCCGACGCCGCGGGCCACGACGGCGACTTCGCCGAGGCGCACCGGCTGCAGGCCGCCGCCGAGACCTTGCTCGAGCGCAGGGGCGCGCGGGTGCAGCTCGCGGAGCTGTGGGGGAAGCGCGCGGTGCTCCTCGCCGCCGAAGGCCGGCTCACCGCGGCGGCGACGCAGGCCCGGCGCGCGCTCTCTCTCTTCTCGCCCGCGGACGCCCCGGGCGCCTCCTGCGCGCCGCCCGCCGTGCGCGCGCAGGCGCTGCTGGTCGCCGAGACGGTCGCCTCCGATCGCGGCCTCACACGCGCCGCCGCCGCGCTCGACGAGGCCGGCCTCGCGCTGCTGACCGACCAGCCCGCCTCGCCCGTGGCGGTGCGGCTGGCCCGCTCGCTGGCGGTGGCGCGCTCGCTGCTGGGCAAGCCCGCAGAGGCCCGCGCGCTGGTGGAGAAGGAGCGCGCGCGGCAGGAGGCCGCTGGCGAGAAGCGCGGCGCGCTGGAGCTGCGCGCGCAGCTGGCGCGGCTCGCGGAGGCCGCCGGAGACCACGCCGCTGCGCTCACCGAGGCCCGGCGCGGTCTGGTGGAGGCCGCCGGTGCCGAGGGCACGTTCTCCACCACGCCGTCGATCGCCGAGCTGCGGCTCCTGGTGGGGCGCGCCTTGGCGCAGCAGGCCTCGCAGGGCGCTCCGGAGGCGGCGCCGGCGCTGCGCGCTCAAGCCGAGGCCGAGCTCTCCCGGGTGGTCGAGGCCGCTGCCAGCGCCGCCGACGCCGACGACGCTCCGGAGGGCGCCCGCGCGCTCGCCCTCGGCGGACCCGCGCAGGAGGCCGCGCTCGAGCTGGCGGTGCTCGGCCTGCAGCAGGAGCACGAGCCCGAGTCGCTGCTCCTGCCGCTCGAGCGCCTTCGCGCCGCCGCCCTCCACGCGCAGCCCGCTGGGGAGCGGTGGCACTCGAGGGTGCCCGAGGGTGCCTGCCTCGTCGCGCTGCTGCCGCACCGGCAGGGCCTCC
>JAYWAO010000133.1:0-17051 GCA_043782365.1 Deltaproteobacteria bacterium
GGGTTTCCGCTCCTCAAGGCGACGGCGCTCCTCGGCCCTGCGCTGGTCCCGCTGATCGATCTGGGGTTCGCCGCTGCGAAGTCGTTCGAGGTGACCCGCCACGCCGCCGCCGCCGCCCTGCGCAGGCTGCCCGTGCTGCAGCGCGCGGCTGACGCGCTCGCCCACCCGCAGTCGCTGCCGCGCGATCTGCGCTTCGACCACCTCCCGGTGGACGCGGCGCTGCACCTGCTCTCGCACGCGGTGACGCCGCGGAACCTCTACCGGCTGCACCGCTTGCGCACCGTGGCGCGCAAGCTGGGCCTGCTGCTCAACCCCGCCCGCGTGGCCCCCGAGGAGTTCCGCTGGCTGCTCCGCCGCGGCGGCGAGAAGGAGCCGCGCCGGGTGCTCGAGCAGTTCGGCCGCTGGATCCGCAACGGCGAGATGAAGTGCTATCGGACCGGCTTCGACTACCAGGCGAACTTCCACCGCATCGAAGCGCCGCTGGTGATCCTCTACGGCGACCTCGACCACATCGCCTCCAGGCGCTCCACCGATGGGGTCGCGGGCGAGGCGGGCAGCGAGTACCGCGTCTGGCGGGCGCTGCGGGAGAACAGCCACCTCGAGCTGACCATGGGCGCCGACGTGGGCGTCAGCTGCGCGGCCATCCGCGATCTGGTCCTCTACGTGCGGGAGCGCGAGCGGTCGCAGGCGCCCGCCGCGCGCACCGTGGCGGGGTCGCGGGCGAGCGTGCTTCCCCGGGCTGCGTTCGGGCCGGGGCGCCCGGTGCTGGCGTGAGGGGACGCGGACGGGGCGTGGCGTTGCGGGCCTCGGCGCGCTGGTCGAGGCGGTCGATCGGGCCGCTCCGCGTGCTCTGCGCGTTGCTCGTCTCCTCCTCGCTGCTCTCCCCGGCGCTGCAGGCCGCGCCACCGAAGCGGGGCCGGATCACCGGGCTGCGCGTGCGCTCGGACGACGCCGGATCGGTAGTCGAGGTGCAGGCGGATCGCCCGCTCAGCTTCACCACGCTGAGGCTGGCGGCGCCTCCGCGGGTGGTGCTCGATTTTCCCGACGCAGAGGTGGACGGCGCTCCGCGCGAGCAGGAGATCGAAGACGGCACCGTGCGCCGGGTGGGCGCGGCGGCGGTCGGCGCGCGCACCGCGCGGGTGGTGATCGAACTCTCCTCTGAATCCGAGTTCGACGTGCGGGCGGTGGGCCCGCGGCTCGACGTGCGGATCCCACGGAGCCCCTCGGTCGGCGCGGGCAGAAAGCCCTCTGCGGCCCCGGCCGCGGTCGCATCGGCTGCGCCAGTGCTCGCGCCACCCGCGCCGCCGGGCGGTCCAGGGCCATCGCCGTCCGCCCCGGACCCTGCGGCGCCACCTGCGCGAGCGGCGGACGTCGCCGCCGAACGGGGCGCGTCGGAGCAGTCCTCGAATCAGCAGCCAGCAGCAGCCGACGCCGCGGCAGCGCAGTCCTCCCGGGTCGGGCAGGCAGCGGTACAGAAGGTTGCTGAAGACGCCGGGCGCCAGCGCCTCGGGATCGGGCTGGGGGCAGAGGCCAAGGCCGCGACCGAGGCCGCGGCGGAGGTCGCGGAGCGGGCCTCTGCGGAGAAGCAGGCCACCCAGGAGCAGCGGGCCGCGGCGGCCAAGCGGGCCACCGAGGAGCAGCAGGCCGCGGCGGAGACGCGGGCCGCTCAAGAGCAGGCCGCGGCGGAGAAGCGGGCGGCCGAGGAGCAGCGGGCCGCGGCGGAGAAGCGGGCCGCCGAGGAGCAGCAGGCCGCGGCGGAGAAGCGGGCGTCCGAGGAGCAGCAGGCTGCGGCGGAGAAGCGGGCCACCGAGGAGCGGCGGGCCGCGGCGGAGAAGCGGGCCGCAGCGGAGCAGCAGGCTGCGGTGGAGAAGCGCGCAGCCGAGGAGCAGCAGGCCGCGGCGCAGAGGTGGGCCGCCGATGAGCGGCAGGCCGCCGCGGAGAAGCAGGCCGAAGCCGACCAGCGGGCCGCGACGGCGAAGCGGGCCGCAGCCGAGCAGCAGGCGACAGCGGAGAGGCAGGCCGTGATCGACCAGCAGGCCGCCGCAGGGAAGGCCACGCAGGCAGCCGAGGGGCGGGAAGCGCTCGCGAAGCAGGCCGCCGTCGAGAGGGCGGCCGAGATGCAAGCCGCCGAGGAGCGGGCCGTCGCGACCGCTGCCCTGGCCGCTCCTTCGCCGGCGCCTGGCGTCGAAGTCGACCCGCGCAAGGCGCTGCCCACGGTGTCTCTCGCCGGGCAGAGCAGCAGGCCGCGGCCACCTGTGCCGGCGGAGCCTGCGGCGCCTCGTGGAACCGCGGCCTCCCGCGCCGAGGTCCACGCCCCTCGCGCTCCCCACGCAGCAGAACCGGCACACGCGAGCGAGCCCGGCCGCGTGCTGATCACCGGCATCGGCTTCCACCCCCGCGGAGGCGGCTCGGTGCTGGTGCGCTCGGAGCGCCCGCTCGAGTTTGGTGTGACCGGCGAGGACCGGGTGGTGCTCGTCCACCTGAAGGGGGCCGAGCTCAGGCGGCCCAACGACCGCCTGCCGCTCGACACCCGCTTCTTCGGCGGCGTGGTCGAGCGGGTGGTGCCGCTGGTGGTGCCGGGCGGAATCGATCTGCGCATCGAGCTGCGCGGCCCCTCTGCGTACCAGGTGCAGCAGGGGGACGGCGTCCTCTCGGTGACCTTCGCCCCGCAGTAGCAGCGCGCCGCACGCGAGGTAGCAAGAGGACCTCGCGCCCGGCGCGCTTTGGTGCAGGATGGCCCCTTGATCGCCGCACGCACCATCGCCGCCCGGCGCCCGCTCCCGCCGCCACGCGCCAGTGCGGTCCGCGCGCTGCTGCTCGGCGCGCTGCTCGCCGGTGGGCCATCGCTGCGCGCCCAGGAGCAGGAAGCAGGCGCAGCGAGGGCTGCCCTGCCTGCCGACCTCCCCATCGACCTGCAGGCCGACCTGCTCACCTACGGGAGCGAGCCCGGCGTTCTGCTGCTCGAGGGTCACGTGGTCGCGGAGCGGGCCGGCGCGAGGCTGCGGGCGGCGCGGGGCAGGCTGGATCGGGCGCGCGGCATCCTGGTGCTCGAGGGCGGGGTGGTGGCTGCGCAGGGCAACCAGATCGCGCTCGCCGATCGCGCCACCATCGACCTCGCGGGCCACGCCGCCGACCTGGCCGGCGCGGTGCTCTATGTGAAGGAGGGCTCGCCGGCGCTCGGCGGGATCACCGACGCACAGGCCGCGCGCGCGCTCGGGAAGAACGCGCTGACCGCACGGGCCACGCGGGTGGAGCAGGGCGCGGGCGGCGCGCTCACGCTGCACGACGTCGTCGCCACGCCTTGCGACTGCGCTTCGCAGCCCGACTACCTCCTGCTCGCCGGGACCGCGCTGGTGCAGGACGACCGCGCGCAGCTGCGCGACGTGCACTTGCAGCTGCTCGGGGTCACCGTGCCGCTCTTCCCAGTGACGCTGCCGCTGCTCGACCGCCAATCGGGCTTGCTGGCGCCGCAGCTCTCCTCGAACGCGGCGGGCGGGTTTCGCCTCGCGCAGCCCGTCTTCCTCGCGCTGAACCGCAGCTGGGACCTGACGCTGACGCCCGCGCTCCACTTCGGCGGCGGCACGGCGGGGAGCCCGCGCGCGATGCAGGGGCCCAGGCTGGGCGCGGAGCTGCGCTGGTTTCCGCAGCAGTGGAACCGCGGCGCGCTCTCGCTCGACCTGCTGCAGGACCTGAAGGCGGGCACCTCGCCCGTCTCGGCGGCGCTCTTCCCAGGCGAGCGGCCCACCGGCGCGGGCCGCGGGTTCGGGGGGCTGCGCGGCGCGCTCGCGCTGGAGGAAAGAGTAACACTTGGCGGCTGGTCCGCGGCCGCCGAGGGCACGCTCTACTCGGATGCGCTCTTCGTCGCCGACACCACGCGGCTGCCGCCGGGATACCTCGACCTCGCGCGCGTCGATCTGGGCCTTCTCCACGCGGACGGGCCCGTCAGCGCGGGCCTCTCTGCCACCGCGCTGCAGGACCTGCGGCCGCACCCCGGCGGCTCGGGCGACCGGCGGCTCTTCGGTCCGGAAGCGCGCGCGACACCGCAGCGGCTGCCCTCGCCGTTCGTGCAGCTCGCGCCCGTGCTGCTCGGCCCGTTCGTGCTCGGCGGCGAGGCGGGCGCGGCGGCGTTCGGCGCAGCGGTCTCCTCGGCGCAGGAGCGGGCCACGGGCTTCGCGCCCACCGATCTCGGGGCCAGCGGCGCCACGGCCGATCCGGCGGGCCGCGATCTCTCTCGCGCCGGGCTGGTGCGCTTCGACCTGGCGCCGCGGCTGACGCTGGCGCTCTCCGGCGACGCGCCGCTGCGAGGGCGGGTGCTGCTCGGCGGCCGCGCCGATGGGTGGCTCTTTCCGGCCCGCACGGGCCTCGACGCGCGGCGCCTGCAGGGGTTCGCCGACGCCGACGTCTCCGTGCTCCTCGCGCGCCGCTTCGGCGACCTGCTGCACACCATCGAGCCGCGCGCGCAGGTCCGCGTGCTCTCGCCTGCGCTGCTCGGCGGGGTCGCTCCTGGCGATCCGGCGGATGCGGGCGGGTCCGGCCCGTTGGTAGACGCGGCGTCCTCGCAGCAGGGCGCGCCGGTCGGGGTCGTGCTCGACACCGGCGCGGCCGCGCTGGGCGTGCCCGCGGTGCGCCGGGCCTACGACGAGATCGACGGCGCGGGGCCCTCCACCGGCGGCGCCGCGACAGCGCTCTCGGTGCGCCAGGCGCTCTGGACGAAGCCCGCTGGACAGAGCCTGCGCCGGCTGCTCTGGCTGCAGCTGCAGCAGGACCTCGTCCTCTGGAACGGCGCGGGCTCGGCGCGGCTCGCCGACTCCTCGGTGGCGCTCGGGCTCGACCTCGGGCGCCTCACGCTCGGCGGCGAGGTCCGCGCCGACGCCTCCGCGCGCCTCGTCACCTACGCCACCGCCAACGCCGGCTGGAGCGACGGCCGGCAGGACTCGCTGCGCGTCTCCCTGACGGCGCTGCGCGCGGCGGCCACCGACCGCATCCGCGCGGGCCTCGACGAGCTGCTGGCGACCACGCACCTCGCGCTTGCTCCGGGTGACTTCGGCGGCGCGGTGACCGCCAGCGCGACCTGGGCGCTCCCCACCGAGGCGCGCGGGCTCTTCGCCTCAGCCGACCTGGTCGCGTTCCTCAACCAGCAGCCCGCGGGGTATCCGAACGTGCGCCTGGCGCCAGCGTTCAACTGGCGCCCCCCCTGCGGCTGCGCCTCGCTCGGCCTCCGGCTCGACTTCCCGTACCTCGACGGGAGCTTCGTCCATCGGCCCGACGTCAACTTCGTCTTCGACCTCAAGTCGCTGGGCCGGTAGCGCGAGACGGCTACTGGTATGCGCCAGTAAGTGTAACACTCGTCGAACGCGGTGTACCCGCGCAGCCTCAGGTACCAGTCCCGGCAGTTGACAACGCTCCGACCGCGAGGGGAGGGTCCGGGCGTGAGGAGGTGCGAGCGTGGCGCCATCGACGGTGGTGAAGGACGTCGGCAAGCGGATCCGGCAGCTGCGCCAGTCGCGGTCGGGCGCGAAGCTGACGCAGGAGGAGCTGGGGGAGCGGGCGAAGATCAGCGTCTCGTTCCTCTCGATGATCGAGCGCGGCGAGCGGTCGCCGCACCTCGAGACGCTGGCGAAGATCGCCCTCGCGCTCGAGGTGCCGCTCGCGGACCTGCTGCGCGACAACTCGGAGGGGCAGCCACCCGAGGCGCTCTTCAAGCCGCTGCTGGAGGCCTGCCGCAAGGCGCAGCTTGGCCGGCGCGACGTGGAGCGGCTGGTGCAAGTGGTGAAGTCGCTCTTCGCCCCGTGAGCGCGCGCGCATCGGGCCGGGACGCTTCCTCGAGCCGCGGAGCCGATCTTTACCTGAGGCGATCGCGGTGAGATGGTGCCGGGTGAGCGGAGTCCCCACCTTTCGCGACTACACTTTTGCAGCTTGCTGCTCCCAACTGGGAAGACGCACCTTGCTGATGATGATGCTCTCGAAGGCGCCGCCGCTGAAGACCGCCGCCAGGTGCCGCGGCCCGCTGCTCCTCACGCTGCTGCTCTGCAGCGCCTCGGCTGCCTGGGCGGGCTCGGCGGGGGAGGGGCCGCCCGGCAAGGCCCCCGCGAAGCCCGCCGCGAAGGCAGCAGCCAGGCCCGCCGCGAAGGCAGCAGCCAGGCCCGCCGCGAAGGCCGCAGCCAGGCCCGCCGCGAAGACCGCAGCGCCGCAGGTGGCAGTGGACTCCACGCCGGCCTCCGGCGAGCCCGCGCCCGAGGAACCCGCTGGCGAGGAGACCGCCGACGAGCAGACCGGCCCGGAGCTCCCGCCCGCGCTGCTCGGGCCCGCCCTGGCCGAGGCCGACCTCGCCTCCTACTTCACCAGCCCCAACGCCAAGGCCGCCCAGCAGCTGCTGCAGAAAGGCCAAGCCACCAAGGCGCTCGCCCTCCTCCCGCCGTTCCCCAAGGATGGGCCGACCCGCTGGCTGCGCGCCCTCTCGCTGCGGGCGGCGGGCAGGCCGGCCGACGCGCGCAAGCTCTTCGAGCAGCTGGTGGTCGCGGGCGGCCCCCTCACCGACCGGGCCACGCACCTCGCTGCGCTCTGCGCCGCCGACGGGGGCGACTCCGCCCTGGCCGAGCTGCTCCTCGGGCAGGTGTCGCTCCGGTATGTCGACGTCGACCAGGCGCTGCTCGAGCGGGCCCGCCTGCAGATGCGCTTGAGGACCGCCGGTCCGGCCACCGCGAAGCTCGTCGAGGAGACCCTCGCACCCATCCTGGAGGCCCGCGTCCGCGCAGACACCGCGTCGGGACTTCTGCTGGCGGGCGACGCGCAGGCGGCCGCCGGCAACCGCGAGGCGGCGCGGGCCCACTTCCGCGCTGCCTGGCTCGAGCACCCGCTCTCGGCCGCGGCGGGCTCGGCGAAGCTACGCGAGCAGGCGCTCGCCATCACCGCGCAGACGCCCCCGATCCCGCAGGAGAAGCTGGTGCGCCGCGCCGAGATCCTCCTCGACGCCAACCGCAGCAAGGACGCCATCGAGCAGCTCTCGAGGCTGAAGCTGACGCCCCTGTGCACCTTCGGCTGCCCCGGCGACAAGACGGTGCCCGCGCTGGTCAAGGCCGCGGTAACACTCTTTCTCCCGCGCGCGCTGCCACAGGAGCCGGAGGTGAGCCCCGAGGCGATCTCGCGACCGCCGATCAACCCCGCGGATCCGCTCGCCTGCCGCGCCCGGCTCGCGCAGGGCCGGGCGCTGCGCAAGCTGCGGGACTACGCCAAGGCCCGCGCCAACCTGGCCCCGGTGGTGCTCCGCTGCGCCGACCCCGACCAGCGGGCGCGCGCGCTCTACCTGCTCGCGCAGATGGATTCGCTAAGCAACCAGCCCTCCGCGGGACCGCTCTGGGAGGCGCTCGGGAGCCGCTTCCCCAGCTCGTCGCTCGCTGACGACGCGCTCTTCAACCAGGCGCAGGTGCGCCGCAAGGCGGGCGACTTCGCCGGCGAGCGCGCGCTGCTCGAGCGACTGGTGAACCAGTTCCTCACGGCCGACACGCGGCCCGAGGCGATCTTCCACCTCTTCTGGTCCCACCGGGCCGAGGGCCACCCGAGGCTGGGCTTGCCCTGGCTCGACCAGCTCGCCTCGCGCGTCGATCCCGAGGGGGCGCAGGAGGAGCGCGCGCGGTACTGGCGGGCCCGCACCCTGCTCGAGCCTGCGGAGGGCGAGAGCGACGCCGGGCGGCTCGCGTCGATCGAAGCCGCCCGCGCCGACCTGCTCTGGCTGGTCGGCGAGCGGCCGCTCACCTACCACGGGCTGCTCGCGCGCAGCCGGCTCGCGGAGCTCGATCCCAAGCTCTCCGCCTCCCTCGAGGAGCAGGAGGCAAAGAGTGTTACCCAGGGTCTGGCGGCCGCCGCGAAGCTGCCGCTGCACCAGGGCGCGCTCGCGCAGGATCCACACCTCAAGGCCGCCGTCGAGCTGCTCCGGCTCGGCCTCAAGCCCGAGGCCGCCCGCGAGCTCGCCGCGGTCGACCGAACGCCCGCACGGGCCGCAGGCGAGGCCGGGCTGGAGCCGCTGATCCTGCTCGCCGACCTCTTCACGCGCGCCGCGGACCTGCGCGCCGCCCACCACGTCGGCCGCACGGACCTGCGCGAGCTGCTGCGCAAGCCCACCCAGCCGCGCGCGCTGAAGGCGGCGTCGCTGGCCTATCCGCTGGCCTTCCGCGAGGAGATCGTCAAGGTCTCCAAGCCCGCTGGCCTGCCGCCCGACCTGCTGCAGGCGCTGATGCGCGAGGAGAGCGCGCTCGACCCGCGGGCGCTCTCGACGGCCGGGGCGATCGGCCTGACGCAGCTGATGCCCTCCACCGCCGCGCTGGTGGCGCGGCAGGTGGGCATGCGCGGCTTCAAGACCGCGCAGCTCGCCGAGCCCGCCGTCAACATCCGGCTGGGCGGCACCTACCTGGGGCAGCAGCTGCGCGGGCTGGGCCACCCGGCCGCGGCCTACGCGGCCTACAACGCCGGCCCGGGCGCGGTGGGCGGCTGGATGCGCGCGCGCGGCACGCTGCCGATGGACGTCTGGGTCGAGGAGATCCCGCTCGACGAGACCCGCGGCTATGTGAAGCGGTGCCTGCGGTCGTTCGCGGCCTACCAATATCTGTATGGGACCGGGAGCGCGCGGCTGCCGAAGGTGTCGCAGCGGCTGGCCGCGCGGTAGCTGCCCCGCTCCTCGACGGGCACGGGCGCGGGCAAGGGACTGGGCAGGCGCCGCGCCGAGAAGTTCGCTGGGCTCCGGCCTGCTGCTAGGCTCCCGCCCGTGGACAAGAGCGCCCTCAACGAACGCCTGCGGACCCTGCCCTCGATCGACGAGGTGCTCGCACGCCCGGCGCTGCAGGCCCTCGCCGCGCTCCTCCCTCACGGGCTCCTCAAAGAGGCCGCGCGCGAGGCGGTCGCCGAGGCCCGCGCGCGCCTGCGCAAGGGTGACGCCGCGGGAGGGGAGCAGGGCGAAGTCCCCGACGCGGAGGTCGCCGCGAAGGCCCTCCGCGCCGCCGCTCCCTCGCTCGTGCCCGTGCTCAACGCGACCGGGATCCCGCTCCACACCAACCTGGGCCGCGCGCCGCTGCACCCGGAGGCCGTCGCGCACGTCGCGCGGATCGCCGCCGGCTACAGCGCGCTCGAGCTCAGCCTGGAGACGGGCAAGCGCGGCCACCGCGCCGATCACGTCGAGGCGCTGCTCCGCGGGCTCTTCAAGGCCGAGGCCGCCTTCGCGGTGAACAACTGCGCGGGGGCCACGCTGCTCGGGCTGGCGGCGGTGGGGAGAGGCCGCGCGGCGATCGTCTCGCGCGGGGAGCTGGTCGAGATCGGCGGCGGCTTCCGCGTGCCCGAGATCTTCGCGCAGTCGGGCGTGAGGCTGGTCGAGGTCGGCACCACCAACAGGACGCGACTCGAGGACTACGCGGCAGCGCTCGACGCGCTCGGCTGCACGCGGGCGGCAGCGCTGGACCGGGCCGGGAGCGGGGCTCCGGCCCCGGCGCTCCTCCTGCGCGTGCACCGGAGCAACTTCGCCATGGTGGGCTTCACCGCCGAGCCTGCGCTGGAAGCGCTGGGCGCGCTGGCCCGCGAGCGGTCGGTGCCGCTCCTGCACGACCTGGGCGGCGGCGCGGTGACCAGCCCTCCCGCACCGGGGCTGCCGCTCTTGGAGACCCCGGCGTCCTCGCTCGCCGCCGGTGCGCACCTCGTGATGTGCTCGGGAGACAAGCTGCTCGGCGGCCCGCAGGCCGGTCTGCTCGTCGGCGACGAGGAGCTGATCGCGCGCTGCCGCACGCACCCGCTGGCCCGCGCGCTGCGGCTCGACAAGCTGCTGCTCGCCGCGCTGGAGACCACGCTGCGCTTGCACCGCGATGGCCGCGCGCACGAGCTGCCGGCGCTGGCAGCGCTGGGCGCTTCGGTCGAGCTGCTCGCCGAGCGCGCGGTCCGACTGCAGCTCCTGCTGCTCGGCCGCGGCCTCCGGGCGCGCGTCGTCTCCACCGAGGGACAGGTGGGCGGCGGAAGCCTGCCGCTGGTGCGGCTCGAGTCGCGCGCGGTGCTGGTCTCGCCGCCCGAGGGCGACGGGCCGCAGGACCTCGCCGCCGTCCTGCGGCAGGGCCGCTCGCCGGTGCCCGCGGGGCTGCCCGCGCCCCTCGCCGAGGCGCTCCTCCACTACGGATTCGGTAGCGAAGCGCCGCCCGTGCTCGCCCGCCTGCACGGCGGCGGTCTGCTGCTCGACGTCCGCTGCCTCCCCGACGCCGCGCTGCCCTCGGTGGCCGCCGCGGTGGAGGCCGCGCTCGCAGGGCTGCAGCGGGCTCGCGGGGGTGGCAGGACCGCGACGAAGCGCCTTTTTCAGCCGGTGCATGCTGCGCGCGGGCCGATCTCGACTACAATGGAAGGAGAAGAGGAGGTTTAGTTCGTGCTGACTTCGAACGTGCTCGTCCTCAACCGGCTGTACCAACCCGTCCACGTCACCAACGTGCGGCGGGCCCTCATCCTCTTGTACCGCGGCGCCGCCAAGGCGGTGGACGAGCGGTACCAGACCTTCGACTTCGACTCGTGGGCGTCGCTCTCCGCCGCCCTCAATGAAGAGGCGATCCGCACGCCCAACAAGCGGCTGCGCATCCCGCGGGTGATCCTGCTGCAGGCCTACGACCACCTCCCGCGCGCCAAAGTGCGCTTCTCGCGCCTCAACATCTACGCGCGCGACAAGAACACCTGCCAGTACTGCGGCAAGCGGCCCTCGCGGGTGGAGCTGAACCTCGACCACGTCGTCCCGCGCACCAAGGGCGGGCGGACCTCGTGGGAGAACGTCGTCTGCTCCTGCGTGCCCTGCAACCTGCGCAAGGGCGGCCGCACGCCGGACGAGGCGGGGATGCGGCTGCGGTCGATCCCGATGCGGCCCAAGTGGACGCCGCTCTTCCGCAGCACGCCCAAGACCGGGCCGCTGCACGAGCAGTGGCTGCCGTTCCTCACGCTGTCGGACCTCGCCTACTGGAACGCCGAGCTCGAAGAGAAGTAGGCCAGCGCCCGGGCGCTGCCACGCAGGGGCGGGGATCGGGCCAGAAAGTGGCTCCGCCCCAACTGTCTGCTAGAGTGCCTGCATGGCCACGTTGATCGACACGCCGGAAGCCGCCAACCGCCTCGCCCGGGCGATCGCCTCCGACCTCGCGCTCTACAACGAGGCGAAGATCAAAGAGGGGATTGAGGGCGACAACTTCTTCCCCCTCCTCTCCGACGAGATCGAGGAGGGACGCGCGCACTACCAGAGCCGCGTGAAGCCCGACCTGCTCAAGAGCACCAACTTCTTCGACCGGGCGATCGTCGACGTGATCCTCGCGCGCAAGGGGCACATCAAGTCGCGCATCTGGTGAGCAAGCATTCGCAGTACGCCGTGAGCCTCGCAGACGCGGGCGCGCGGCTCGATCAGTACCTCGTCGCGCGAGAGACCGACCTGTCGCGCGCGCGCCTGCAACAGCTCATCGACCAGGGCCACGTCACGGTGGATGGGCGCGCGGCCGCCAAGAGCGGCGTGCGGCTGAAGGTAGGGCAGCAGATCGCGCTCGAGGTCCCTGCGCCGGAGCCCGTCACCCTGGTGCCGCAAGCGATGGGCCTGCGCGTGCTCTACGAGGACGCGGCGCTGGTCGTCATCGACAAGCCAGCGGGCATCGCCGTCCACCCGGGCGCTGGCGTGCGTTCGGCCACGCTGGTGCACGGCCTGCTGCACCAGATCGAGGGACTCGCGGGCATCGGCGGCGAGCTCCGCCCGGGCATCGTGCACCGGCTCGACAAGGACACCTCGGGCTGCCTGGTGGTCGCCAAGAGCGAGCTGGCGCTGCGCGGGCTGCAGGCCGCGTTCAAGGCGCGCACGGTGGAGAAGGTGTACCTCGCGCTCGTCCACGGCGCGCCGCCCGAGGCTGGCACGCTCGATACCTTCCATGGCCGGCACCCGACCGACCGGAAGCGGTTCAGCACCAAGCTGGCCGAGGGCAGGCGGGCGATCACCCGGTGGCGGGTGCTGGCGCGCTCGGGCGCCGAGGTCGCCAAGCGCAGCGGCGGGGCGCAGGTGAGCCTGCTGTCGATCGAATTGATGACGGGCCGCACCCACCAGATCCGCGCCCACTTCTCCGACGCAGGCTTCCCGCTGCTCGCCGATTCGCTCTATGGGGCCACGCGCCGCGAGGCGAAGCTGCCCGAGGGCAGCCCGATCAAGCTGGCCGCGGCCGCGCTCGGGCGACAGTGGCTGCACGCGAAGACCCTGGCGTTCGATCATCCCCTCCCGGAGACGAAGACGCCGGCGCTCCCCGCGCAGCAAGAGGCTGCGTCGGCGAAGCCGGCGGGCAAGCGAAAGAAGGTTGAACGCGGAGTCGAGCGTGTCGAGCGGCGGCCGATCGTCGGGGCGCGCGTGTCGTGCGCTGCGCCGCTGCCGGATGATCTGCGGCGCGCGCTGTCCGCCGTCGGCCTGGAAGAACCGGACGGCGGATAGTGCGGAGGGCCGAGGGGCCCGGACCGCGGGCTACTTCTTCTTCGCGTTCCAGGCGTCGCGCGCCGCCTGCTGCTCGGTCTTGTTCAGCTTCTTGCGGTGGTCGTCGCAGATGAAGCCGAAGCGCGGACCGCGCGACTTGTTCTTGCAGCCGGCGACCCGGCAGTTCATGTCGAGCTTCTTGCCCGAGCGGGCGCTCTTGCGGCCGACCGCGACCTTGCCGGCCTTGAGGGCGGGACCGAGCGAGGCGAGCAGCCGGTCGGCGAGGCGGTCAGCGAGGGACTCAAACAGCGCATCGAAAGAGGTGTTCTTGGCCATATGCGCGACCTAATAGCACTGTATGGTCGTCCGCGCATCGAAATCGACAGCCGGAGTCGATTCACCGAATGCATCCCGGGCCGACGCGGCTCATCGGCCGGGGCATTTCGCTACGATCCGGACCGCTCTCAGAGCGGGGCCGCCGCGCTGGACCACTCCCCACGGCGCCGCCTGCGTCGAATGGTCGCAACGTTCGCCACCCAAACGTCCGCCGTTCAATCGGGCGGCATATCCCTGACGGTGCTACCCAGGGTTTGTCTGGACCTATCGGCCTGCTTTTGCTGGCCGCTCCTGCGGCACCGCCAGACGAGGTTATGGGGAGTTACCCGGGGAGGACACAGCTCCACCACTTCGGTCCGATACCCGGCGGCCTCCAGGCGCAGCGTGCGCTCGGCGGCGATCACCGCCTCGAGGAAGCGCCGCCGCACGGGTGCCTGGCGAGGGATCCCGAGCGCTTCCGCGGCAGCGGCCGCGCGCGGGTGATCGCGCACCTGCTTGCTCACGCAGCACGGCACCAGGAGCAGCGAGCGGGCGCGGGCGGCGAGGCTCCGCTCGATCACCTGGTCGGCGGCAGGTCCACACGAATGCAGGGCGATCACCAGATCGGGCGCCTCGGGCCAGGCAGCGGCGTCGGCCACGTCGGCGCAGCGGACCTCGAACGATGCGCCGAATCCCAGCTTTGCAGCCAGCGTAGCCACCGCCTCCGCGCGACGGACCTCGCGCTCGATCACCACCCAGCGAAACCGCTTGCCGGCCGGCGCGAGCACCAGCTTCGAGGCGAGCAGGCTGACATATCCTCGGCCGGCGGCGGCGTCGACGAGGACGTACTCCCCGGTCGCCGGCTTGTGCTTCACCTGGGCCGCCAGCTCGCGCAGCAGCGGGACCATCTCCAGCACCTTCTGCGCCTCCTCCGCGCGCAGGCGCGTCTCGGGGCCGGGGATATAGATGTCGTGCAGCGCGCGGGTGACCGCCGCTGCGTCGATCGGGGAAGACTCCACCAGTAGAAACCCTTCCGCACGTGGCATTCCCGCGCGAGGGCCTTCTACACGAAGCGGGCATTGGACTCGAACCGCCTTCGCCCATCTTCCCGGGCGCCTGGTTGCCCGCTCTGCTAAACACCTCGCGTGCTCCCCACCGGACTGCTCGAACAAGGCCTCGAAAGGCGCGTCCCCGCGCTGCTCTCCCGTGCGCGCGCGCTCTTGCGCCTCTCCGGCGGGCCCTCCGATTCGCTCACGCCCAAAGAGGAGAAGAGGGCGGCCGAGGCGATCAAGGCGCTGCACCAGGGCCTCGTCGGCGATCGGGTGCTGGCGCGGCCCGAGACCTACGACGACGCCGCCCACCTCGGCGCGTACCTGCTCTGGTGGTGGCCGCAGAGCTACGCGAAGGTGCGCGGGGCCTTGGCGCTCGCGCCCGCTTCGCTCGCGGCGCTCGGCAAGCAGCCGGGTCGTCCGACCGGGAAGGCGACCATCCTCGACCTGGGCGCGGGCCCGGGTCCGGCCGCGGCGGCGGCGCTCGACCACCTGGCGCTCGCGGGCGTGAAGGCCGAGGCGCTGCTCTGTGATCGCAGCGCGGCGGCGCTCGCGGAGGCGAGCGGGATGATCAGCACGCCGCTGCGCACGGAGGAGCGCGATCTCTCTCGCGGCGCCGCGGGCCTGCCGGGCGAGGAGGGCCGCTTCGACCTCGTCTGCGCGGCCAACGTCCTGTCGGAGCTGCCGGGCTCTCCGGCGGACCGCGCCGCACTCCTGCGCCTCGCCGCGGGGCGCCTCGCGCCTGGCGGCCGGATGCTCCTGCTCGAGCCCGCGCTGCGCGAGACCGGGCGCGGGCTCCTGGAGGTGCGCGACCTGCTCCTCGCGCCGCATGCGCAGCCGCTCTTCGCGCACGCCCCCTGCTTCATGCAAGCGCCCTGTCCCGCGCTGGAGCACCCGCGCGATTGGTGCACCGCCGAGCAGCCGTGGGCGCCCCCCGCGTACTTCCGCTCGCTCTCGAAGGCGCTCGGCCTGCACGCGGCCGAGGCGCCCGTGCAGTTCGCCGCGGTGCTGCTCGGCGCGGAGCGGCCTGCAGGGCGCCCGGGGCTCTCGCGCGTGGTGGGCCTGCCTCCTGCGGAGAAGGGCAAGAAGCGGCTCTTCATCTGCGGTGAGACCGGCCGCCAGCCGCTGGTGCGGCTCGACCGCGACGCCGCGCCCTCCAACCAGGCGCTCGACCTCGCCACGCGCGGAGACGTGCTGCGCCTCACGGGACTCGCCGAAAAGGGCGACGGCCTGCGCCTGCCGAGAGACGGGACGGCGGAGCTCCTGAAGTGACAGGCGGGCCGCGCGCGGTGGTGATCGCGGGGCCCACGGCGTCGGGCAAGACCGCGCTCGCCTGCGTCCTGGGCCCGCTGCTCGGGGCCGAGGTGATCTCGGCCGACAGCCAGCAGTGCTACCGCGGCCTCGACGTGGGCACCGCCAAGCCTTCTGCGGAGGAGCGCGCGCAGGTGCCCCACCACCTGCTCGACGTGGCCGACCCCGAGGAGCAGTTGGACGCCGCCGGGTTCTCCAGGCTGGCCGAGCAGGCGCTCGGCGACCTGCGCGCGCGGGGAAGGCGGGCGCTGATCGTCGGCGGCACGGGCCTCTGGCTCCGGGCGCTGGTCCGCGGCCTGCTCGACGCGCCGGGCGCGGATCCCGCCTTCCGCGCGGCGTTCCGTGAGCGGGTGGAGAAGGAGGGACTCCCGGCGCTCTACGCAGAGCTCCGGGCGACCGACCCCGACGCCGCCGCGGCGATCCTCCCGGGCGACCGCGTCCGGATCGAGCGCGCGCTGGAGGTCTTTGCCAGCACGGGCGAGCGGCTCTCTGTATTACAGAAAGCGCACCGCTTCTCGGCGCAGAAGCTCGAGGTGCGGGTGGTGCTGCTCGCGCCGCCGCGCGCGCTCCTCTTCGCGCGCATCGAGGCGCGCACGCGGGCGATGTTCGCGCCCGCGCCCGGGAGCGCACCGCAGAGCGCGCCGCTGCTCAAGGAGACCCTCGACCTCCAAGAGAGGATCGCCCGCATCCCCCCTGCCGCGAAGGCGCTGCGGATCATGGGCTACGGCGAGGCGGCCGAGGCGCTCGCGCTGGGCTGCACGCAGGAGGCGCTCCTGGCTGCGCGCAAGGCCTGCGCGACCCGCACCCGCCACTACGCCAAGCGGCAGGAGGCCTGGTTCCGCAAGGACGCGCCGGCGCTCGACGCGCTCTCGTCCCCGCTCGTGCTGGGCGCCGAAGGCCCGCTCGCGCTGGAGGCCGGCCTGCCCACGCCGCGCGCGCTCGAAACGCTGCGCGACACGCTCACCGCGTGGTACGAATCTGCCTGATGAGCACCTACGCCCTCGACTTCGAAAAGCCGCTCCTCGAGCTGGAGCAGAAGCTCGAAGAGCTGCGGATGCACGCAGCCACGGGGACGGCCGACGCCGACTCCCTCTCGCTCGACGCCGAGATCCGCCGGCTGGAGAAGCGGTGCGCGCGCCTGCAGCAGGAGATCTTCGCGGACCTCTCGCGCTGGCAGGTGGTGCAGCTCTCCCGGCACCCGAACCGGCCCTACATGCTCGACTACGTCCAGCGGCTGCTCACCGACTGGAACGAGCTGCACGGCGACCGCAGCTTCGGCGACGACCAGGCGCTGATCGGCGGGCTCGCCCGCTTCGACGGCGAGCCCGTGGTGATCCTCGGCCAGCAGAAGGGCCGCTCGGCAAAGGAGAACCACACCTACAGCCGCAACTTCGGCATGCCGCGGCCCGAGGGGTATCGCAAGGCGCAGCGGCTGATGAAGCTGGCGGAGCGGTTCTCGCTGCCGCTCGTCGCCTTCATCGACACGCCGGGCGCCTATCCGGGCCTCGACGCCGAGGAGCGCGGGCAGGCGCAGGCGATCGCCGCCTGCCTGGAAGAGATGGCCGGGCTGCGCGTGCCCGTGGTGAGCGTCGTCATCGGCGAGGGCGGCTCGGGCGGCGCGCTCGCCATCGGCGTCGCCAACCGGGTGCTGATGCTGCAGTACAGCTGGTACTCGGTGATCAGCCCCGAGGCCTGCGCGGCCATCCTCTATCGGGACTCCAGCAAGGGCCAGAAGGCGGCCGAGGCCCTGCGGGTCACCGCGCGCGACGCCAAGGAGTTCGGCGTAGTGGACGAGGTCATCGACGAGTCGCCGGGCGGCGCCCACCGCGACCCCGCGGTCACCGCCGAGAACGTCCGCCTCGCGCTCCGGCGCCACCTGCGCGAGCTGGGGATGATGGGCCCCGACGCGCTGGTGCAGGACCGCTACGACAAGTTCCGCAAGC
>JAYWAO010000134.1:0-17048 GCA_043782365.1 Deltaproteobacteria bacterium
GGTCGAGACAGGGTCTCGAGCCGCCGGTCTGGCGGCGGGAGTCAAACCGTTCGGCGCTCTAGCTCAGCGCCCCAAGGTCCCCCAGCGCTGGAAAAGAACGAGGCCCCCTGCGCAGTGACGCGCGGGAGGCCTCGGGATGCTGCAGCCAGAGAGCTCTGGCAGGCGGACTACTTCGCCGGGGCGGCGGCGGGCGCGGCGGCAGGAGCCGCGGCGGCCGGGGCGGCCTTCTCGGCCTTCTTCTCAACGGCCTTCTCGGCCTTCTTCTCGACGGCCTTCTCGGCCTTGGCGGGAGCGGCGGCCGCAGCAGCGGCGGGGGCGGCGGCGGCGGCGGGGGCCTTGGCCTCCTCGGCGACGGCGGAGAAGGAGACGAGGGCGAAGGCGGCGAGGGCGGCGGCGATCGAGCGGATCATGTGTTGCTCCTTGGAGGATTGGCAGGGAACACCCGCCAGATGCACACAAGGTCAGCAAGGTGCGTGCCGTACGTCAAAGAGAGGACCTGCGGCTGTTATTTCAAAGCTTTCTGGTCGAGCTTTCCTGGACCTGACCGGCGGCCCGCGGCGGATCGCCCCAAAGTCTGAGGTGGCGTGGGTCAGATCTCCCCAACCGCCAGATGGCCCTCGTTGTCAGTGAGGCTGCGCACAGCGGCCGGTCAACGCGGATCTTTCGCGCCGAGCACCCTGCTCTGCTCGCTCGGGAAAGATGGTGGCCCTCCCCGGAATCGAACCGGGACGACCTTGCGGTCGGTGGATTTTGAGTCCACTGCGTCTGCCAGTTCCGCCAGAGGGCCAGCGGGGACGGGGACAGCCTTCTAGGACAGCGCCCGGGTGCCCGTCAACGCCCAGGTTTCGGCGAGCTAGCGGCGCCCTCGGCCAAACGTTCCGCGCACTCCGAATCCGCCGCCGCCGAAGCCCGGCGTCTGCACCTTGGGCTGCTCGAGGCCGAACTGCCACCAGATGGGCTCGAAGGCGTCCATCTTGAACCGCTTGTCGTTCTGCGCGCGCTCGAGCAGCGTCTTGAGCTTGGGGTCGCCCTTCACCTCGGTGACGCCGCGCTGGAGGATCTCGATCGCCTTCTTTGTCTCGCCGCGCTTGTCCTCGCACCAGGCGTAGATGGCGTAGAGGAGCGCCTCGCCCTTGTTGGAGCTGACGGCGCCCTCGAAGACCTCCTCCATCTTCGCCCACTCCTTGCGGCGGTAGTGCTGGGCGCCGAGCATCGCGCGCGCCGGCCAGTGCTTGGCCCAGGCCTTGGCGAGGTGGGGTTCGGCGTCGTCGTACTTCTTCTGCAGATAGAGTAGCTGGCCGATCTGGCCGTGGAGCTGCGCGTCCACCAGGAACTGCCAGCGGCCGAGCGGGAAGCCCGTGCGGAGCAGGTCCACCGCGGCGTCGAGCTTGTTGCCCTTGGCGAGCTCGTGGGCCCGGGTGACGATCGACTCGAGCTGCTGCCCCGTGCGCCGGATGAGGAAGTACCAGGCGCCGCCGCCGACGAGGAGCGCAGGCAGGATCGCGCCCAGCGGCTTGAGCAGCCCCGGCAGCCAGAGCAGGAGGAAGGTGGCGAGCGCAGCGAGCAGCGTGAGCGCGAGGTTGATCATGGACGCCTTGGGGCGAAGAGGCGGCTCTCTGTAACCGCTCCTGGGCGGCTCCACAAGAGGAGAGGCGGGCAAAGCTCGCCCGCCCCGCTCACCGCGCTCGGTGGGTGCTGCGAAGAACGGCCGCTGCGGCGGCTAGAACGCGAAGAGCGCACCGGCCACGCCGCCGAGCACGAGGCCCGCCGCGAGCCCCGCGAACGAGAGCGACTTGTGCTGCTTCTGCTGCTCGACGAGCGCCTGCTGCGAGGCGGCGTCGCGCACGTGGGCGCGCAGGTCGGTCGAGTCCTGGGAGGCCTTCGAGTAGAAGACGCCGCCCGTGGCCAGCGCGGCCACCGCGAGACCGCCGGTGACGTAGGCGATGATGCGGGCGTTGCTCCCCGAGCCATTGGAGCGGGCGGTCTTCTCGCCCTGCGCGTCGGTGAGCGCGACCGCCGGGGCCGGCTTGGCGGCGGGCGGGGCGGCTGCGGCGGCGACCGCCTTGGGCGGCTCCTTGGGTGCGGCCGCGGGAGGAGGAACCGGCTTCGGGGCGGGCGCGACGGCGACCACCGCGGGGGCGGCGGCGGGCGCTGCAGCAACGGCGGGCGCGGCCGGCTTGGCGGCCTTGCCGGTCGCGGGGGAGAGGTCGAGGCCCAGGTCGGTGGCCGCGGCCAGCTTGTCGGCGGCCTTGTCGGTCTTCTTGGCCGGGGCGACGGGAGAGAGGTCGAGCCCGAGGTCGCCTGCTGCAGCCACCTTCTCGGCCCTCTTGTCGGCCTTCTTGGCCGGGACGGCGGGAGTAAGGTCGAGGCCCAGATCGCCGGCAGCGGCCACCTTCTCGGCCTTCTTGGCAGGCGCGGCGGCGGGAGAGAGGTCGAGGCCGAGGTCGCCGGTTGCAGGCTTGGCAGCGACCGGCGCAGCGCCGACTTCGAGGCCCAGGTCATCGGCGGCCTTCTTGGCCGCGGCAGCCTTTTCCTTCTTAGTGGGCTTCTTGGCCTTCTCGGCGGCAGGCGCCACCGAGAGGTCGAGCCCAAGGTCGCCCGCGGCGGCGGCGGGCTTGGCGGCGGGCGCGCCCAGGTCGAGGCCCAGATCGTCGGCCTTGTCGAGCGCGGCGAGCTTCGCCTTCACGCTGTCGGTGTCGAGGGCGAGGGGGTCGGAGATGTAGGAGAGGTAGCTCTTCTTGGCGTTCGCCTTGTCGCCGAGCTTGGCGTAGGCGTCGCCCATGCCGAGCGCGTACTCGGCCGAGGGCTCGAGCTTGTTGGCGGCCTCCCACTCCTGAAGAGCCTTCTGCCAGTTCTTCGCCTTCTCGGCCTTCTTGGCCGCGGAGGCGTGCTCCTTGGCGGTCTCGGCGAAGGCCGGGGCCGTGAGGAGGAGGGCGGCGAGGGGGAGGATGAGGGAGAGGCGAGTCATGGGTGCTCCACCACGTGCTCCCAGGGCCGGGGCCAGCCCTGGGATGGGAATCTGCCAGATCTTCTAGACCAAGACGCCCGGTCCTGTCAGTTCACGTTGAACACCGCGTCGTCCGTAGCGAGACCGGAGGCCGTGGCGCGCAGTGTGTAGCTGCCGGTCTGTCCTCCGGTGGCCGACACCTGGAGGTTGGTGTAGCTCGCCACGCCGGCGACTGCGGACTTGGTCTTGGCGCCAGAGCCCCCAAGGCTCCCGCCTTGTCCAGCAGGAAGAGTAAGCGTGATGGATGCCGTGCTCCCCGAGATCAGGTTGCCGACCGTGTCCTGGACCTGCACCACCACGGAGAAGTTGGTGTTGCGGGCCGTGGGGTCGGCAGGCGGCGTGGTGAACACGACCTTGGCCGCTGAACCGACGACCGCGAACGCGCTCGAGTTGGCGGTCGAGGCGAGGGTTGGCGTGGTGGAGGAGGCGCTCAGCCTGCAGGCCGTCGAGGCGAGGTCGAGGGTCACGCCCGTGAAGGTGGCGAGGCCCGTCCCCGCGCTGGTCGAGGTCCCGTTGGTAGTGACGATCGCGCCTCCGCAGGTGCCCGTCGTGGCCAGGGAGACCGTCGCACCCGCGGTCGGCGACGAGTTGCCGAACTGGTCCACCAACTGCAGGGTGACTGCGCTGCCCATGGGGGTGGAGGTCGCGACATTGACCGGCTGGGCGACGAACGTGAGCGCCGAAGGGACATCTGCGGAGACGACGAACGAGTTGGAGTTGGTCGGCGCGCTGGTGATGGCGCCGCCAACGTTGGCAGTGGCAACCAGCGTGTAGGTGCCCACCTGCGTGAGGGTCAGCGAGCTGAACGTCGCGACCCCGCCCACCGCTGCCGCCACCGCGCCGGTGACGCTCACCGATGGCACCGATGCCAGCGTGACGTTGTTGGTGGTGGACACCAAGTTGCCGCCGGCATCCTCCACGCGGACCGTGACCGGCGTGCCGCCCCCGACCACCGCGCCTGCGACCACGTTTGCCGGCTGCTGGCTGAAGGTCAGCTTTGCCGCCGCGCCCAAGTTGATGTTGAACGGGTTCGACGTGGCCAACGTGAGCCCCGCCGAGGTAGCGGACAGGGTGTAGCCCGTGCCAACCTTGTCGATGCTGAGGTTGCTGAAGGTCGCCACCCCCGAGGACGCCGCGATGGTGGAGGTGCCGGCGAGCGATCCGCTGCCGGCATTGGTGCCGATCGCCATCAGGATGTTGGCGCTGCTCGAGGTGACCGTGTTGCCCGAGGCGTCCTGGACCAGCACGGTGATGGCGGGTGCGACCGCGACGGTCGAGAGCGCGTTCGACGGCTGCCCTCCGAACGCGAGCTTGTTGGCGGCGCCCGGCGTGATGTTGAACGTGTTCGACGTCGCGCCGGTCAAGCCGCTGGAAGCCGCCGTCAGCGTGTACCCGCTGCCCGCCTTGTCGATGCTCATGCCGGGGAAGGTGGCGACGCCCGCCGAGGCCGCGACGGTGGCCGTGCCCGAGAGCGTGCCACCGCCGGCGTTGGTGCCGATCGCCAGAGTCACTGAAGCGCTGCTCCCCGTCACCACGTTGCTCTGCGCGTCCTGCACCTGCACCGCCACCGACGGCGTGATCGCCGCCGTCGAGGCGGCGTTGGTCGGCTGGACGTTGAACACCACCTTGGTGGCCGCGGCCGGCGTGATGTTGAAGGTAGCCGAGGTGACGCTGGTGAGGCCTGGGGAGGTGGCGGTGAGGGTGTAGCCGTTGCCGGTCTTGTCCACCGTCAGCGTGCTGAAGCTCGCGGAACCCGTGACACCAGCGACCACCTTGGTGCCGCCGAGCGTGCCGCCGCCCGGGTTGGCGCCGAAAGCGACGGTGACGTTGGCGGTGCTGGTCGTCAGGTTGCCGCCCGAGTCGAGGATCTGCACCACCACGGAGGGCGCGATGACCACCGCCGACACGGTGTTGCCCGGCTGCACCGAGTACGCCAGCTTGTTGGCGACGCCCACCGTGATGTTGAAGGTGCCCGTGGTCGCGCTCGCCAGCCCCGCGGAGGTGGCGATGAGGGTGTAGCCCGTGCCGACCTTGTCGATGTTGAGCGCGCTGAACGTCGCTACGCCCGCGACCGCGTTCACCGAGGGGGTGCCGCTGAGCGCGCCGCTGCCCGCGTTGTTCGAGATCGCCATGACCACGGTCGCGGTGCTGGTGGTGACCACGTTGCTGGAGGCGTCCTGCACCTGCACCACCACGGCGGGCGTGATGTTCGCCCCCGAGACGGTGTTGCTCGGCTGGGTGGTGACCACCAGCTTGCTGGCGGCGCCCGGCGTGATGTTGAACGCGGCGGAGGTCGCGCTGATCAGGCCCGCCGAGGTGGCGGAGAGCGTGTAGCCGGTGCCGGTCTTGTCGATGCTCAGGGTGCTGAAGGTGGCCACGCCGCTGGAGGCGGTCACCGGGGCGCTGCCCGTCAGCGTGCCGCCACCCGCGTTGGTGGCGATCGCCATGCTCACCGAGGCGCTGCTCGAGGTGACGACGTTGCCCGACGAGTCCTGCACCTGCACCACCACCGCGGGCGTGATCGACGCGGTCGAGGCGGTGTTGACGGGCTGGACGGTGAAGACCACCTTGTTGGCGGCGCCCGGGGTGATGTCGAAGGTGCTCGAGGTCGCCAGGGTCAGCCCGGCCGAGGTGGCGACCAGGGTGTAGCCCGTGCCGACCTTGTTGAGGCTCAGGTTGCTGAAGGTGGCGACGCCGGCGATCGCGTTGACGGGCGTGGTGCCCGAGAGGACGCTGGTGCCGGGGTTCGTCCCGATCGCCATCGCGATCGCGGCGACGCTCGAGGTGACCACGTTGCCAGCGGCGTCCTGCACCTGCACCACCACCGCAGGCGAGATCGACGACCCCGCGAGGGCGCTGGTCGGCTGGACGGAGAAGACCAGCTTGCTGGCGGCGGCCGGCGTGATGTTGAAGGCGCCGGAGGTGGCGCCGGTCAGGCCGCTGGAGGCGGCGGTGAGCGTGTAGCCCGTGCCGACCTTGTCGATGCTCAGGTTGCTGAAGGTGGCCACGCCCGCCGAGGCGTTCGCCGTGGCGCTGCCCGCGAGGAGGCCTCCCGGGCCCGCGTTGTTGCCAATGGCGATGGTGACCGAGGCGGTGCTCGACGAGACCAGGTTGCCCGACGCGTCCTGGACCTGCACCGTGATCGCCGGCGAGATCGAGGCGGCCGACTGGGCGTTGCTGGGCCCCTGCGCGAACGCGACCTTCGAGGCGGCGCCAGCGGTGATGTTGAAAGCGTTGCTGGTGGCGCTCGTCAGACCGGCCGAAGTGGCGACCAGGGTGTAGCCCGTCCCGGCCTTGTCGATGCTGAGGGTGCTGAAGGTGGCCACCCCGGAGGAGGCGGGCACGGTGAGCGTGCCCGAGAGCGTCCCGCTGCCGGCGTTGTTGCCGAAGGCGATGACCACGTTGGCGCTGCTCCCGGTCACCACGTTGCCCGCCGCGTCCTGGATCTGCGCCACCACCCCCGCCAGGGTGACGGTCGAGACCGCGCTGACCGGCTGCGTGAAGATGACCACCTTGGTCGCGGTGCCCGGCGTGATGTTGAAGCCCGTCGAGGTCGCGGAGGTGAGCCCGCTAGTGGAAGCGACGAGGGTGTAGCCCGCGGCGACCTTGTTGAGGCTCAGGTTGCTGAAGGTGGCCACGCCGGCGACGGCGTTGACCGGCGTGGTGCCCGCGAGCGTGCTGCCGCCGAGGTTGGTCCCGAGCGCCATCGCGATCGCGGCGGTGCTCGAGGTGACCACGTTGCCAGAAGCGTCCTGCACCTGCACCACCACCGCGGGCGAGATCGACGCGCCCGCGGCGGCGTTCGTGGGCTGGATGGCGAAGACGAGCTTGGTGGCGGCGGCCGCCGAGATGGCGAACCCCGCCGAGATGACGCTGGTGAGCCCGGTCGAGCTGGCGACTAGCGTATAGGGCGACCCGACCTTGTCGATGGCGAGCGTGGTGAAGGCGACGAGGCCGGCGGTCGCGGGAAGGTTGAACGAGCCAGTGAGCAAGCCGCTGGAGGGGTTGTTCTGGATGGCCACCGTAACCGAGGCAGAGCTCGACATCACCGTGTTGCCCGACGCGTCCTGCACCGCCACCGTCATCGAGATCGGGGCGCCCGCCGAGGCGTTGCCCGGCTGGGCGGTGATGCCGAGCTTCGCGGCGGCGCCGAAGGTGATGTTGAACGCCGCCGAAGTGGCGCCCGTCAGTCCGCCGGAGGTCGCGGCCAGCGTGTAGCCAGTGCCCGACTTGTCGATGTTCAGGCCGCTGAAGGTCGCGACGCCGCCCACCGCGCTGACGGAAGCGCCGCCCGAGAGCGTGCCGCCGCCGACGTTGCTGCCAATCGCCATCGCGATCGAGGCGGTGCTGCTGCTCACCAGGTTCCCGGAGGCGTCCTCCACCTGCACCAACACCGCGGGAGAGATCGACGTCAGGGAGACGGCGTCGGTCGGCTGCACGGAGAACGCCAGCTTCGCGGCCGCGGCGAAGGTGATGTTGAACGCGCTCGAGGTGGCGCTGGCGAGGCCGCTCGAGGCCGCCGTGAGCGTGTAGCCCGTGCCGACCTTGTCGAGCCTGAGGTTGCTGAAGGTGGCGACGCCGGCCACGGCGCTGACGGTGGGTGTGCCCGAGAGAGAGCCGCCACCCGCGTTGGTGCCGATCGACATGGTGACCGACGCGGTGCTGCTGGTCACCACGTTCCCCGCGGCGTCCTGCACCTGCACCAACACCGCAGGCGAGATCGCGACCAGCGAGACCGCGGTGCTGGGCTGCACGCTGTAGACCAGCTTCGTCGCCGTGCCAGGTGTGATGTTGAACGGGCCGGTGGTCACCGAGGTGAGGCCGCTCGAGGACGCCGTCAGCGTGTAGCCCGTGCCGACCTTGTCGAGGATGAGGTTGCTGAAGGTGGCCACGCCGGCCACCGCGCTCACGGTGGGGGTGCCCGTGAGCGAGGCGGCAGAGGGGTTGTTGTTGATCGCCATCGCCACCGAGGCGGTGCTCGAGGTGACCAGGTTGCTCGACGCGTCGAGGACCTGGATCACCACCGCCGGAGAGATCGCCACGCCCGACGCGGTGTTGGAGGGCTGGACGCTGACCGCCAGCTTCGCGGCCGCGCCCGGCGTGATGTTGAACGCGGAGGAGGTCGCCGAGGTGAGCGCACCTGAGTTGCCGGTCAGCGTGTAGCCGGTGCCGACCTTGTCGATGCTCAGGCTGCTGAAGGTGGCGATGCCAGCGACGGCGGCCACCGCGCCGCCCCCGGTGAGGGTGCCGCTGCCAGCGTTGTTGCCCATCACGAGCGAGACGTTGGCGGTGCTCGAGGTGACCGTGTTGCCCGAGGCGTCCTGGATCGCCACCTGCACGGCGGGCGAGATGGCGGCGGTCGAGATCGCTGTGGTCGGCTGCACGCTGAAGGCGAGCTTCGCCGCTGCGCCGGGCGTGATGTTGAAGGCCGACGAGGTGGAGGAGGTCAGAGCGCTCGAGGCGGCCGTCAGGGTGTAGCCGGTGCCGACTTTGTCGATCTTCAGGTTGCTGAAGGTCGCGACGCCGGCGACCGCGTTCACCGTCACCGTGCCCGTGAGCGCGCCGCCGCCGGCGTTGGTGCCGATCGACATCGTCACCGAGGCCGTGCTGGTCACCACCACGTTCCCGAAGAAGTCCTGCACTTGCGCGACCACCGACGGCGAGATCGCGACCAGGGAGACGGTGTTGGAGGGCTGCGCCGTGATCACCAGCTTCACCGGACCGCCAGAGGTGGCGTTGAAGGCTGTCGAGGTCGCGCTGGTCAGGCCGGTGGACGACGCGCTCAATGTGAAGGCGGTGCCGGCCTTGTCGAGGGTCAGGTCAGCGAAGGTCGCCACGCCGGCGACGGCATTGACCGGGAAGGTGCCGCCCAGCGTCGCGCCGGTGGGATTGTTGCCGAGGGCGATTGAGATCGACGCGGTGCTGGTGGTCACGGTGTTGCTGGAGGCGTCCTGCACCAGCACGACCACGCCCGGGGTGATGGGCGCGCCCGCCGAGACGTTGGACGGCTGCACGTTGAAGGCCAGCTTGGTGGCCGGGCCGGGCGTGATGGTGAAGGCGCTCGAGGTCGCGCTGGTCAGGCCGCTCGAGGTGGCGTTGAGCGTGTAGCCCACGCCGGTCTTGTTGATGCTGAGGTTGCTGAAGGTGGCGAGGCCGCCGGAAGCGTTGGTGGACGCCGAGCCGGACAGGGTGCCGATGCCCGCGTTGTTGTTGATGGCGACGGCGATCGCGAGGGAGCTCGAGGTGACCAGGTTGCCGAAGGCGTCCTGGACCGCGACGACGACCGCGGGCGAGATCGCCACCGTCGCGACCGCGTCCGTGGGCTGGACGTTGTAGGCCAGCTTGGCGGCCGCTGCGGGGGTCACGGTGATGCCGACTTCGCTCCCGGTGATCGACTGCACGATCGAGTCGGTGGCCGTGATGGAGAAGGTGGCTCCACCGACGCTCGCCGTCTTCAGGGTCACGCCGTTGTTGAAGTTGTGCGTGCCGTTGTCTCCGTTGGTGAAGTTGTAGTCCGCAGGGAGGACCGCGTTGCCGTTGCTCGAGGTGAACTTGACGGTGCCGCGGTAGCCGGTCGCGACGTTGCCGTTCCCGTCGAGGGCGGTGAGGAGGACCGATCCGGCGACTCCGGCCACCACGGAGGTGGGGAACGTGGTGACCGTGAACGACGCTGCGGTGGCCGGGCCGACGAGGATGCCCGCCTGCACACCGGTGATCGACGAGGTGACGGTGTCGGTCGCGGTGATCGAGAACGAAGGACCGGCCGTCTTCAAGATCGCCCCGGTGAAGGTGTGGGTCCCCGCGTCGCCCGCCGTGAAGGTGAAGTCCGCCGGGAGCGTCGAGCCGGCGTTGTCGGTGGTGAAGTGCACGGTGCCCGTGTAGCCGGCGGCGATGTTCGCGTTGGCGTCGAGCGCCGTCACCGTCACCGAGCTCGCCCCGCCCGAGGTCGCGGGGTTGGCGAAGCCCGCGACGGTGAGGGTCGCCGCCGTGCCCGGGATGACGAAGATGGCGGCCTGGGTGCCGGCGATCGACGCGGTGGCCTTGTCGGTGGCGGTGAGGAAGAACGTGAGGACGGCGCTGGACTTCTTCAGGGTGCCGCTGAAGATCTTGCTGCCGTTGTCTGCGGCCACGAAGGTGTAGTCGGCGGGGAGCGTGGACGAGAGGTTGTCCGTCGTGAAGTGGACGGCGCCGCGGTAGCCGACCGACACGTTCCCAAAGGGGTCGAACGCGGTGACGGTGAAGCTGCTCGCGGTGCCAGCCGTCGCAGGGTTTGCGAACCCCGCGACCTTGAGCGAGACCGCCGCAGCGGAGCCGACGACGATTCCAGGGCGCGAACCGGTGAGCGTGCCGTCGGTCGCGCTCAGGGTCGTGGTGATGGCGGCCTTGAGGGTGACGGAGAAGGACTTGATGCCCGCGTCGCCCGCGGTGAACGTGTACTGCGTCGGCAACACGGCGTTGTTGTCGTTGAGCACCGAGAAGGAGACCTGGCCGCGGTACTGCGTCGAGACGTTGCCCTTGGTGTCGAGCGCGGTGAGCACGTAGGTGCCAGCCACGCCGGCGACGGCTGAGCTCGGCCCGGTCAACTGCAGCGAGGTTGCATTACCAGGCGAGACCACGATGCTGGCGAGCGTGTTGGAGGGGAGGGCTCCGTCGCCGATGGTCAGCGACTCGGTGGCGGCGGTGCCGAACGCGACCTGGAAACGCGCCACGCCGAGGTCGGCCGGCAAGAACGTGTAGGCGGCAGGCAGCGCCGCGTTCGCGTCGTTGCTCGTGAAGGTCACCCTGCCCAGATAGCCCGTGGCGATGTTCTGGAAGGCGTCGAACGCAGTCACAGTGTACGTCTGCGCGATGGCGGCGACGGCCGTGGTGGGGCCGGTGAGGATGATCGTGGCAGCCGACGCGGGGGAGACTGCGATGCCGCTCTTGGAGGCCGTCAGCGTGCCATCGGCGCCGGTCAGCGTGTGCGAACCAGCGGTCTTCAAGGTGACGTTGAAGCGGTGCACGCCCGCGTCGCTGGCCACGAAGGTATAGGCGGCGGGGAGGACGCCTGCCGCGTCGCTGGAGGTGAAGGTGACCTTCCCGGTGTAGCCCACCGCGACGTTGCCTTGGTTGTCCTTGGCGGTGACGGTCACTTCCTGAGAGACGCCGGCGACGGTCGAAGAGACGAAGCCCAGGGTCAGCTGCGACGCCACGCCAGCAGAGACCGCGACGGCGCTCTTCGCTACCGAGAGCGGACCATCGGTGGCGGAGAGGTTGAACGAGCCGGAGGTGCGGAAGGTGATGGTGAAGACGTGCACGCCCGCATCCGACGCCTTGAAGTCGTACGGCGCCGGCAAGGTGGCCGCCGCGTCGGTCGAGGCGAAGGTGACGTGCCCGGTGTAGCCCGTGGCCACGTTGTTGTTCGCGTCGAGCGCGGTCAGCGTGTACGACTGCGCCGAGCCCGCCACGAGCGAGCTGGTGCCGGTGAGGGTGAGCTTGATCGCCGCGCCGGGAGTGCCCACCGCCGCGAAGGCCAGAGCCGACCCGACCGTCCCCTTGGCCGTGAACGAGTTCGGGCCGACCAGGGTACCAGTGGTGGCGACCACCGTCGCCTTGCCGTCCGGGCCGGTCTTGTTGGACGCCGCCGACACGCTGCCGCCGCCGCTCGCGACCGCCCAGGTGACGTCGGCGCCCTCGAACGGGTTGCCGTTGGTGTCGGAGGCGAGGACCGTCAGCGGCGCCGCCAGCGCCGAGCCCGCGACTGCGCTCTGCTCGCCGCCCGAGACGACCTCGATCTTTGCCAGCGTCGTGCCCGGCACGCAGAAGCCTGCCGTGCCGCAGGTGGCATAGTCGGGCGGGCAGTTCGTGTTGTCCTTGCAGGGGATGTTGCCGCTCTCAGACACCGTGCAGGCCGCAGCCAAGAGGAGCAGAGCGCTGAGGGCGACGCGATGTGCCTGGAGAATGGAACGCTGGTTCATCGATATCCCCTGCCAGGGCCCTGGGTTGCGGGCCGCAAGTCGTTGAACGTCGCAACTGCAGCGCCCCGCCGGATCAGCCGGGGCACCGCACACCTCGACTGCATGAAACTAGAAGACGAACAGCGCTCCCGCGGCGAGGCCCGCGGCGAGCCCCACGGCGAGCCCCACCGCCGCGAGGCTCTTGCTCGACTTCTCGGTGTTGAGCAGCTCCGCCTGCTGCGCGCCCGTGCGGATCGAGCTGTGCAAATCGCTCTGCGCCGCGCTGGCCTTGCTGTACATGAACGCGCCGCCGCCGAGGCCGACCACCGCCACACCGGCCGCCACCCACGCGAGCGTCCCCGGGCCGCTCGACGCAGCCGCGGGAGGCGGCGGGCGCGTCGAGGTGCTCTGCTCCGGGGCCTTCTTCTTCGGAGGCTGCGTGACCGCGGCCACCTCCACCTTCTTGGGCTCTTCCCTCTTCACTGGCGGCGGCATCACCTTCGGCGGCGCCACCGGAGCGGGCGTGACCGACGCGACGGCGACGGACTTCGCGGGCTCGGTCTTGGCGGGCGGCGGCAGGTCCAGCGACAGGCCGAGGTCCATCGAGCCGGGCTTGACGGGCTTCTCGTTCTTCTTGGTGGGCGTGGGGCCCATGTCGAGGCCGAGGTCCATGCCGGGCGAGAGGGCGGCGACCTTGGTCTCCGGCTTCTTGGGCGCGGGGCCGGGGGGCGGAGCGAGGTCGAGGCCCAGGTCGTTGCTGGCAACCTTGGTCTCGGGCTTCTTCGGGCCCGGAGGCGGCGCGAGGTCGAGCCCGAGGTCGTCCCCGCCCTTCTTGGCCGCGGTCTTGCGCGCGGGGGGAGGCGGCGCGAGGTCGAGGCCGAGGTCGTCCGCGCCCTTCTTGGCCTTGGCTGCAGGCGGAGCGCCCAGGTCGAGCCCGAGGTCGTCCATGGCGGCGGCCTTCTTGGCGGGCTTCTCCTTCTTCCCGTGCTTGGCGGGAGCCGAGAGGTCGAGGTCGAGGCCCATGTCGGCCGGGGCCGAGGCCTTGGCCGGAGGACCCCCCAGGTCGAGGCCGAGGTCGTCAGCCGCGCCGCCCTTGCCCAGGCCTGCGATCTTCGCCTTCACCGTGTCGGTGTCGAGCGCGAGCGGGTCGTTCATGTAGGCTTGGTACTGCTTCTTGGCGTTCCCCGTGTCGCCCAGCTTGGCGTAGGCGTCGCCCAGACCGATGAGGTACTCGGCGTTTGGCTCGATCTTGTAGGCCGCGTCCCACTCGGCGCGGGCCTTCTTCCAGTCCTTGGCCTTCTCGGCCTTCTTGGCGGCGGCGGCGTGCTCTTTGGCGCTCTCGGCGAAGGCAGGCGCCGACACCAGCAGGGCGATCAGCGGCAGGCACATCAAGAGACGGGACATATGGGGCTCCCAAGCGGGCCTTGGCCTTCGGGGCAGGGGGTACCCAGGCGCAAGGTGCTACCTCAGAAATCCGATTGTTCTGGGTTCATGTCAAGCGTCGCGCCGGGTGGGTGGAGGTACGCCAACTCTTCAGCCGCGCTGGAGGCGGAGCCGGCGGGCCAGCGAACGCGCCTCGGGCACTCCAAGCCGAAGCGTCGCGGCCAGATAGACCCCGCCGAACACTGCGAACACCGCCGCGGCGCGCAAAAGCGGGCCTCCCGGCACCGCCACCCGCACGAACCCCTCGCGCACCAGCACTCCGGCGGCCCCGGCGAGCGCGGCAGCACCCCAGAGGCGCAAGAGCAGCGGGGAAGGCAACGAAGCCTCGCCCACCCGGGCCGTCAGGCCGCGGCGCAGCAGGAGGAACTCGAGCCAGCCGGCCAGCCCCGAGGTGGCGGCGAGGAACGGCGCGCCGAGCTCCGGGTCGAGCCCGAGCGCCCGCGGGAGCCAGAGGCCGCTCAGGAGGCCCAGGCTGCCCGAGAGCGCCACCCGCAGCGAGGCGTACCGCAGCGGCGTGCGCGTGTCCTTGAGCGCGTAGAAGGCGCTCGAGTAGAGCCGGGCCTGGGTCGCCGCCAGCAGGCCCAGCGTGGAGCCGGCGAGGATCATCGCCACGTAGAGCACGGCGCTGTCGCCGAAGCGGCCGGTGCGGAAGAGCGCGGCAGAGGCGACGTCGCCCAGCGCCCAGAGCGCCACCACCGAGGGCACCACCGGATAGGCGATCGTGCGCAGACCCGCGGCCAGCTGGGCCCGCAGCGCTTCGCGCGCCTCTGGACCGGGCACGCCCTGGGCCGCGGACATCGACGGCAGCGCCGCCGCCGACACCGACATGCCGAAGAGCGAGACGGGCAGCAAATAGAGCGTCTGCGCATACCCGAGCGCAGCGACCGCGCCAGTGGGGAGCCAGCTGGCGATGAAGGCGTCGAGGTACGCGGAGAGCTGGACGACGCCGCGGCCGGCCACCACCGGGAGGAAGTTGCGCACCACCTCGGCTGCGTGCGCGTTGCCGCGGCCGAGCGAAGGCCAGAGCCCCTCCGGCCGCGGCCCGCCGAGCAGCCTCAGCACCAGCGGCGCCTGCAGGGCGAGCTGCAGCCCGGCTCCTGCGACCGAGCCCCAGGCGGCCCAGAGCGCGAGCTGCGGGGTGGTGTGGCCGGGCTTCTGCGCGCCGAGGAGCAGCGCTGCGATCTGCGCGGCGCTCCAGATCACCGGCGCGGCGTAGCTGAGGAAGAACTTGTGGTGGCTGTTGAGCACACCGATGCAGAACGCCGAGAGCACCAGCAGGCCGATGCCCGGGAAGAAGATCTGCACGAGGCGCAGCGTCAGCAGCCGCTTCTCGCCTTCGAAGCCCGGGGCGATGGCGGCGATCAGCCAGGGGGCGGCGAGGATCCCCGCCACGCAGAAGAGCGCGGTGACGAGGCCGAGCAGCCCGGCCACCGCGGAGGCGAGCCTGCGCGAATCGCGCTCGTTCTCCTCTGCCGGGAGCCCGGCCCGCGCGCGAAGCTGCGCGTAGACCGGGATGAACGACGCCGAGAGCACCCCTTCACCGAGGAGGTTCTGCAGGAAGTTGGGGATTTTGAAGGCGGCGTTGAAGGCGTCGGCTTCGTCGCCCGCGCCGAGGAAGTGGGCGAACGCGCGCTGCCGCACGAGGCCGGCGAGGCGCGAGAGCAGGATGCCGGCGGCGACGAGCAGCGCGCCACCGCGGCGCTGGGGAGCGGGCACGCTCCTACAGTACGGCAGAGTGGCCGGGGCGCGGGTCCAAAGAACGTCGCGAGGGGCCCGGACTCGCGCCCTTCGCCTCTGGCGCGATCGCTGTTAAGGTTGTCGAGTGGATCCCCAGCCGACCGCCCCGCCCTGCCCGTTCGCGCGCGGCCGGCCCTCTTGGAAAGCTGCTGCCGCCGTCGCGCTGCTGCTGGTCCTCGGCTGCGGCGGACCGCTCTCGGTCTCGACGCAGCTGCCCGACGCCGGCACCGATGCCGGCGCCGATGCCGGTACGGACGCGGGCACCGACGCGGGCCCGCCCCTCGACGGCGGACCGCTCTGCGCGCCGGACCCGCCGCCGGACCCGCGCGGCACCCCCCAGGTGACGCCGGGCAGCGGCTCGCTCTACCTGCTGCGCGGCCGGGTGGTCACGCCCGACGTGGTGCTCGACCCGGGCGAGGTGCTGGTGAACGGCGCCACCATCGCCTGCGTGGGGAGCTGCGGAGGCACGCCCGCGGCGGCGGGGGCGACGGTGATCGACACCGCGGGGGTCATCTTCCCGGGCCTCGTCGACTCGCACAACCACACGCAGTACGACTACCTCCCCGCGTGGCGCCCGAGCCCGCCCCAGCTCTTCCAGAACCGGGACCAGTGGCCGCTGCGACAGGACTACAAGGACTTCGTCCGCAGCGTGAACGCCAACGAGGGCACCTACAAGTGCGAGCAGGTGAAGTACGGCGAGGTGGTCGCCATGCTCGGCGGCACCACCACCATGGAGGGCACCTACAACACCGACCTCAAGTGCTTCCGCACGCTGGTGCACAACGCCGAGCACAGCGAGCTCTCCTCGACCACCCGCACCAACATCGGCGGGATCGACAGCGTGACGGCCACGGCCGCGGCCTCGCTGCGCGCCGACATGCTGGCGTCGCCGCCGAAGACCACCGCCTACATCCTCCACCTCGGCGAGGGGATCGACGCGAAGTCGGAGGCGGAGTTCGGCAAGCTCGTCGCGGCCGGGCTGCTCCTGCCGGGCACGGTGATCATCCACGGCACCGCGCTCACCGCGGGCGACTTCGCGCAGATGGGCGCGGCGGGGTCGAAGCTGGTCTGGTCGCCGCAGTCGAACCTGATCCTCTATGGCAAGACCACCAACATCCCGGCGGCGCTGGCGGCCAACGTCTCGGTGTCGCTGGCGCCCGACTGGACGCTCTCGGGCGGGCCGACGCTCCTCCAAGAGCTGAAGGTCGCGCGGCAGCACACCTGTGACAACTGGCCGGGCCTGCTCGACGCCCGCGATCTGGTGAAGATGGTCACCGCGGTGCCGGCCGACGCGATGTCGGTGCAGTCGAAGGTGGGCCGCCTCGCGCCCGGGCTGCTGGCGGACGTGCTGGTGATCCGCGACCGCGGCCTCGACCCGTACCGCGCGCTGGTCGAGGCGCAGCAGGCCGACGTGCGCCTGGTGATGATCGGCGGCATCCTCCGCTACGGCGACCAGGCCTTGCTCGACGCCGCGGGCCGCTCCGGGTGCGAGTCGATCACCGTCTGCGGCGAGAGCAAGCGGGTCTGCGTGCCGGACACGGCGGCCGCCTCGACGGACAAGTACAACGAGACGCTGGCCGACATCATCGCTGCGGTGCGCGGGTTCCAGCCGGGCACGCAGCCGCTGGCGACCTGCCCGTAGTCGGACCGGTAGACGCTGTCTGGCCTGTCGGAATCCCGCCTGCGCAGGCGGCAGGTGAAGCGCCTGCGACAAGGGATCGCACCGAGGCCCGAACCTCAGGACTACAGCGGAGTTTTGGAGCGCTACCGGCCCGGGTGCAGAGAGTTATTGACCCGCCGGTCAGTTCAGGTGAAACGTTTCTGACCCGCGGGTCATCTACTGGTACGAGGCTGGCATCGCCATCCCTCTGCCTCCTCCGCCGAGGAGGGAACCGACAGGCTCCGGAGACCCCAGGACATGGCCC
>JAYWAO010000135.1:0-6264 GCA_043782365.1 Deltaproteobacteria bacterium
CCGCGCTTCGGGGCCGCGCTCGCCGGCAGCCTCGCCTGGGTGGCGCTCACGGGCGCGCTGGCCATGGGGGGGAAGCTCTCCTTCGAGACCCGGCCGCCGACGATGATCGTCGCGCTCCTCGTCATGTTCGTGCTGGTGGCGCTGGTAGGCCGCTCCGCGCTCGGGCTGCGGCTCGCGCAGGGCCTGCCGCTCGCACTGCTGGTCGGCTTCCAGGGCTTCCGCATCGCGGTCGAGCTGCTGATGCACCGCGCGTACACCGAGGGCCTGATGCCGGTGCAGATGAGCTACCAAGGCAGGAACCTCGACATCGTCGCCGGCGCCACGGCGCTCCTGGTCGCAGCCGCGCTGGCGCTCGGCGGTCCGGCGCCCTGGACCCGCTGGCTCGCGGGCGCGTGGAACGTGCTGGGGGTCGCCCTGCTCGCCAACATCGTCGGGGTGGCGATGCTCTCCGCGCCGACGCCGATGCGCAGGTTCTTCAACGAGCCCGCGAACACCTGGATCTGCCGGCTGCCGTGGGTCTGGCTGCCGACGGTGTTCGTGGCCTGCGCCGCGCTCGGGCACGTGCTGCTGACCCGGCGGCTGCTGGCGCGCGCAGGGCGCCCAACGGCAAGTGTATGACTTTTTGGACCCTCCGGCGGTGGCGCTCGCCTACTCGGTGTACCGGCGCCCGAGCAGCAGCACCAGCGCCTCCTTCGCGCAGTCGGTGCAGTAGCCGTACTTCTCGCGCATCCCGACGAGGGTCGCCTCGACCTGCTGCACCTCCTTGGCCAAGAGCAGGCTGCGGTCGTCGCCCAGGTAGCGCAGCACCTTCTCGGCCAATTTGCGCAGCGTGCGCTTGCGCTCCTCGAAGTAGTGGTCTCGCAGCCGCCGGAAGAGGTCGGGGAAGATCTGCGCGAAGTCGAGCTCGCCCTCGGGGTGGTCGAGCTTGTGCGCGCCGATGGTGGAGATGAGCTGCCGGCGGAACTCGCGCCGGTCTTCGCCGGTGGCCATCACGATGGCCTCGGTCCGGGTCATCATCTCCTCGTCGGGCCGCTCGAAGTCGCCGGTGACCTTGTTGAGCAGCTTCTCGCCGCGCGTCCAGGCCACCACGTGCACGATGTAGCGAACGAACAGCTCGCGGTACTGCGTCTCCGAGACGAGCCCCATCGCCTCGCGCACCTCTTCGTCGAGCGCGTCGAGGTAGACGCCCTCGGCCACCCGCAGGAAGCCCGGGTGGTCGTGGTAGCCGTCGACCACCTCCTGGTCGAGGAACTCGTAGACCGACTTGTCCAGCACCAGCCGCGCGAGCTCCTCCAGCACCGCGCCCGGCGTCAGGCAGGCGTGGTCCTTCGACTGCGCCGCGTTGGCGAGCACCGTCTTCATCTCGCGCGCGCTCGCGCCCAGCCGGCCCTCGTAGTTCGGGTACGCGTCGCTCTCCGACCACAGCTCGGGCAGCGCGCGGCGCAGCTCCTTGGCGGCGCGCGAGTCGCAGCGGTCGGGCACCCGGCCGTCGTCGTAGAGCTGCAGCTTCTCCAGGGGCGAGAGCTTCTCGATCAGCTTGCGCGCCTCACCCTTGTAGCGCTCGGGCATCGGCCGCTTCAGGCGCGTCAGCACCGCCCAGTTGGCCGCCAGCTCGGCGGCGTGCGGGGCGAGGTGCTTGCCAGTCGCCGCCGCGAGGCCCTGCTGGTAGACCCGCTGCTCCTCGCGCGCCTCGCGCAGGTAGGGCACCTTGACCAGCTCGATGCGGCCCTTGAAGGAGGGCCAGTCGGGGAGTTCCTTGAAGGCCGTGAGGTGCTTCTCGTTGCTGGTGGCGAGGAAGACGCAGTCGAGCGCCATCACGAAGTGCTGCAGCCGCGCCTGCCCGGTCTCGATGGTGCCGTGCAGGTACTTGTAGGCTTCGACGGGGCGCTTGAGCAGATCGCTGAACTCGAGCAGGCCGCGGTTCGCCGAGACGAGCGGGCCATACGGCTCGAAGAGGGTCAGGTTCTGCAGCGAGGCGGGCAGCGAGGCGTGGCTCTTGTCCTGCGTCACCTGTCGATAATCTGCGTCTACCGACATCTGCGGCTCGACCGTCACCGCGGCCGAGAGGTAGCGGCGCGAGAGGAAGAACCGCTCCACCTGCACGTAGCGCAGCACCTCGAGCAGCTCGCCCTGGTGGGTCGCCAGCAGCGCGGCGTGGATCTGCCGGCAGCGGTGACAGAGGTCGCCCTCCAGCATCGACTTAGAGAGCACGAAGGCGTCGTCGGGCTTGCACGCGTCGTGGAGCAGCCGCACCCGCTCGCCGCGCGGCAGGAGCCAGAGAGGGTGGCAGCGCATCTCGCAGGCCACCTTCGCGTCGATCTGCTCGGGCGCGAGCCACGCGAACGAAGGCAGCGCCTGCTGCGGCTTCTTCTCGTCGCCGAAGCCGATCGAGCCCTTGACCAGCTTCTCCGAAGGGAAGATCCAGCTGAAGCGGTAGAGCGCCCCCTCGGTTTCCCGCGAATACCGCTCGAGCCCCGAGAAGAGCGCTGCCACCAGCGACGACTTCGCCGACCCGTTGGGCCCGTGCAGCAGGATCAGCTTGTTGACCCGGCCGAGCCGGACGAAGTTCGAGAGGGTCCGGTAGAGGGCGCTCTGCGCCTCCTCCTGCCCACGCACCGGGACGCCGCTCTCTCCCTCGAACGCGCCCTGCGGACCGCTCTCCCACGGCCGGTCGAAGATGCGCAGCCGCCGGATGGGCCCGCCCGGGCGCTGCACCTCCTCGTGGCCGAAGTGGTCGATGCAGTCGCGCAGGTACTGGGCCGAAGAGCGGGCCTGGACGCGCGGCGCTTCGAGGAAGGCGTCGAGGTACTGCTGGAAGGAGAGGAGCGACCGGTTCCGCAGGAACTCCTGCTGGACCGCCTCCCCGATGGTCTGCAAGTAGCGAAGAGAGTCCACCGTGGTACTCTACACCCGTGAGCAAGATCATCGGAATCGACCTCGGCACCACCAACTCGTGCGCCGCCATCGTCGAGAACGGCGCCGTCAAGCTGATCCCCTACAAAGGGGGTGAGTTCATCATCCCTTCGATCTTCGCGATCGACGACAAAGGGAACGAGCTGATCGGCCACGAAGCCAAGCGCCAGTGGCAGCTCAACCCGCGCAACACCGTCTACGCGAGCAAGCGGCTGATCGGCCGCTCCTTCAGCTCCGAGGTGGTGGGGCTGATGCAGGAGACCGTCGCCTACGAGATGAAGCCGGGCGAGCGGAACGACGTGGTGCTCGACATCGGCCACAAGGACTTCCGCCTCGCCGACATCAGCGCGAAGATCCTCAACAAGATACGCGTCGTCGCCCAGGACTACCTGCAGGAAAAGGTAACACGCGCCGTGGTGACCGTGCCGGCGTACTTCACCGACCGCCAGCGGCAGGCGGTCAAGGACGCGGGCAAGCAGATCAACCTCGAGGTGGTGCGCATCATCAACGAGCCCACCGCGGCCGCGCTCGCCTACGGCATCGGGAAGAACCTGCACGAGACGGTGGTGATCTACGACCTCGGCGGCGGAACTTTTGATGTCTCGATCATCGAGATCCGCGACCGCGTCTTCGAGGTGAAGGCCACCGGCGGCGACATCTTCTTGGGCGGCCTCGACTTCGACAACTTGATGATCCAGTACGTGCTCAAGCAGTTCGCCGGGCAGCACGGGCTCGACCTCTCGGGCGACCCGGTCGCGATGCAGCGGATCAAGGACCTCGCCGAGCGCATCAAGATCGACCTCTCCTCGCGGGAGAGCGCCCCGTTCAGCGTGCCCTTCGTGACGATGACGCCGCAGGGGCAGCCGCTCAACATCGACTTCGTCTTCACCCGCAAGATGCTCGAGGAGATGACCGAGCCGCTGGTGGACCGGTCGCTGGAGATCCTGCAGCGGGTGATGGTGGACGCGGCCATCGATCCGTCGCGGCTCGACGAGCTGCTCCTGGTGGGCGGGCAGACGCGCATGCCGATCGTGCAGAAGCGGCTGACCGCGCTCTTCGGCAAGGCGCCCAGCAAGGGCGTGCACCCCGACGAGGCGGTGGCGATCGGCGCCGCGCTCTACGCCAACTCGCTGGAGGACAACTCGAACCTGCGGCTGCAGCTGCTCGACGTGATCCCGATGGCGATCGGCCTCGAGCGCGCCGGCGGCGAGTTCCACGTGGTCTTCTCGCGCAACGCCGCCATCCCGAACGCGAAGGCGATCGAGGCGACCACCAGCTACGACGGGCAGACCGAAGTGGCGATGCGCATCTTCCAGGGAGACAACTCGGAGGTCGCGCACAACGAGCTGCTCGGCGATTTCCTCTTCTCGGGCTTGCGCCCGGGGCCGGCGGGGCAGGCGCGGCTGGAGATTACATTTAGCGTCAACATCGAGGGCATCCTGACGATGTCGGCGCGCGACCTGGACACGGGGAAGCAGATGAAGACCACCGTGCGGGTGACGCAGCACTGAGCTGGCCCGCTGAAGAAGCCCTGGTCGGCGCGGCCGGAGCAGCGGCCAGCGGCAGCCCTACTTCTCCTTCTTCTCGTGGTGCTCCACCTTCGGCGGATGGGCAACGGGGAGAGGAGGGGTCGGCGCCGGGCGCTGCTGCGGAGCAGGCTGCGCGCGGGGCTGCTGCTGGCCGCCGCCCGGGTGCACCGCGACGCCGCCGAAGTGCACCGGCGCGCCGCCCGGCGTCAGCGGGCGCGCCTGCACGGGCACGCCGCGGTTTTCGTGCTGCGGCTCGCCCCGTGGCTGTGCACGCGGCCCCCCCCCGCGGTTGTTGCCCTGCCGGCTGCCATCATTGCGGGTGGGCGGCGTGGCGTTGCCGGGCTTGCCGCCCCAGTTGGGGCGCGGCATCCAGCGCGGCGTGTTCGATTGGCTCGCTGCACGGCCCACCCCGGTGGAGGGCTGCGTGGGAGGCCGCGCGATCGGCCGGGTCTGCGGCGCGTAGATGTGAAGGATGCCGCCTCCCTGCGAGTGGGCCTGTTCCGGGTGGCTCACGGTCTCGACCCGGATCGGCGTGATGGCGTGCCCGACCGCGCCGCCGACCCAGGTGCGGGTGGGGCCGCCGAGCCGGCCATAGATGGGTCGCACGGGGTGCGCGTTTCCGAAGATGCCCGGGTGCCGCTCGAGGGGCACCATCACGCCGTGGATCGGGCTGAGGAAGTGGCGCTGTTCGACGACTGTCCACCAGCCGTTCGAGTGCCAGTAGATCGCGCCGCGAGGCCCGAGCGGCGACCAGCCCGCGTAGCCGCCGCCCCAGCGCCACGCGACCCACGCCGGCGCCCAGACGCGGCCGGGCATCCAGGCCCAGACGCTGCCGAGCTGGACCCAGCGGCCGTAGTGGAAAGCAGCCCAGCCCCAGGGCTCGGTGCTGACCCAGGTCCAGCCGTAGCTCGTGTAGGCCCAGCTCCCCATCGTGTACGGGCGCCACGACGATTCGACCCGAGGGCACCACACGGTCCCGTATTCGGCGGTCTGCTGCCACTGGCCCGACTGGTCGAGCGAGGCGTGGAAGTCGTCCATGGTGGGGCCGTGCGTCTGGTCGGCGAGCGCGTCCTGCTTGCCGTCCTGGTAGCCCTGCGTGTACGCGTCGCCCTCGCCTGCGGCCGCCGGGCCTTCGTGGGCCTTCTCTTGCTCTTGGCCGTAGGCGGAGGTGTCGTCGCCGGCCCACTGCGTCTCGCCCGATGGGAGCGACGGAGGCGGAGGCTGGTCGTCGGCAGGCTGATCAGCCGGGGCCTGCACGAGGTTCTGGTCCTCGTCCTGCGACTGTCCGTGCTGCGCACGCCCGGCCCCGGCACCGAGGAGCAGCGCCGCGGCGAGGAGCGTCGAGAGCGGGCCGCGGAGGAACTCCCCGGACGCGGGGCGCCGTGCCCCGGAGGACTGTCCCTGCGCGGTGGGGCTTGCTGCCGGATGAAGGACGGTGTTCGCCATGGTGGAGCCCTCCTCGAGACCTGCACAGGTAGACCGAACGTCCTGCAATCAGTGACGACCCGTCCGGTCTGCTGTCTTTGACGTCTGTGGCCGGGAAATGATCCAATCCCGTCGGCAACCGCCGGACGGACCTCCTGAAATGCATCGGGCGGGCCAGCTTTTCAGCTGAACCCGCCCGAAATGCTGCCGCAACGTGGCCGGACTGATCAGGCTGTCTTGCGGTCCTTCTCGAACGCCAGCACGGGCTCCTCGCCGCGCAGCACCACACCCTCGCCTACCCGGCACTCCTTGATGCCGTCGCGGTAGGGGACGTCGTACTGGATGTCGAGCATCGCGTTCTCCATGATGGCGCGCAGGCCGCGGGCGCCCGACTTGC
>JAYWAO010000136.1:0-2237 GCA_043782365.1 Deltaproteobacteria bacterium
GACGTCGCGGGCATCCGAAGACGCGACCCGCCCCCAGAGACCGCCGGTGGCAGGCTCCTCGCCCGGCAGCCACTCTCCGCCGAGAGCGGGCACGAGCCTGCCCCCGATCAGGTTGAGCGCCAGGCCCGGCGCGTCGGGCGACGAATCGGACGGCAGATCCCTGGGTCCCTGGGCATCGGACATGGTGCTGTCGTTTACACGACCGGGGCGCGCCCCGTCGAGGGAGGGTATGCTGCCGCGAAATGACCGAGCCCGCACCCGCGACCGCTCCCGCGCCGTCCCTCGACGCCGCCACCATCGCCGCTTACGCCGCGCGCCTCGACGAGGCGCACCGCGAGCGCCGCGCGCTCGACCCGCTGGAGAAGACCTACGGCCCGTTCTCGCTCTCGAGCGCCTACGCCGTGCAGGCCGCCGGGGTGGCGCTGCGCCTCTCCCGCGGCGAGCGCGTGAGCGGCTACAAGATGGGCTTCACCTCGGAGGCGAAGCGCCGGCAGATGGGGCTGGGCGCGCCCATCTGCGGCGTGCTCACCCACGAGACCTGCGTCGGCGACGGCGGGCACCTCGAGGTGGCGAGCGGCCTGCACCCCAAGGCCGAGCCGGAGATCTTCTTCGTCACCGCCAAGGAGCTGCGCGGCGAGGTCTCGCTGCAGGAGGCCGGCGCGGCGGTGGCGCAGGTGGGCGCGGCGCTCGAGGTGCTCGACTCGCGCTACGCGGGGTTCAAGTACTTCTCGCTGCCCGACGTGGTCGCCGACAACTGCTCCTCGTGGCGCTACCTGCTCTCGGCCCGCACGCGCGGGCTACACGGGCTCCCCATCGACCAGCTGCGGATGCAGCTCTTCGTCGACGGCGTGCTCTCGGCGGAGGCGCCGTCGAGCGCCATCTCGGGCAACCCGCTGGCGTCGATCTGCCAGCTGGTCGGCCTGCTCGCGCAGACGGGTCGCTGCCTGCCGGCGGGGAGCGTGGTGCTCTCGGGCGCGTCGATGGCGGCGGTGCAGCTCTCGCCCGGGATGACGGTGAGGCTCGAGGTCGAGGGGCTCTTCCCGGTCTCGCTGCGGGCGGTGTAGCCCTGGAGCCGGGCCTGCTGCTCGCGCACAAGCCGCGCGGCGAGACCTCGAGCAGCCTGGTGGAGGCGCTCAGGGCGCGCGCCGTCGCCGAGGGCGAGGGCACGCCCGCCCTCTGTCATGGCGGCGCGCTCGACCCCTTCGCCGAGGGGCTCCTGCTGCTCCTGGTGGGGCCGGTCACCCGTCTGATGGAGGACCTCCACCCGATCCCCAAGCAGTACGAGGCCGAGGTGGTCTGGGGCGCAGAGACCGACACCTGCGACCTCTACGGCAAGGTGGTCGCCGAGGGTCCTCCGCTCGCGCCCGGTCCGGAGAGCGAGGGGCGGCTGGAGGCGGCGCTCGCGCCGTTTCGCGGCTGGCGCCTGCAAGTGCCGCCGGCCACCAGCAACAAGCGCGTCGACGGCGAGCGGGCGTGGCAGCGCGCCCACCGCGGCGAAGAGGTGGTGCTGCCGCCGGTGCCGGTGTTCCTGCACGAGGCGCGCTGGTGCTCGCACGACCTGCCGCGCGCGAGCCGGCTGGCGCTGACCGTCCGCGGCGGCTTCTACGTGCGGTCGCTCGCGCGCGACCTCGGCCTCGCGCTCGGCGCGCGGGCACACCTCGGCGCGCTGGCGCGGACGGCGATCGGCCCGTGGCGGGACCCAGGGCCGGGCCGCGAGGCGTGGATCCGCGGCGAGCAGCTCCTTCCTTGGTTACCGAATCGGTTACTGACAGAGGAAGAGGCGCAGCGCGCGGAGCTGAAGCGGCCCATCCCGCGGGGCGTGCTCGGCGCGCCCGCCTGGCCGCTCCCGGAGGGCTTCGCCGGGCCCGGTGCCGTGCCCCCGGCGCCGCTGGCAGGTGGGCGACCTGGCGAACCCGCGCCCATCCGCGGGCTCTGCGGCGGCAAGCTGCGCGTGCTGCTGCGCGAGCGCCAGGGCCACCTCGCGCTCCGGACTGACCTCGGCGGCGGCGTCTAGCCGGGGGCCGGCCCGATCCGCATGGACGACGGGCCGGCGCTGGCGTCAAGGCAGATCTTTTCGCAGCGCGGGCTGTAACGAATGCGCGGCTGCTGCGACCAGCTCTCCGAGCGCTCCTGCTCAACAGAATCGGGGATCACGGATGGTCACGACCAAGGCGGTGCAGGGTGCGTTTCTCGCGGCGGAGCGCCGATCGCGGGGCCGCGTCGGGAGCCGCACGGGG
>JAYWAO010000137.1:0-17009 GCA_043782365.1 Deltaproteobacteria bacterium
TCGGGGCACCTGCTCGGGCAGGACCTCGGCGTCTCGGGCGGCGCGCTCGCAGTGCTCCCCCGCGGGCAGCTGCGGATGGTCGAGTAATACACTTGCGCCTCTCGCCCGCACAGCTGCGAACCCGCGCCGCCGAAGCCCGCCAACACTATGCAGCCTGCGATCTCTGCGGGCACCGCTGCCTGGTGGACCGCACGCGGGGGCCCGCGGGCCGCTGCCACGAGGGGGATTCGGTGTTCCTCGCGGGCGCGGGCGTCCACTTCGGCGAGGAGCAGCCGCTGGTCGGGAGCCGCGGTGGACGGCGGGCGCGCTCCGGCTCGGGCCTGGTGCTGATCGGCGGCTGCAACCTCGCTTGCCGCTCCTGCGAGACGGCCGACCTGTCGCTCGAGCGTAAGGGCCTCACCGAGGTGGACGCGGCGCAGCTCGGCGCGCTCTTCCTCGACCTGCAGGCCAAGGGCGCGGCGAACCTGAATCTAGTGACGCCGACGCACGTGCTGCCCGCGCTGCTCGAGGGCCTCGCCGCGGCCGCCGAGGGCGCCTTCGACCTGCCGGTGGTGTGGAACTGCGGCGGCTACGAGTCGCTCGAGGCGCTCCGCCTGCTCGAGGACGTGGTGGATGTCTACCTTCCCGACGCGAAGTACGGCGACGACGCGGTGGCCGAGCTGCTCTCGGGCTGCAGGGGCTACACCGCCGCGCTCCGCGAGAGCCTGCTGGAGATGCACCGGCAGGTTGGTGTATTACAGAAACCCGGTGAAGACGGCCTCTCCACTCGCGGCGTGCTGGTGCGCCACCTCGTGCTCCCGAACGGGGCGGCGGGCTCCGGGAGCGTCCTGGGGCTCTGCGCGCAGGTCTCGCCGGAGCTGTGGGTCAACGTGATGTCGCAGTACCGCCCGCTGCACCTCGCGCGGGCGCCGCTGCCGGACAAGCCCGGGCTCCCCGTGCTGGCGAGCCCTCCGCTCATCGACCGGCGGCCCACCGGCGCAGAGGTGACGGCGGCGCTGCAAGCCGCGCGGGACGCGGGCCTGCGCAACCTGCTGCTCGATGGAGCGCCCGTCCGATGATCCGGCTCGTCGGCATCGACGTCGATGGCACGCTGGTGGCTCCTTGACGCCGCCTTGACACGAGGCATCTCAAAACGCATCGTCCGCGCCCCCGAAGGTGGCCCGCTCCCGAGGCCGCCGCACAGAGGTCGGCACCGTGGCCATCGACACCTCCCCTGAAGCCGTCGTCCGCGCCGTCAGCGAGCTCTCCGACCCCTCCTCGAAGCGGCAGCTGGCCGAGCTGCGGATGGTCTCCGGCGCCGACGCGCTCGAGGGAGGCGGCATCCGCGTCAGGCTCGAGCTCCCCTCGCCCGCGAGCCCGCACAAGAAGGTGCTCGAGACGCTGGTGCGCGAGCGGCTCGCGCCGTTCGGCTTCACCCGCGTCGAGGTCGCCTTCACCGGGGTGGTGCGCACCTCTCCTGCGAAGGCCGCCGCCGCGCAGGACCTCGTCCCCTCGGTGCGCAACTGCGTGCTGGTCGGCTCCGGCAAGGGCGGGGTCGGCAAGAGCACCGTCTCGGTGAACGTCGCGGTTGCGCTCGCGCAGATGGGCTGCAAGGTGGGCCTGCTCGACGCCGACATCTAAGGACCCAGCATCCCGCTGATGATGGGCCTCTTCGGCCGCCAGCCCCACGCCGCCGGCGACGGCAAGCGGATCGAGCCGCTGCAGGCCTACGGCGTGAAGGTGATCTCGATCGGCTTCTTCATCGACCCCGACCAGGCCACCATCTGGCGCGGGCCGATGCTCCACGGCGCGCTGATCCAGCTCTTGCGCGACGTCGACTGGGGCGACCTCGACTACCTCATCCTCGACCTCCCCCCGGGCACCGGCGACATCCAGCTGACGCTCGCGCAGCAGATCTCCGTGAGCGGCGCGGTGGTGGTGACCACCCCGCAGGACGTGGCGCTGGCCGACGCGATCAAGGCCAAGGCGATGTTCGACAAGGTGAGCATCCCGATCCTCGGCTTCGTCGAGAACATGAGCGGGTTCGTCTGCCCGCACTGCCAGCACGAGACCGACATCTTCGCCAAGGGCGGCGGCGAGCAGGCGGCCTTGAAGATGGCGGTGCCGTTCCTCGGGCGGGTGCCGATCAACCTCGCCGTCCGCACGGGCGGCGACGACGGGCGCCCTGTTGTCATCGACCACCCCGAGCTGCCCGAGTCGCAGGCGCTCATCCGGGTGGCCCAGAACATCGCCGACCGGGTCGCGCTCGCCAACCTCACCGCGGTGCCGCGCGGGCAGAAGCCGCTCGTCCAGCTGGGAAAGAAGTAGAGTAGACGGATGGCACCCTGCGGCCAGCGTTCAAGCGAGCGGTCTCGAGCCCGGCGCGGCCTGCTGCTCGCCTTGCTCGCGCCGCTCGGCTGCGGGGGCGGGCCGCAGCTCACCAACCTGCGCTGCCGGGTGACGCCGTGCCAGCACCCCGAGAAGCCGTTCACGCTGCGGCTCGCGGTGGACTTCTCCGACGGCACGGGCACGCTCTCCAAGGGCGGCCTCGAGCTGCGGGTGAACGGGGCCACGCAGAGCGCGGTCTCGCTCGCGGAGGTCTTCTCTGCCCAGCTGCTCGACCCCACGGCGGCCGCGGGCACGCTCGACTTCGATCAAGACGTGGTCCTCGACCGCGTCGGTCAGAACCAGGCCTTCACCACCAGCCTCATCGCGCACGACGGCCAGGGGCAGAAGAGCAACGAGCCGCTTTTGGGCTTCAAGCTCACCCTGGGCGGGCTGTGAAAAGGAGCGGCATCAAATGACCGAGCGCAGGCCGGAGATTCCGCTCGACCCGGAGGGCGAAGACGCGCCGAAGGGCTTGGTGGGCGATCTGCTCAAGCGGGCGGTGCTCACCGGCGTCGGCGCGCTCTTCATGACCGAAGAGGGGATCCGCAACGCGGTGGGCGAGCTGAAGCTGCCCAAGGATGTGCTGTCCTTCCTGCTCGCGCAGGCCGACCGCACCAGGGCCGACGTCGCGCGGGTGGTGACGGCGGAGGTGCGCCGCTTCCTCGAGAGCGATGGGCTGCAGCGGCAGGTCTGGAAGATCCTCACGGGCATCACGCTCGAGGTGAACGCCACCATCCAGCTCAAGCCCTCAGGCGAGCCCGGGTTCAAGGTGGCCTTCAAGCGGTCCGATGGCGAGAAGGGCGAGAAGGAAGGCAAGGAGTCCAAGGCTCCTGCTGCGCCCGGCGAGACGCCGGCGGCATGAAGAGCCGGCTCGCCCGCTTCGCCGTGCTCGGCCTCACGCTGGCCGGGTTCCTCATCCTCGCCAAGAACCGGCCGCGCGACCTCACCGTCGAGGTGGATCTCTCGGCGGCGAAGCCCGCGTCGATCCGCGCCATCGACCTGATCGTGCGGCGCGAAGGGGTCGCGCTGCTGCGGCGGGAGCAGCAGTTCAGCGCGGGCGCACCGCAGACCCTCCTGGTCACCACCCGCACCACCCCGGGCCCGGCCGAGCTCGAGCTGACCTGGATCGACCAGGGAGGCACGGCGACCCGCGAGCGGCTGCAGGTCGAGCTCCGCGAAGCGGACGAGGCCGCTGGGCCGCCCCGGGTGAGGGTTCCGGCTCGCTGAAGCGCCGCACCGAGGAAGCCCGGGCCCCGACCCTCAGCCCAGCTCTTCCCACTCGCCCGGATCGTGGGGCCCCAGCTCCGCGAGCCCGCGCCGGGCGCGGACCTGCGTGCCGTGCAGCGTGCTCGCCACCTCGCGCCGCTTGCGCTCGTAGGTGGCGTCGTCGCCGCGGTAGGGCCGCTCGTGCCAGAGGTGGACGGTCATCCCTTCGAGGCGGGCATCGATGGGCTCGGCGCCCGCGTTCTGCAGGCGGTGGCCGAGGTCGGTGTCGTCGAAGCCGTAGCCCGGCAGCGATTCGTCCCAGCCGTTGACCTCCTGGAGCAGCGCCCGGTGCACCGAGGTGCAGCCGCCGTTGAAGCCGCCGCTGCCGGTCTTGCGCAAGAGCGGCCCGAGGCCAGCGGCCCGCAAGAGCGGGTAGTGCGGCTTCTGCTCGATCCCTCCGGTGAGGAAGTAGCGCAGCGTCCAGGCAGGCGAGGCGAAGCGACCTGCGCGCAGGTCGTCCTCGGTGAGCGCCAGGCTCGGCGCAGGCCCGAGGCGCACGGTGTGGCCCGCCACATAGCGGCGGGCGCCAGCGAGGCGCAGGTGCACCTCGAGCGCTCCGGGCGCGAGCAGCATGTCGCCGTCGAGGTAGAGGAGGAGCGGCGCCTCCGCGGCGACGAGGCCCTTGTTGGCGAGCCGCACCTTCCCGTAGCCGTCGTGGGCCTGCCAGAGCCGGCGCACACGGGAGAAGTGCAAGCGCCCCGCCGCCTCCAGGGCGGGCGCGCGGCTCTGGTGCTCGGGGTCGCCGTCGTCGGCGACGATCAGCTCGACCTCGAGCCCCGGCCGCCGCGCGCGCGTGCGCTCGACCTCGAGCCCGAGCGCCAGCAAAACGAGGCGCAGCGCGCGGGGGCTGCGGTAGCTGGTGACGAAGACGCAGAGCTGCGCGGGCATCACTCAGGCTTCTGGCGGGCCGGGTGGTCGGCGAGGACCGCCTGGGCCCGCTGGCGGAGCGCGGCGCAGAGGCCCCGTCCGTAGCGTGGGCAGCGGCGGGCCGCCAGCCCGAGGATCTTGTCCAGCCGCTCCGGCGCGCAGGTGTTGTCGAGGTGCGAGAGCAGGAACGGCAGCACCTCGGGCGCGCGCTTGATGGAGAGCGCCAGCGCCGGCGCGTCGCGCCAGCCGTCGGCCAGCTGCAGGCAGACCGCCTCGCTGAAGAGCGGCGAGAGCTCGTGCTCGTCGCAGCTCTTGTACCGGCGGATGGCGACGTCGAGCTTCTCCCAGGTGCCGCGCCCGCCCGGGCTCTCCTTGAGCTGGTCGATCACGGCGCCCACGGACTCCTCGGCGGCCTCGGACTCTTCATCCGAGCAGTCGTCCGCGCGCGCAGGGGCGCCGAGCAGGGCGAGCGCAGCGCCGAGGGCCAACAGGCGGGCGGGGGGTTTCACGAGCACGCGCCGCACTGTAGCAAACTTGCCTGGCGATCGAGGGCGTTCAAGCCGCGGGCAGCGTGAAGGTGAACGTCGAGCCGCGGCCGGGCACGCTCTCCACCGCGACCTCGCCGCCGTGGGCCTCGACGATCGACTTGACGATGTGCAGCCCGAGGCCCAGCCCCTCGCGCGAGGTCCCCTTGGCGTCGCCCACCTGGTAGAGGCGGTCGAAGATGCGGCCGAGGTGCTCCGGCGCGATGCCGACGCCCGTGTCCTGCACCGCCACCGAGATCATCCCGCGCGGGGCCGGAGCCGCGGCGATGCGGATGCGCCCTCCGTCGCGGCAGTGGCGCTCGGCGTTCGCGAGCAGGTTGACCAAGACCTGGAGCAGCCGCTCGCGGTCGCCGCTGGCGCGGAGGTCGCGCGGGATCTGCACGCGCACCGCGAGCCGCCGCTCGAGCAGGCGCGGCGTCAGGCCCTCGGTCGCGTGCTGGACCAGCTCGTAGAGGGAGAACTCCTCGCGGCGCAGGGCGGTGCGGGTCAGCTCGAAGCGGGAGAAGTCCATCAGCTCCTCGATGAACTGCTTGAGCCGCTTCCCCGAGCTCTTGGCCACCTGCAGGCACTGGCGCTGCTTGTCGTTGAGGGCTCCCAGCCGTTCGCCGAGGAGGATGTCGGTGTAGCCGAGCATGGTCACCAGCGGCGAGCGCAGCTCGTGCGAGACGTTGGCGAGGAAGTTGTCCTTGGCCTCGTCCTGCTGCCGGAGGCGATCCACCTCCTCGCGCAGATCACGGGTGCGCGCCGCGGCCTCGTGCTCGGTGTGGACCGCCGCCTGGTAGAGCTGGGCCCGCAGGCGCACGCGCTCCAGCGCCCAGGCGCCCTCTGAAGCGAGGCGGGCGAGGGCGGCGAGGTCGGGGCTTTTGCCGCGCTCGGGCAGGAGGAGCAGGAGCCCCAGCGGCTCGCCCGCCGCGCGCAGCGGCGCCACCAGGACCCGTTCGATGCCCAGCGCGGCCAGCACGGCGGCGCGCGCCTTGGGCGTGGCCCGCTTGCCGAAGAGCGCCCGCAGCACCGCGCCAGGGTCCTCCTCCACCAGCGGCTCGGTCGAGGCGAGCAGCGCAGCCAGCAGCCCCGAGCGGGAGCGCTCCTCGTGGAACTGCTCGTCGCCAGACTTGCGCAGCCCGAGCGCCCGCAGCGCGCGGGCCACCGCGGAGGCGCGCTGCGAGAGGAGCGTGAGCGCGAGCGGACCGCGGACGGTGGGGCCCACAGGCGGCCCTTGGAGGGCCAGCGCGCAGTGGCAGCCGAGCGCGCGCAGCTCGGCGGCCAGGACCTTGGGCACGGTCTCTGGCGAGGGCTCCTGCCGCAGCCGCTCCGAGGCAGCCAGCAGCTGGCCCTGCAGCGTGCGCTGGCGGCCCACCTCGGCGGGCGCGTCGCGGCGGAGGAGCTCCTGCGCCAGCTGCGCGCTGAGCTCCCTCCCGAGCCGCGCGAGGCCGCCCAGCCGCGCCCGGGCCGGCGCGTCCCCGAGCACCAGCACCAGCCGGCTCGCGGGCTCCTCGTCGAGCTCGAGGTCGAGCTCGACCCAGACCGGCGCGGGCCCCGCCTTGCCTTTCAGCAACACCTCGAGGCCGGGCGGCACCGGCGCGAAGCGCACCGCGCGCCGCCGGCTCCCAGGCTGCTGTGGGAGCGAGGCCAGGGCCTCCAGCAGCGCCTTGTGCCTGGCCCCGCGAGACGAGAGCGGGCCCGCCAGCACCGGCGCCCCGAGACCATCCCCGGGCTCGCTCCCGGAGAGGTCGCGCTCCAGCTGCAGCAGCCCGAGCAGCGCCCGCGCCTTGGCGACGGAGGCAGCGATCAGCGCATGCAGGACCCGGCGTGGCACAGGCGCACCGTAGCAAGCGAGGGGCTCCCCAGGCGAGGGACTCCGGCTGGGCAGCGCACCTTCCCTTGGGCAAGCTAGATGGCCTGCTGGCCCCGGTCCGGCCATCCCTCGACCGCGTGCTTCAGTGAGGTGATAGGATCCCCGAGGGTGAGACGCTGGGGAGCAGGGCACAAGAGCTGGAGGAGCCACCATGCCTTCGTACGAGACGTTGTCGGTGGAGCGCGAAGGCGCCGTCGCCATCCTCACGCTCAACCGGCCGAAGGCGCTCAACGCGATCAACTCGCAGCTGCTGCGCGAGCTCTCCGCCGCCCTCGGCCAGCTGGCCGACCCCGGCCAGGGCGTGCGCGCGCTGATCGTCACGGGCGCTGGCGAGAAGGCCTTCGTCGCGGGCGCGGACATCGCCGAGATGGCGCCGCTCGGGGCGTGGGCCGGGCAGCAGTTCTCCGCGCTGGGCCACGCGACGTTCGCGCAGCTGGAGGCGCTCCCGTTTGCCACCATCGCGGCGATCAACGGGTTCGCGCTCGGCGGCGGGCTCGAGCTGGCGATGGCCTGCGATCTGCTCTACGCCGCCGACTCCGCGAAGCTCGGCCAGCCCGAGGTCAACCTGGGCGTGGTGCCGGGGTTCGGCGGCTCGCAGCGGCTGACCCGGCTGGTGGGGAAGGGGCGCGCCAAGGAGCTGATCTTCACCGCCGACCGCATCGACGCGCAGAAGGCGCTCGCCATCGGGCTCGTGCTCGAGGTGCTGCCGCGCGAGGCGCTGCTCGCCCACTGCAAGGCGGTGGCGAAGAAGATCGCCGAGAAGGGCCCGCTCGCCGTCGCCATGTCGAAGCGGCTGATCGAGCGGGGCGCCGACCTGCCGCTGGGCGCGGCCAACGAGGCAGAGGCGCAGATGTTCGGCCTCGTCTTCGACACCGACGATCGCCGCGAAGGCATGAGGGCCTTCCTCGAGAAGCGCCCCGCTGTCTTCACGGGAAGATGAGCTCGCCGCTGCGTTCCATCCAGGTGGCTGGCGCAAGCGGTAGCTGCCCCAACTACTTGCACCGCTGAACAAAAAGGCCTTCACCTCCGGCAAACGACGGACTCCGTTTGCGCTTCTCCAGCCGGGGTGTATTCTGAACTCCCGGTTTACCCACCATCGACTCGTCTCATCCCGCGAGCATCGCCCGACCCATGCAGATCGACCTCTCCGAAGAGCAGCAGCAACTGCGGGACACCTGCCGGGACTTCGCCGCCCGCGAGCTGCAGCCCAAAGCCAAGACCTGGGATCGCGAGCACCGGTTTCCGGCCGAGGCGGTCAAGCAGTGCGCTGAGCTGGGTCTCTTCGCGGTGGCCGTGCCCGAGCGGTGGGGCGGGGCGGGGATGGACAACGTCTCCTACGCGCTGATGATCGAGGAGATCTCGCGCGGCTGCGCCTCGGTGGGCGTGACGCTCTCGGTCTCCAACTCGCTCTACTGCGACCCCGTCTACAAGTTCGGCACCGACGCGCAGCGCGAGCGCTTCTTGAAGCCGTTCGCGCAGGGCGAGAAGCTCGGCTGCTTCGGGCTCACCGAGCCGAACGCCGGGTCGGATGCCGCCGAGCAGAAGACCACCGCCGTCCGCAAGGGCGAGGTCTACGTCATCAACGGCACCAAGAACTGGATCACCAACGGGCCGGTGGCCGACGCCATCGTGCTCTTCACCATCACCGACGCCAGCAAGGGCGTGAAGGGCATCACCGCCTTCCTCGTCGACACCAACGCGCCTGGGTTCCTCCGGCAGAAGCGGGACGAGAAGCTGGGCATCTGCGCCAGCCCTTCGTGCACCATCTTCTTCGAGAACCTGGAGGTGCCCGTGTCGCAGCGGCTCGGCGCCGAGGGCGAGGGCTTCAAGATCGCGATGGCCACGCTCGACGGGGGCCGCATCGGCATCGCGGCGCAGGCCATCGGCATCGCCCGCGCGGCCTTCGAGGAAGCGCGCGACTACTCGAAGATCCGCAAGACCTTCGACGTGCCGATCATGCAGCACCAGGCGATCCAGTTCATGCTGGCCGACATGGCCACCGAGCTCGACGCGGCGCGCCTGCTCACGCTGCGCGCGGCCACTCTCAAGGACTCAGGTGTGCGCCACTCGCGCGAATCGGCGATGGCGAAGCTGTATGCCTCCGAGATGTCCGGACGTGTCACCGACAAGTCGGTGCAGATCCACGGCGGCATGGGATATTCGAAGGAACTCGACATCGAGCGACACTTTCGCGACGCTCGGATCACGCAGATCTACGAAGGGACCAGCGAGATCCAGCGGCTGGTCATTTCCAATGCTCTCTTGAAGTGATGAATTGATGCCAAGGCTCGTTGACGGCATCCAGATGACGGGGGAGAGATGGCAGCTCAAGCGGCAGTGGCTCTCGTCCGGGACGCGGGGTTTGAGATGAGCGAACAGCTGACCCCACGGCAGGCGTTCTGCGCCCCCCTGCTCTCCGCCGTGATCTTCGGCGGCGGCTCGGCGGGGATCGCCGACGTCTACGTGCACATTCGCGACATCGTCCCGCTCAACGGCCGCGACTGGGAGCCCAACCCGCTCGAGCGCAGGCTCGCGCGCTGGCACTCGTCGATCGCCAAGGCGATCGCCGACTTCGTCCGCCTGGGCATCCTCAAGGAAGACGGCAACGCCCGCTGGAGCATCAGCGACAAGGGGCTCGCGGTCGCCAAGGAGTTCAACCTCGTCTCCAAGGACGGCGTGCTGATCGAGCGCGCGCTGCTGCGCAAGGACCTCGACACCTACGCGCTGGAGTTCGAGAAGATGTACATCGTGCTGCGCCGTCCGGCAGCGCCGCCCCCCGGAGAGTAATACACTTGTCATGCCCCTGTTCGACCTGACCGAGACCCAGGCCGCCGTCGCCCTGACGGCCCGCGCGTACGCCCAGAAGACCCTCGCTCCCGACGCCGCGAAGCTCGACCGTGAGCAGCGCTTCCCCAAAGAGCACCTCGCCGCGCTTGCAGAGCTGGGCCTGATGGGCGTCAACGTGCCCGCGGAGCTGGGCGGGGCCGAGGCTGGTGCGGTCTCCTACGCGCTGGCGATGATGGAGGTTGCGCAGGGCTGCGCCTCGACCGCCGTCACCATGGCCGTCAGCAACATGGTGGCGGAGACCATCGTCAAGTACGGCAGCCCTCTGCTGCAGCAGAAGTTCGTCCCCGAGATCACCTCGGGCCGGTTCGAGGCGGCCGCGTTCGGGCTCTCCGAATCCCACTGCGGCTCCGACGCCACCGCGCTGCGCACCCACGCGCGCCTCGACGGCGACGCCTGGGTGCTCAACGGCAGCAAGCAGTGGATCACCTCGGGCGACCACGCGGGCGTGATCGTCGTCTGGGCCCGCACCGACAGCGCCGTCTCGGCCGCCAAGGGCATCTCCTGCTTCCTGGTGGAGGCCGGCAGCCCGGGGCTGCACATCGGCAAGCACGAGGACAAGATGGGGCTGCGCGCCTCGTCCACCGTCTCGCTCGCCTTCGAAGACCTCCGCGTCCCCACGAGCCACCTGCTGGGCGCGCCCGGCCAGGGGTTCCAGATCGCGATGAACGCGCTGATGGGCGGCCGCATCGGCATCGCCTCGCAGGCATGGGGCATCGGGCAGGCCGCGCTCTCGGCCTCGGTGAAGTACGCGAAGGACCGCAAGGCGTTCGGCAAGCCGATCGCCGAGTTCCAGGCGCTGCGCTTCATGCTGGCCGACTGCGACACCAGCCTCCAGGCCGCCCGCCTGCTCATCCTGCGCGCGGCGGCGCTAAAGGAGCGCGGCGGCAACTACCTGCGCGAGGGCTCGATGGCCAAGGTCTTCGCCACCGAGGCGGCCAACAAGGTGTGCGACGTCGCGGTGCAGGTGCACGGCGGCTACGGGTACATCGACGAGTTCCCCGTGGAGCGCCACTTCAGGGACGCGCGGGTGACCACCATCTACGAGGGCACCAGCGAGATCCAGCGGGTGGTGATCGCGCGCGACGTGCTGCAATAGCCCGCGTTCCTCATTCGCGGTGGTAGTCGTCGTGCGGTCCTTGTCGCGCCGCCCCGTAGCGAGACCTCCGCTGCCGTGCTATCTCCCGCCAGATGAGCCAGCCAGACGAAACCGGTCCTGCCTCTGCCTTGAACTACTCCGGCGCCGCCGCCGACGCCGCCGCCCGCGCCCGCCTGCAGGCCGCGCAGGACGAGTGGCGCAAGGTCGATCTCGCCAGGTCGAACGCGAAGATGGCGCAGCGCCAGGGCGCCTTCCAGACCGACGGCGGCATCCCCATCCCAGATCTGTTGACGCCCCTCGACACCGGCAACCCCTCGGCGGCGGACGTCGAGCGCTACGAGCGCGACCTGGGTTTCCCGGGCCGCTACCCGTACACGCGCGGGCCGCAGCCGTCGATGTATCGCGGCCGCCTCTGGACCATGCGCCAGTTCGCGGGCTTCGGCACGCCCGAGGACACCAACCAGCGGTTCAAGTACCTGCTCGAGCACGGCATGAGCGGGCTCTCGACGGCGTTCGATATGCCCGCGTTGATGGGCTATGACGCCGACCACCCGATGTCGCGCGGCGAGGTGGGCAAGGAGGGCGTCGCGGTCAGCACCTTGAAGGACTTCGAGGTGCTCTACAGCGGCATCCCGCTGGGCGACGTCACCACCTCGATGACCATCAACGCCAGCGCCATCTTCGCGCTCTGCGCGTACGTGGCGGTGGCCGAGCAGCAGAACGTCCCGCAGGACAAGCTGGGCGGCACCATCCAGAACGACGTACTCAAGGAGTACATCGCCCAGAAGGAGTGGGTGGTGGGCCCGCGGCCGGCGACCCGGATCGTCGTCGATATGATCGAGTATACCGCCAAGCATATGCCGAAATGGCACCCGGTCTCGATCAGCGGCTACCACATCCGCGAGGCCGGGGCGACGGCGGTGCAGGAGCTGGCCTTCACGCTCGCCGACGGCTTCGGCTACGTCGAGGAGTGCCTCAAGCGCGGGATGCAGGTGGACGACTTCGCGCAGCGCCTCTCGTTCTTCTGGGACGTGCACAACGACTTCTTCGAGGAGATCGCCAAGTTCCGCGCCGCGCGCCGCATCTACGCGCGGGTGATGCGCGAGAAGTTCGGCGCCAAGAAGCCCGCCTCGCTGATGCTGCGCACGCACGCGCAGACGGCCGGCGTCTCGCTGACCGCGCAGCAGCCCTACAACAACGTCACCCGCACCACGCTGCAGGCGCTGGCGGCGGTGCTGGGCGGGACGCAGTCCTTGCACACCAACTCGCTCGACGAGACCTTCGCGCTGCCCACCGAGGAGGCGGCCACCATCGCGCTGCGCACGCAGCAGATCATCGGCCACGAGAGCGGGGTGGACCGGGTGGTGGACCCGCTGGCGGGCAGCTACTACGTCGAATACCTCACCGACCAGATGGAGCAGCGCTGCCTCGCCATCTTCGAGAAGATCGAGAAGCTGGGCGGCGTCATCCGGGCGATTGAAGAGGGCTACCCGCAGCGGGAGATCGCCGACAGCGCCTTCGCCTGGCAGCGGTCGGTGGAGAACAAGGACCGCCTCGTCGTCGGCGTCAACGCCTTCCAGAGCGGCGCTGGCGCGCAGATCCCCACCCTGAAGATCGAGGAGGAAGTGCAGCACGCGCAGATCGAGCGGCTGCAGAGCGTGAAGCGGGCCCGCAACCAGCACGACGTCAAGGACCGGCTGCGCGCCGTGGAAGACGCGTGCAGGAGCGGGACGAATCTCATGTACCCGGTGCTCGACGCGGTCCGCGCCTACTGCACGCTGGGCGAGGTCTGCGACGTCTTCCGCAAGGTGTGGGGCGCCTACCGCGAGCGCGGGACGTTCTAGGCCCGTGACGCAACAGCAAGACGCAGAGGACCGCCTCTTCTACGAGACGACCAGCCGGCTCGCGCCGCAGCGGCTCGCCGACCTCGACGCGCACCAGGCGCTCTCGCTGCTCGACGCCGATCCGCTGGTGCCGATCGCGGATCTCGGCTGCGGCTTCGGGCGGCACCTCGCGCCGCTCTCGGCGCGGCGGGCCGCAGGCGTGCTCGGCCTCGACCGCTCTAGAGTGTTACTCGATGAGGCCCGCAAGCGCGCGCCGCTGGCGGTGCTGGTCCAAGGCGACCTGCTGCACCTCCCGATGCCGGCGCAGTCGCTCGCGGGCGTCACCATCTTCTACAGCTCGTTCGCGATGGGCTCGCACCACGAAGCCCACGCGGCCTTGGCCGAGGTGGCGCGCGTGCTCAAGCCAGGGGCGCGGCTGGTGCTCACCACCGACAATCCGCTGCGGCTGGAGCTGTCGCCGGAGTCGGCCTTCATCGAGACCATCCCGGGGCTGGGCCGCGTCACCGAGCAGAGCCAGTTCGACCCGAAGGCGCGCACCGACGAGGTGCGCCGGCAGCTGACGCGCCCCGGGGGAGAAACCCTATCGGCGACGTGGCGGATTCGCTATTATCTCCCCGGCGAGCTGGCCGAGCTGGCGCGCACCGCTGGGCTCGAGTTCCTCCGGCTCGAGCCCGAGGGGCGCCTCAAGGGCACCACCCCGCAGATGGTCGCACTGCTCCAGCGCGCGCGCGGCCGGAGCTGATCTACCCCCGAGGGCACCGTGGCAGAGAGCAATCGCAAGGTCCGCATCCTCGTCGCCAAGCCGGGTCTCGATGGCCACGATCGGGGCGCGAAGATCATCGCGCGCGCCCTGCGCGACGAAGGCTTCGAGGTGATCTACACGGGGCTCCACCAGACCCCCGAGATGATCGTCGCCGCCGCCGTGCAGGAGGACGTGGACGGCATCGGCATGTCGAACATGTCGGGCGCGCACATGACGCTCTTCCCGGCGGTGATCGACCTGCTCAAGGCGCAGGGCGCCAGCGACGTGGTGGTCTTCGGCGGCGGCATCATCCCCGACGGCGACATTCCGCAGCTGCACCAGCTCGGCGTCGCGCAGATCTTCACCCCGGGCGCCAGCACGCGCGACATCGCGGTGTGGGTCCGCGACCACGTCAAGGCCCGGGCTTGAGCGAGGCCGTCTCCAGCGCCGCGGCCGAGGAGGCGATCAGCGTCCAGGAGGTGGGCCCGCGCGACGGGCTGCAGAACGAGCCCGTCCGCCTCTCGGTGGACGAGCGGCTGCAGCTCATCGCCGCGCTCGCCGCCTGCGGCCTCAAGCGGATCGAGATCGGTTCGTTCGTGCGGCCCGACTGGATCCCGCAGATGGCCAACACCGACGCCCTGGTGCGCCGGCTGCCGTCGCTGGGCCTGCCCGCCGACGTGCGCCTCTGCGCGCTGGTGCCCAACCGCTCGGGGCTCGCGCGCGCGGTGGACGCCGGCATCCGCGAGGTCGCCGTCTTCATGTCGGCGAGCGAGTCGCACAACCAGAAGAACACCAACAAGTCGATCGCCGCGTCGCTGACCGAGTTCGAGCAGCTGATCCCCGAGGCGCGCCGGCAGGGCCTCTTCGTGCGCGGCTACGTCAGCGTGGTGTGGGGCTGCCCCTACGAGGGCAAGGTCGACCCGCGCCGGGCGCTGGAGATCGCGGGCCGCCTGCGCGGGGCGGGCTGCGGCGAGATCTCGCTCGGCGACACCATCGGCGTGGGCAACCCGCGCCAGACCCGCGACATCGTCAAGCTGTTCGCCGCCGGCCAGGACGGCACCGCGCCGTTCGCACCCGGCGAGCTGGCGCTGCACCTGCACGACACGCACGGGACCGCGCTCGCGAACGTAGTCTCCGCCTGGCACCTCGGGGTGCGCACCTTCGACGCCTCGGTGGGCGGCACTGGAGGCTGCCCGTATGCGCCGGGCGCCGCGGGGAACCTCGCCACCGAAGACCTCGTCTCGATGTTCGAGGACATGGGAGTGCCCACGGGCGTCGACCTGCCCAAGCTGATCGAGGCGGGCGGGCTGGCGCAGCGGCTGGTGGCGCGGAAGCTGCCGGGGCGCAGGCTGCAGGCGGCGCTGGGGCGGATCGACAAGGCCGAGCGGAAGCGGGCGGGGAGCTAGTGCGACGACCGAGTAACACCTAAAGCCTTCAACGCGGAGGGCGCGGAGAACGCGGAGGGACGCGGAGGAAGTGGCCGCAGAGAGCCTGAGGCATTCTTGGACCCGACCGACGCCGAGGCCTTCGACTTGCCCTCGCCCGAGCGGCTTCGACCTGAACGACGCTGGATGTGTTGCCCTGATCTTCTTCCTCCGCGCCCCTCCGCGTACTCCGCGTTCTCCGCGTTGAGGCCTTTTGCGGTCGCCATCGTCGCCTTTGGCTCTACCCCAGGATCAACCCATGCTCCTCTCCTTTGAAACCCGCGGCTGCGTGCTCGTCCTCACCATCGAGGGCGAGCCGCAGCTGAACGTGCTCTCCCGCGCGCTGGTGGCCGAGCTTGCCGAGAAGGCCAAGGCGGCGGCGGCCGATCCCGCCGTGCGCGCGGTGGTGGTCACCGGGCGCGGGCCGAAGGCGTTCTGTGCCGGAGCCAACCTCAAGGAGCGGGCAGGGTGGACGCACGATGACGTCCGCCAATGGCTCGTCGAGCTCCACGCAGGCCTGCGCGAGGTCGAGCGGTGCCCCAAGCCTTGGATCGCGGCGGTCAACGGGCTCGCGCTCGGCGGCGGCTGCGAGTTGGCGCTGGCGTGCGACCTGCGGGTGCTCGACCCGGTGGCGCAGATCGGGCTCACCGAGGTGAAGATCGGCATCATCCCGGGCGGCGGCGGCACCGTGCGGCTTGCGCGGGTGATCGGGCAGGGTCGGGCGCGCGACCTCATCCTCACCGCGCGGCGCGTCCCCGCGCAGGAGGCGCTCGCGATGGGGCTGGCAAACCGGGTGAGCGAGGCGGGCCAGTCGGTGGCCGCGGCGGTGGCGCTCGGCGAGGAGATCGCGCTCAACGCGCCCGTGGCGGTGGCGGCGGCCAAGGCTTCCATCGAGGAGACGTGGGATCTGGAGCTCGCGGCGGCGCTGCAGCGCGAGCGCGAGTGGTACGAAAAGCCGCTCGCCAGCGAGGACCGGGACGAGGGGCTGCGGGCGTTTGCGGAGCGGCGCGCGCCCAAGTGGAGCGGGAGGTAGGCTCGGAAGCGAACTGCTGCTCACGGCCCCTGCACGGGGGCTGGTGACAAGAAGAGGGCGGCGCCAAGCTCGGCGGCCGCCCTCGTGAACCACCCTGGCAACTGTATTACGCCTGGGCTACGGGCGCAGGCTCGGCAGGCGCCGCCGGCGCGGCCTCGGCCTTGATGACGAGCTGGTCGTTCTCCACGTCGGCCAGCGCCTTCCCTCCGCCCTGCAGCTCGCCAAACAGCAGCAACTCCGCCAGCGGCTTCTTCAGCGCGCTCTGCAGCAGGCGCGCCATCGGCCGCGCGCCGAACTGCGGCGAGAAGCCGTTCTTCGCCAGCCACTCGCGGGCCGCGGGGGCGACGGTCAGCTCGACCTTCTTCTCCAGGAGCTGCGCCTGCACCTCGGCGACCATCTTGTCGACCACCTTGGCGATGATCTCCGGAGGCAGCGAGGCGAACGCCACCCAGGCGTCGAGCCGGTTGCGGAACTCGGGCGAGAAGGTACGCTCGATGGCCTGCTTGGCCGCGCCGCCCTTGCCGCCGTCGATCGAGAAGCTCTCGTTGGCGTCGTTGAGCTTGGTGCCGCCGACCATGTGGTTCGCCTCGGTGCCGCCGAAGCCCATCCGCCCGGCCGACAGCTCGCGAGCCCCCGCGTTGGTCGTGTAGATGAGCACGACGTGGCGGAAGTCGGCGACGCGGCCGTTGTTGTCGGTGAGCGTCGCGTGGTCCATCACCTGGAGCAGGATGTTGAAGAGGTCCGGGTGCGCCTTCTCGATCTCGTCCAAGAGTAATACGCAGTGCGGCGCCTTGCGGATCGCGTCCGTCAGCAGGCCGCCCTGGTCGAAGCCCACGTAGCCCGGCGGCGCGCCGATCAGCCGGCTCACCGTGTGCTTCTCCATGTACTCGGACATGTCGAAGCGGATCATCGGCACGCTCATCGCCTTCGCCAACTGCCGCGCCAGCTCGGTCTTGCCGACGCCGGTGGGCCCCGAGAAGAGGAAGCTGCCGATCGGCTTGGTGGCCGAGGCCAGCCCCGAGCGCGAGAGGAGGATGGCCGAGGTGATCGCCTCGATCGCCGCGTCCTGCCCGTAGACCACCTTCTTCAGCTCGCTCGACAGGCTCTTCAGGCTCGACTTGTC
>JAYWAO010000138.1:0-16977 GCA_043782365.1 Deltaproteobacteria bacterium
GCCGGGTCCTTCAGCGCGTCCTGCTTCAGCTCATCGGCACCTGCCCCCTATGCCGACAGATCGTCAACCCAGACACTCCCCTGCGCGGACCGTCGCGGAGGTAAAGGAAGCGATCCAGTAGTACTAGGCCGGACACGAGAACAAGCGCTGTCGATCGGTTCATGTGTTCCTCTCTTTCGATGGGTCGGCCGATCCGCCGACGTAGTGTAGGTGATGGCAGAGCTTCGGCCGCAGCAACCTTGCATCGCGAGCATGTCAGCCAGCAGTGCCTCGCCGGCGTCGGAACCTACGCGCCTGGGCCGCGGCCGTGCGATGCTTCGCCCGCGCACGAGCGATTCGCTGCGGAGCAGAAAGCGCGGAAGAAGGCGCACAACGATCGAGCCGCCCTCCGCCGCAAGGCGCTGGCACCGGGACAGCGCCCAGCTTGATCCGACGAGCCCAACCGGACATTTCTACTTTGCTGGAGACCGGCCACGTCTACTTTGTGCTTCTCGAACGGACGACATTTGGACCAGGCACAGGTTGCGCAGGAATGGTCGATCTTCACCAAGCGCTCAACCGCTCAGGATGACCCGCGGCGCAGCGGAAGGGTTAGGCGGGCTCGCGCGCCGGTCCGGTCGCTGCGGTTCTCCAGCGAGAGCGCGCCGTCGTGCCCCTCGGCGATCTGCCTGGAGAGGAGCAGCCCTACGCCGGTGCCTTCGGGCTTGGTGGTGAAGAAGGGCACGAAGAGGTTGGCCGGATTGGCGATGCCCGGCCCTTCGTCCAGCACGGTCACCTCGAGCGTCCGCGGTCCCAGGGACCAGGCCACTTCGACCGCGCCGCTGGTCGCAAGCGCTGCGTCGGCCGCGTTGCGGACCAGGTTGATGAGCAGTTGATCAAGCTGATCGGCGTCGGCTTCGATGACCGCCGCGGGGCCCTGGCAGATCTTGACCGGCACGCGCCGCTCGAGGGCCACGACGCGCGCGATCCAGGCGGAGACCTCCACGGGCGCTGGCTGCGGCGCAGGCAGCCGGGCCAGCCTTGCGTACGCGCCCATGAAGCGCATCAGCGACTCGGCGCGCCGCTCGATCACCAAAAGGCCCGAGTCCACGTCGGCCGACGAGGTGCTGGCGAGCGACTTCCGCAGGGCCCCGGAGATGGAGTGGATCGGCGTCAGCGAGTTGTTGATCTCATGGCCGAGCACCCGCACCAGCCGCTGCCACGCCAGGCGCTCCTCCTCGCGCAGCGCGCGCCGCAAGTCGGCCAGCACCAGCAGGCGGTGCGGCATTCCCCCCAGCCTGAAGACGCTGCTCTTCACCTCGAAGCGACCGGCGCCTCCGGGGAGATCCAGCTCGACCAGGCGCGGACCCTCCTCGCGCAGCACGCCGTCGAGCTTGAGCTTTCGCGCCTCGAGGCCGCCCGCCTCCAGCAGCCGCGAGAGCGGAACGCCGAGGAGCCGCTCCGCGCTGCGGTTGGCCAGCACCGCGCGGTCGCTCGTGTCGAAGGCGATCACCGCCACCTCGATCTCGTCCATCACCCGGCGCAGGAGCGCGCCCGCCTCGATCGCGCCCAGATGCTGGCGGTCGAGCGTGTCGCCGAACTGGTTGATCTCGAGGAGCAGCTCGCCCAGCCCGTCGCCCGCCCGGGCGCCGCGGCCGCGAACGCTGAAGTCGTCCTCGCGCAGCGCCGCGAGCAGGTTCACCGCCGTCTGCAGCGGGCGGTCCACCGCCTCGGCCAGCGAGACCGCGGTGAGCACGCCGTTCACCAACAGGAAGGCGAGCAGCGTCCAGCGGGTCCGGTCTTCCAGCGCCTGGTCGTGGAAGAGGAGCACCGCCGCTGTTCCCAGCGCCGGCAGCGCGATCCAGAGCGCGAGCAACAAAACGCGGGTGCGGTACCGGAGCTTCTTCACTTCGCGAAGAGACCATGATGCTGCAGCTTGCGGTAGAGCGCGCTGCGCGAGACGCCCAGCTCGCGGGCGGCTTCGCTGACGTTGCCCTTGGACCGCAGAAGGGCGCGGCGGATCAGGTGTCCCTCGGCATCGTTCAAGTTCATCCGCTCGATCTGCCCCCCGCCCTGGCCCGCCGCGGAGAGGAAGAGGCTCTCGACGCCGATCTCCTCGCCGCGCGCCAGCAGCACCGCGCGCTCGACCACGTGCTCCAGCTCGCGCACGTTGCCCGGCCAGGGATGGAGCGTCAGCGCATCGAGCGCCTCGGTGCTGAAGCGCCGCGCCCGGGTGGCCCCGCGATCGATCTGCCGCTTGAGGAAGAACTCCGCCAGCGGCAGCACGTCTTCGGGCCGCTCGCGCAGCGGAGGCACCACCACCTCGACGGTGTTGAGCCGGTAGAGCAAATCCTGCCGGAAGCGCCCGGCCTCGACCTCCTTGCCCAGCGCCGCGTTGGTGGCGGCCAGCACCCGCACGTCGACGTGCTTGACCTTCGACGACCCGACCGGGTTGAACTCGCCGGTCTGCAGCACGCGCAAGAGCTTGGCCTGCTGCTGCATCGGCATGTTGCCGACCTCGTCGAGGAAGAGCGTGCCTCCGTCGGCGAGCTCGAAGGCCCCGGCGCGCTCGGTCCTGGCGTCGGTGAAGGCGCCGCGCACGTGGCCGAAGAGCTCGCTCTCGAAGACGCCCTCGGCGACGCCGCCGGCGTTGACCGTCACCAACGTGCGCGCCCCTCGCCTGGAGGCCGCGTGGACGAACCGCGCCACCACCTCCTTGCCGGTGCCGTGCTCGCCGGTGACCAAGACATTTGCGTCCGAGGGCGCGACGCGCTCGAGCATCTCGAGCAGGGCCCGCATCGGCGGCGAGTGCGCGATCATTGGCGGCGGCCGGCCGCGCAGCCTCGAGTTCTCCTCTTCCAGGCGGCGGCTGCGCCGTAGCGCGCGGCCGAGCTCGATCTGCGTCCGCAGCGTGGCGAGCAGCCGCTCGTTGTCCCACGGCTTCTGCAGGTAGTCGCGGGCGCCGCGCTTCATCGCCTCGACCGCGCCGTCGACCGTGCCCCACGCAGTCATCACCACCACCGGCAGCGAGGGGTCGATGGCACGAATCTGCGAGAGCAGGTCCAGCCCCTCGCGGCCGCCGGTGGTGTCGCGGGTGTAGTTGAGATCGATGAGGGCCGCGTCGAAGTCGCGGGCGGAGAGCGCGTCGAGAACGCCCGCGGGCCCCGTCACCGGAACCAGGTTGATGCCCTCGGGCTTGAGCAGCAGCCGCAGCGCCTCGAGCACGTCGGGCTGATCATCGGCTGCCAGGACCCTCACTCGAGCCAGCCGTCGCGCAGCCGCAGCGTGCGATTGCCGTAGGCGGCGTTCGCCTCCGAGTGGGTCACCTGGACGATGGTCGTCCCTTTGCGGTTCAGCTCGCGGAAGAGCTGCATGATCTCCTCCCCCTGTTGCGAGTGCAGGTTGCCCGTCGGCTCGTCGGCGAGCAAGAGCTTTGGCGAGGCGATCAGCGCGCGCGCCACCCCGACCAGCTGCTGCTGGCCGCCCGACAGCTGCGCGGGGTAGAGGTCTTTCTTCCCGACGATGCCGAAGCGGTCGAGCGTGTCGGCCACCAGCGCCTGCCGCGCCACGCGGGCAAGGTCGCGGTAGCCGAGGGGCACCTCGAGGTTCTCGGCGACGGTGAGCTCGTCGAGCAGGTGGTAGCGCTGGAAGACGAAACCGATGTTGCGCCGGGCCAGGTCGGCGCGCGCCTTCGAAGTGAGCGCATGGGCTTTTTGGCCGAGCAGCTCGTACTCGCCGCGGAAGTCCGCGTCGAGCAGGCCGAGGATCGCGAGCAGGGTGGACTTGCCCGCACCCGAGGGCCCCATCAGGGTGACGAAGTCGCCGGCAGCGATGTCGAGCTCGATCCGGCGCAGCAGGAAGAGCTCGCCCGGGCCCTGCCGGACCGACTTCTCCAGGTTGCGCAGCGCGATCATCGCAGAGCTCGTAATAGCAAAGCCAGGAAGAGCGCGCCGCACGCGTGCGCGGCGGCCAGGAAAAGGACGGCGGCGCAGAGGGAGGCCATCACTCGGCGCGAAGCGCGGTGGCCGGGTCGACGCGGGTCGCGCGCCGCGCGGGGAGCAGGGTCGCGACGGCGGCGACAGCGATCGACAGCGCACCCACCGCGAGGTACGTCAGCGGGTCTATGGGCGCGACCTCGAACAGCCACGCCGCCAGCGCGCGCGCGGCGCCCAGCGCCACGGCGGTGCCGATGCCGACGCCCAGCGCCGCGAGCCGCAGCCCCTGCCCGAGCACCAGCCCCAGGACGCTGGAAGGCTGCGCGCCCAGCGCCATGCGGATGCCGAACTCGTGCGTGCGCTGCACCACCGAGGTGGCGACGAGGCCGTAGATTCCCAGCGCCGCGAGCAGCAGCGCTGTCAGCCCGAAGAAAGCGAGCAGCACCAGCTGGAAGCGCCGCGCACCCAGCGAGGCCGCGAGCGCGTTCGAGAGCGTCCGCGGGTTCGCCAGCGGGACGGTGGCGTCCAGCTGCAGCAACTCGCGCCGGACCAGCGGCAGGAGCGCGAGCGGGTCGCCGCTTTCCGCGCGGACCAGGAGCGTCATCGTCGACGACGGCTGCTGGAAGGCGTCGAGGTAGATCTCGGCCTCGGCCGGCTTGTCCACCGCCCACTCGTGCAGGTCGCCGACGACGCCTGCGATGGTCCAGACCCATCCGTCGGCGTGATCGTCCCAGCGTCCGTTGTAGATGCGCAGCCTCGCGCCGACGGGCTCCTCTCCGGGCGCGAGCCACTTGCGCACGAAGGCCTGGTTGACCAGCACCACCGGCGGCGTGCGCCAGCCGTCGCGGGCGGCGAAGGCGCGGCCGCGTAAAAGCGGAATTCCCAGCGTGGCGAAGAGGCCTGGCGTGACCCAGGTGATCTGCGCCGCGAGGCCGGTGCCGGGCGGCTCAGGAGGGTGGCCCTCGACGTGGAAGTCGTTTTCGAAGTGTCCGCCGGGAACCAGGGGCGTGAGCGTGGTGGCGGCGGCGGAGGCGACGCCGGGCAGCCGCGAGACCCGCTCGACCAGCTGCGCGTAGAAGTCGGCGAAGGGCTTGCCCGAAGGCCAGCGCGCGATGGGAATGCCCAGGTCGGCGGCGAGCACGCCGTCGGGGCGGAAGCCGAGCGGCACGTCGAGCACGCGCTGGAAGCTGCGCAGGAGCAGGCCGACGAAGGCGACCAGGATCACCGCTGCCGCGATCTCGCCGACGACCAGCGCCCGCCGGGCGCGCGCCCGGGAGACGCCGCCGCTGCCGGCGTCCCGGAGCGCGTCGGTCAGGTTGGTGCGGCTCGCCTGCAGGGCGGGCCAAAGGCCGGCGGCCACTCCGGTGGTGAGGCTGAGCGCGAGCGCGAACGCCGTCACGCGTCCATCGAGGCGCACTTCGTGGAGGCGCGGGAGCCCCGGCGGCGCGAGCGCGACCAGCGCATCGAGCGACCAGGCGGCGAGGACCAGGCCGAGCGCGCCGCCCACCACCGAGAGCAGCAGCGCCTCGGTCAGGAGCAGCCGCACGATGCGCGCACGGCCGCCGCCAACCGCGGCGCGGATGGCGAGCTCGCGGTGCCGGCCTGCTCCGCGCGCGAGCAGGAGGCCGGCGACATTGGCGCAGGCGACCAGCAGCACCAGCAGCACCGCTCCGAAGAGGAGCTGCAGGGCAGAGCTCACCTTGCCGACCAGCGCCTCGCGCAGCTCGCTGGCGCGCGCCGACAAGCCAGGGTGCTCCGTGCGCTCGGCGATGTGCCCGGCGATCAGGCGCAGGTCTGTTTGCGCGGCGGCGAGCGAGACCCCGGGTGCGAGCCGGCCCAGCACGCGGAAGTAATGCGAGCCGCGGTTCTTCACGTCGTCGGCATCGAAGCGGATGGGCACGAACACCTGCGTCCCGGGCAGCGCCGTGTAGCGAAACCCTGCCGGCAGCACGCCGATGACGCGGACCGGGCGGCCGTTGAGGCTGATGGTCCCGCCCACCCCTTCCCCGCCCAGCTGGCGGCGGAAGAAGTCGTCGCTGACGATGGCGGTGCGCTCGACGCCGTCGAGATCCTCGCCCGGCACCAGGTCGCGGCCGCGGGCGAGCGGCACGCCGAGCAGGCCGAAGAAGGTCTGCGTGATCGCAGCCACCTGCACCCGCTCCGCGCCGTCGCGCGCGGTGAAGTTCGCGCCGAAGTCGTAGTGCGCCGCCACCGGGGAGAACGCGCGCGTCTCGCGGGCCAGGTCGAGGTAATCCGCCGGCGACCAGAGGCTGTCGCTGCCGTCGTGGCGGACCTCGGAGATCTGCGCCAGCCGCGCGGGCTCGTGCAATGGCAGGGGCCGGAAGAGCACGGCGTCGAGCACCGAGAAGATCGAGACGCTGGCGCCGATGCCGGCCGCGAGCGCGGTCAGCGCGGCCAGGGTGAATCCGGGAGAGCGGCGCAGGCCGCGGATCGCCTGGCGCAGGTCGAGGAGGAGCGCGTCCATCACTCGGCCCGCAGCGCCGACATCGGGTCCACGCGGGTGGCGCGCAAAGCCGGCAGCACGCTGGCCAGCACGGCCACCAGCGCGAGCAGGAGCGCGATCGCTGCGTAGGTCAGCGGGTCCTGCGCGCTGACCCCGTAGAGCTGCGAGGCGAGCACGCGCGCGCCCACCAGCCCCACCAGGACGCCCAGGCAGACGCCCAGGACCGCCAGCCGCAGCGAGCCCGCGATGACCATGGTGATCACGTCGCGCGGCTGCGCGCCGATGGCGATGCGCACGCCGAACTCGCGCGTCCGCTGGGTCACGCCGTAGGCGGTGACTCCGTAGATGCCCAGTGCCGAGAGGACCAGCGCCAGCGCCGCGAAGGCCCCGAGGATCTGCAGCGGGAACCGCCGTGGCAGAAGCGCAAAGGCGATGCGCTGGTCGAACGGCATGGCGTAGTCGGGAGGCTGCGCGCGATCGAGGGACAGCAGCGCGTCGCGCAGCGGCTTCGCCAGCGCCTCGGGGCTGCCGCCGGTGCGCAGCATCAGCGTCATCTTCGACTCGGCGAACTGGGCCAGCGGCACGTAGTACACGATGGGCGCCGGCGCATCGAAGCCGAAGTCGTGCATGTCGGCGACGACGCCCACGATCGACCGCCACGGGGCCTTGTCGCCTCCGACACGCAGCCGCTTGCCGAGCACCTCCTCGCCGGGGAAGTAGTGGCGGGCCCAGGCGTCGTTGACCATCGCCACCGGCGCCGAGCCCTCGGTGTCGCCATCGCCGAACTCGCGGCCGCGGACGATCGGCGTATGCATCGTCTTGAAGTATGCGCCCGCAACGCGCCGGAACTCGTTGTCCGGTTGGCCCTCTCCGGGCCGCCGCGCATAGCCTTCGACGTCGTAGCTCCAGTCGGTGCGGTCCTCGAGCGGCGGCACGTTGACGGCGCCGGCCGAGACCACGCCCGGCAGCAGGGCGGCGCGGCGAACCGCTTCGGCGAAGTAGCGCTGCTGCGCGGCGTCCTCGCGATAGGCGGGTCCCACCAGGTTGACCTGCGCTGCGAGCACGCCCTGCGGCTCGAAGCCGGCGTTGACCTCGAGAACGTGCGCGAAGCTGCGGAGCAGCAGCCCCGCGCCGACCAGCAGCACCAGCGAGAGCGCGACCTGGCCCACCACCAGCGTCGAGCGCACGCGCCCCGCTCCCGGACCGGTGCTGCCGCGCGCCCCGTCCTTGAGCGACGAGGCGAGATCGAGCCGGGTGACGTGCAGCGCCGGCACCAGGCCCGCGACAAAAGTCGTGATCACGGTGATGCCCGCGGCGAAGGCGAGCACCGCGCGGTGCAGCTTGACGTCGGTCAGCTCGCGGATGACCGCGGGAGCCGCGGCGAGCAACAGGTCCAACGACCAGACGGCGACCAGCAGCCCCAGGCCCGCGCCTGCGACGGCGAGCACACCGCTCTCGACGAGAAGCTGCCGCACCAACCTGCCTCGCCCAGCGCCCAGCGCCGAGCGCACCGCGATCTCCCGCTGCCGCGCCAGCCCGCGCGCGAGCAAAAGATTCGCTACGTTGGCGCAGGCGATCAGCAGCACCGCCAGCACCGCGCCCAGCAGGATCAAGAGCGGCTGCCGCGACGCGCCCGAGAAGCGGTCGCGCAGCGGGACCAGGCCCATGAACCAGCGCGGCGGCGGTCCATCGTACGACTTGGGATTGGCAGCGCGCAGCTGCTCGCTGAGCTGCTCGAACGCTAGCCGCGCGCCCGCCAGCGAGATCTCCGGACGCAACCGCGCCACCGCCCGCAGGTACCGCGAGCCGCGCTCCTGAAAGTTGGCCGGCGTGAACCCGAACGGCAGGTAGAACTCGTGAGGCTTCTCCCAGACGAAGCTTTCCGGCAGGACGCCGATGATGGTGCGCGGCTTTCCGTTGAGCGTCACGGTGCTGCCGACCGCGCCGGGATTTCCGCCGAAGCGCTTGCGCCAAGCGTTGTAGGTAACGAGCGCGACGCCGTTGCGGCCGTCCAGATCCTCCTCGGCGCTCCAGGCGCGCCCCAGCTCCGGCTTGACTCCCAGCGTGGCGAAGAGGTTGCCGGTCGCGTAGCCGACCGAGACGACCTCGGCCGGGTCGCCTTGCAGCGTGGCGGTGTCGTAGTAGTAGGCGCCGGCGGACTCGAGGAAGGGCGCCTTGCGGACGTCCTCCAGCTCGGGCAACGAGATGGTGAGGCCCGAGAGGCCCTGGTTGGGAAAGCTGCAGGTCACATTGATCAGCCTGCTCTCCTCGCCCCAGCCCAGCGAGCGCAGCAGCACCGCGTGCACCACCGAGAAGAGCGCGGTGGTGGCCCCGATGCCGAGCGCCAGCGCCAGCACCGCCGCGGCGGTGAAGCCGGGCGTGCGGCGAAGGCTCCGGACCGCGAGCCGCAGATCGGTCAGCAGCGTTTCCATTCAGGCCCCCTTGATCGTGTCCTTTGCCAGCCGTCCGTCGAAGGACTACTCCGCCCGCAGCAGGTCTGCCGGATCGATGCGCGTCGCCCGCCAGGCCGGCACCCAGCTCGCGAGAGCCGCCAACGCGATCAGAACGCAGGAGGTCGCAGCCAGCGTCAGCGGATCGGTGGTGCTGACCTGGTACACCACGGAGGTGAGGACCCGCGTGCCGAGCAGCGCCCCCAGCGCGCCGAGCGCCACGCCCAGGATTGCAAGCCGCAGCCCGGAGCCCATCACCATCCGCAGCACCAGCGAAGAATCGGCGCCCAGCGCCATGCGGATCCCGATCTCCCGCGAGCGCTGCGAGACCGAGTACGCCATCACGCCGTAGATCCCCAGCGCCGCCAGGGCCAGCGCCATCAGCGCGAAGACGCTGAGCAGGGTCATTCGGAAGCGCCGCTCGCCCACCGACTCCGCGACGATGCGCGAGAGCGGCTGCGGGGCCGAGAGCGCCAGGTCCTTGTCGAGCGCGAGAACTTCCGACCGGACCGGCGGCAACAGCTGCATCGGATCGCCGCTCGCCGCGCGCGCCGCCATGCGCAGCGACGTCACGGAATATTGCAGGAGCGGGATCACCATCAGCGGCGACGGGGCGCGATCGAGGCCCTTGGTATGCACGTCGCCGATTACCCCCGCGATCTCCCAGGGGTCGTTGCCGGGCCCCAGCACCTCGGTGATGCGCCGGCCGAGCGGGTCGCCCCCCGCCAGGTAGCGCTGCACGAACGCTTCATTCACCAGCACCACGTGCGGCGCGGTCTTCACGTCGGTCCAGCGCAGGTCGCGCCCCTTCGAGAGCGGAATGCCCAACGTCTCGAGGTAGCCCGGGGTCGCCCACACCATCTCGCTCAAGGGCGACTGGCCCGGCGGGAAGGCGTCGCCGCCCGCGAGGCTGAAGCCGAACTCGGGGCGGGAGCGCGGATCGAGCGGAACGCTGCTCATCAAGGCCGCGCCGCGGACGCCGGGAACGATCGATACGCGCTGCAGGAGCTGCTGCGCGAAAGCGGCGATCCGCTCGGTCGGGTAGATGGCTTTCGGCAGCTCGAGGTCAGCCACCAGCACGCGATCGGCGGATGCGAGCCCGGTGGGCACCTCGAGCAGGCCCGAGAGCGTGCGAATCATCAGGCCCGCGCCCACGGTCAGCATGAAGGCGAGCGCGATCTCGCCGACCACCAGCGCCGAGCGCGCCCGGCTTTTCTCCATGCTGGCGCCCGCTCCTTGCTTGAGCACGTCCATCAGATGCGGCTGCGTCACCTGCAAGGCGGGCAGAAGGCCCGCGAGCAGGCCGGCGACCGCAGACGCGCCGAGCGCGAAGCCCAGCACCACCCCGTCGAGACGGACCTCTTCGAGCCGCGGCAGATCCCGCGGCGCAAACTGCAAGAGAGCGCTCAGGGCCCAGGGCGCGAGCACGACGGCAAGGCCGCCGCCAAGAACGGCGATCAGGATCGCTTCGGTCAGGAGCTGCCGCACCAGCCTGCCTCGTCCGGCCCCCAAGGCCGACCGCACCGCCAGCTCCCGCTGCCGTGCGAGCCCGCGCGCGAGTAGAAGATTGGCCACGTTGGCGCAGGCGATCATGAGTACCGCCAGGACCGCACCGAGGAGCGCGGTCAAGGCCGGCTTCACCGGGCCGACCAGATCGTCGAGGAGCGGCCGCGCCTCCATCCGCCATTTCTCGTGCTCTGCGATGCGGTCGTAGATGCGCGGAGCCAGCACCTCGAGGTCGGCCTGGGCGTCGCGCACGCCGAGACCCGGCTTCAACCTGGCGACGACCGTCAGCCAGTTGGTCCCGCGGAACTCCTTCTCCTTGCCTTCCATCGCCAGCGGAATCAGGACCTCGGCCTCGCGCAGCAGCGGGAAGCGGAAGTCAGCCGGCATCACACCGCCGATGGTGTAGCTGCGACCGTTGAGGACGAGCGTGCGGCCCAGCGCGGACCGCTCGGCGCCGAACTCGCGACGCCAGAAGCCGTCGGTCAGCACCGCAGTCAGCGGCCCACCCGCGTTGTCCTCCTCCGGGCCCGGCGTGCCTCCGATGGCGGGCCACACCCGCAGCGTGGAGAAGAAGCTGGCAGTGACGCGCGCGACCCGGATCTGCACCGGCGAACCGCGGCCGGTGAGCGTCTGCCGATCCGCGCGCACTCCCAGGACTCCCGCGAACGCGCCGCTCTCCTTGGCGACATCCTGGTATTCAGGTCCGGAGAAGGGCCAACGGGAGTCCCTGCCCGCGGGGCGCTCGTACAGCCGCACCAGCTCGTCCGGGGAGGGGAGCCCGAGCGGCCGCAGCACCACGCTGCGCAGGACGCTGAAGACGGCGGTGCTGCCACCGACTCCGAGAGCGAGCACCAGCACGGCGCTGGCGGTGAAGCCGGGGGTGCGGCGCAGGCTCCGGAACGCCAGGCGCAGATCGCTCAGCAGGGATTCCATGGTCACTCCGATCGCAGAGCGGAAATCGGGTCGACGCGGGCGGCGCGCAGCGCGGGGATGGCGCTGGCGAGGATCGCCACCGCGCCCAGCAGCGCGGCGACCGCGAGATAGGTCGGGGGATCGCCGGGCCCGATCCCGTAGAGCTGCGAGCCCAGCAGCCGCGCCGCCGCCAGCGCCGACAGGGTCCCGAGCGCCACACCCGCGAGCGCCAGCCGCAGCGCGCGGCCGAACACCAGTTGCAAGACGTCGGCCGCGGTGGCGCCCACCGCCATGCGCACGCCGATCTCGCGCGTGCGTTGCGCGACTGCGTAGGAGGTGACTCCGTAGATGCCGACCGCCGAGAGCAGCAGCGCCAGCGCGGCGAAGACCTCGAGCAGCTGCAGCGGGAAACGCCGCGGCGACAGCGAGAGCTCGATGGACTTCTCGACCAGCGCGATCCCGTCGGCCGGCTGCGCCGCGTCGACTCTCGCGAGCTCCGCGGTGACCGGAGCGATCAGCGCGCCAGGAGCGCTGCTGCGCAGCACCAGCGTCATCTGGCCCGGCGGGTGCTGCCGCGCCGGGAAGTAGTAGACAGGCAACGCCGGCTGGTCGAGGCCGCGGTCGCGGACGTCGCCGACCACGCCAACGATGGTGCGCCACTCGCCGTGCTTCTTGCTGTCGAGCCGGAGGCGCCGGCCGAGCACGTCCTTGCCGGGGAAGTAGCGCCGCACCCAGGCTTCGTTCACCACCGCGACCGGCGCCGCGCGGGAGTCGTCGGCGTCGGTGAACTCGCGGCCGGCGCTGACCGGCTGGCGCAGGGTGCGGAAATATCCCGGCAGCGCGCGGCGGATGGAGTCGCTGGGCTGCGGCTCGCCCGCCGCCTGCTGGTAGCCCTCGATGAAGTAGTCGAGGACGAAGCCGCCGCCGCTCATCGGCAGCAGATCGATTCCGCCCGCGAGCTGCACGCCGGGGATGGCGCCGAGCGCCGCGAGCGCGCCGTCGAAGTACTTGCGGCGGACGTTGTCGTCTTCGTACGCCGCGCTGCCGGGCGCGAGCCGCACCGCCAGGAGGCCGGCGGGATCGAAGCCGGGCAAGGTGCGCAGCACCCTGCCGAAGCTGCGCAGCACCAAGCCGGCGCTGGAGAGCAGGGTGAGCGAGAGCGCCACCTGCCCGACCACCAGCAGCGAGCGCAGCCGGCCGCCGGGAGCAGTGGCGCGCGCGCCATCCTTGAGCATCGAGGCGAGCTCGGTGCGGCTGGCCCGCAGCGCCGGCAGCAGCCCGAAGAGGAGCGTGCTCAGGACCGAGAGGCCCACCGCGGCCGCGAGCACGGGGCGGTCGACGCTCACCGAGGCGAGGCTCCGCACGGGGCGCGGCGCCGCGGCCAGCAGGGCCGCGAGGCTCCACTCGGCCAAGAGCAGGCCGCCTGCGGCGCCCAGCAACGCCAGGAGCGCGCTCTCGGTGAGAAGCTGCCGCACGATGCGGCCGCGCGGCGCGCCCATCGCCGCGCGCACCGCGAGCTCGGTCTGGCGGCCGGCCGCCCGCGCGAGCAGGAGGTTGGCGACGTTGGCGCAGGCGATCAACAGCACCAGCAAGACCGCGCCGAGCAGCAGCAAGAGCGGCTCGCGCGCGTTGGAGACAAAGCGGTCCCGAAGCGGCACCATGCTGAGGCGGAAGCCGGTCTCGGGCGGGTATTCCTTCGGGTACGCCGCGTTCAGGCGCGCGCTCAGCTCGTCGAGCAGTCTGCTCGCGGACTGAAGGGTGAGACCGGGCCGCAGCTTGGCGACGCCCTCGAGGTAGTGCGCGCCGCGCTGCCCGAGCAGCTGATCCGGAGTAAAGCCGTAGGGAATGAAGAACTCGTGCGCGCCGCCGTAGGAGAAGCTCTCGGGCAGCACGCCGACGATGCGGTAGGCGCGGCTGTTGAGTGTGACGTCGCGGCCCACCACGCCCGGATCCGCGGCGTAGCGCTTGCGCCAGGCGGCGTAGGTCACGAGCGCGACGGTGTCCTTGCCGCGCAGGTCTTCTTCAGCTGTCCAAAGGCGCCCGTAGAGCGGGTGGACGCCGACCGCCGCGAAGAACCCGCTGGTCGCCGAGGGAGCGCTGATCCGCTCGGCGCGGTCGCCCTGCAGCACCGCGGTCTCGTTGGTGTTTACCGCGCCGGCGCTCTCGAACATGGGCGCAGCGCGGAGATCCTCCACTTCGGAGACCGAGAGGCCGCCGCCGATGGAGACCAGGCCGACATAGTCGGAGCGCACCGAGACCAGCCGCGCCTCGTCGGCCCAGCCCAATGGCCGCAGCAGCACGCCGTGGACGACGCTGAAGATGGCGGTGGTGGCGCCGATGCCGAGCGAGAGCGTCAGCACCGCGACCAGCGTGAACCCGGGCGCGCGCCGCAGGCCGCGCAGGGCGAAGCGCAGATCGGCCAGCAGCGCGTCCATTCAAGCCGCCTTGCTGGTGTCCTCGACGAGGCGTCCGTCGAAGAGGGTCACACTGCGGGTGGCGAGCCTGGCGTAAGCCGGATCGTGGGTGACCATGATCAGGGTCGAGCCCTGCTGGTGCAGCTCGCCCAGGAGCTTCATCACCGTCTGGCCATTCTTCGAATCGAGATTTCCCGTCGGCTCGTCGGCCAGCAAGATGAGCGGATCGCCGGCCACCGCGCGCGCGACCGCCACCCGCTGCTGCTGGCCGCCCGAGAGCTGGCCCGGCATGTGCCGCGCGCGGTGGCTCATGCCGACGCGCTCGAGCGCCGCGGCGGCGCGCTTCTTCCGCTCGGGCGGCGGCATCCGCTGGTAGGCGAGCGGCAGCTCGACGTTCTCCTGCACGGTGAGATCGCCGATCAGGTTGAAGCTCTGGAAGATGAACCCGATGTGGCGGTTGCGGACATGGGCGCGCTCGGCCGCGGTCAGTGCGTGCACCGGCTTGCCGTCGAGCGTGAACTGCCCGCGCGTCGGCGTGTCGAGCAGCCCCAGGATGGCGAGCAGCGTCGTCTTGCCCGAGCCCGAAGGCCCGACGATGGCGAGCCACTCGCCCTTCTTCACCGTGAGGTGCACGTTCGAGAGCGCATGGGTCTCGACCTCGTCGGTGAGGAACACCTTCTCCAGATTCTCGATCTCGATCAGCTCGCTCATCGGATCCTCACCCGGCTCGCCGCCTCGAAGGCGGACATGTCTGAGAGGACGACCTGGTCGCCCTCGGAAAGCCCCTCGCGCACCTCGACGGCAGTGACCGAGCTGCGGCCCAGCTTCACCTTCACGCGGTAGGCCTCGTCGCCTTCGCGCGTCAGCCTGAAGAGCTCGACCGCGGTGTCTGGCTGTGTACCCGCGGGCCGCGAGACGTGCAGCACGTCGGCGAGGTTCTCGATCTCGATGGTCCCCTCGACGTTGAGGTCAGGCCGCGCGCCCTTGGGCAGCTCGCCGGACAGCGCGACGTCGACCTCGACCGATCCTTGATTCGCGGAGGGCGAGATGCGCGCGACCGCGCCGCGCACCACGCCGTTGCGCGTGTCCACCGAAGCCGGGAGGCCCAGCGCCACGTCGCGCGCCTGCGTCTCGGGGATGCGCAGGACCGCCTTGAGCTTGTCCGGCTGGACCACCTTGGCGAGCAGCGAGCCCGGAGTCACCCACTGGCCGAGCTCGAGCGGCAGCTCCGAGAGGACGCCGGCGTCGGGCGAGCGGACTTTCATCGACTCCACTTGCCGGCGGCGGAACTCCACCACTGCCTTGAGCCGCTCGATCTGGGCCTGCTGCGCGGCGACCTGTTCCTTGCCGCTGCTGGAGACGATCTGCAATCGCTGCTTCTCCAGCGACGACCGGCGGCGCAGCCCGCTCGCCCGGTCGAGCTGCTGCTGCGCCTCGAGCTGGCTGATGGTGCCGTCTTTCATCAGCGGCTCGAGCGCGTGCGCGCGCCGGAGCGCATCGGCCTCTTCGGTCTCGAGCGTCGCCACTGACGCCTCGGTCGAGAGCGCATTCCCCTGCGAGGTCGCTCTCAGGTTGATCAGATCGGCCTTGGCCTGCGCGAGCTGCCGCTCGGCATCGAGCGCCTGCAACATCACGTCCGGGTTCGAGAGCTCGACCAGGATGGCGCCCGCCTCGATCTTCGCGCCGGGCCGCAGCGGGACGCGCTCGACGCGGCCGGCGGTCTCCGCGGTGATCAGCCGGATGCGCTCGGGCACCAGCGTGCCCGGTCCCTTCACGTCGCGCATCATCGGCCCGCGCTTGACGGTGTCGGTCCAGATCGACCCGCGCTCGACCACCGGCGCGGCGCTGCGCAGCCGCGCGAGAAACACCGTCACCACGCCGGCGGCGATCGCCACACCGGCGATCAGCGCCACGCGCCGGGGCGTGCGGTTCGGCCGCTTCCTCGGAATGTCCACGAGGCTCACAGTCTGTTCGATCGGCCGCTTCGCCTCCATGACCCTGGATGCAGCCAGCCGCGTGCCAGCCGCCGCCAGAGGGAGCGCTCCTGGAAACTGTCCGCTTCCGGGATTTGCTCGTCCCACGGGCGGACGATACGCCGCCCGCTGCCGGCACCGAAACGCCCGGCGCGCCAGCCCTCGCTGCGTGCGCCCTGCGCCGGCCGTCCTGCGCAGGAATGCCGCGATCCTCCACGTTTCCTAGTCCTACCGCAGCTGGGCGCTGAGTGTTTCCAGCAGTTCGCCTAACGCCCGGCTCGGCGCGGGGACGTTCGCCTTCGGCTCGGGAATGTCGGAGAGCACCACAATCAAAAGTCGCTCTTTCGGCATCCATTTTACCACGCCGTTGTGGCCGTAGTCCTCGGTCGTGCTGGCTACAAATCCCATCCCCTGCGTCAGAATGCAGTTGAGCATCGCGGCGCGGCACGCATCAAGCGACGCGCCGGGAGGCATAGTGGAGTCCGGCGAGCACAGGGATTGCGTCAATACGTCCCTCGGTCTTCGGGGGACGCGGAATCGGCTGCTGCTGCGCGAGACCTTGATGCGGGCGTGCCTCGTTGTAGAAGCGCACGTACTCGATGACGACGCGTCGAAGATGGTCCTCGCCGAGGATGAGGATGTGATCGAACAACTCCCGGCGGAGCGTGCCCGCCAGGCGCTCAGCGAAGGCATTCATGTTCCGGGGCGCCTACCGCGGTGCGGACGACTCGTGTCCCGGGCGATGTGAAAACGTCAGCAAAGCGAGCACCGAGCTTCGTGTCGTGGTCGCAGACCAGCAAATCGGGTGCGCTGTCCATCGTGGCGTTCCGGGCCTGCTGCGCGCACCATTCGGCGGTCGGCGCATACGTGACCGCAGCGTGGATGACCTTCCGGCGGCGGAGGTCGAGGAAGAAGAGCACAAAGATCTCGCGGAACATCGTACGTCCGGACGAAGTCGCACGCCCACGTGACGTGGTTGCGCAGGAACGTGGACCAGCGTTGGCCGTCGCCTCGAGGCCTAGAACCGAGGATGTACCGCTGCACGGTCCGCTTGCAGACGCGGACACCGAGCTTGAGCAGCTCGCCACGGATGCGCTCGGCGCCCCAGCGCGGGTTGCGCGCCGCCATCTCGCGGATCAGTGCTGCGCGCGAGGTGGGCGGCCATCCCGACGGCCGAGAGCGACGCCGCCAGAAGGCGCGGAATCCGGCACGATGCCAACGGAAGATAGTCGCTGGTTGGACGAGCAGGGTTGCCTCCCGCCAAGCCGGCGCGACGCGTGCGGCGAGAGCCATCGTAAAGCGCTGCCAGGGCGCCCACTGGACGCGGCCCGCGACCTTCCGGTG
>JAYWAO010000139.1:0-16878 GCA_043782365.1 Deltaproteobacteria bacterium
CCCTCCGCAGCGCCTGCGCCGGTGCGTCCGCAAGGGCCGACAGGCAGCGCCCGCGCACCGGTCGGCCCGGAGGGGCTCGGCGCATTGCTCCAGAGCGCCTTTGGCCACCCCAAGTTCCGGCCGCACCAGGAGGAGGTCTGCCGCGCCGTCACCAATGGCCAGGACGGCCTGCTGGTGATGCCCACGGGCGCGGGCAAGTCGCTCTGCTACCAGCTGCCCGGCCTCGCCCGCGGCGGCACCTGCGTGGTGGTCAGCCCGCTGATCGCGCTGATGGACGACCAGGTGACCAAGCTGCAGGCGCTGGGCCTGCGCGCCGAGCGGATCCACTCGGGCCGCGACCGGGCCGAGGCGCGGCAGGTGGTCAATGATTACCTCAATGGCCAGCTCGATTATCTCTATATCGCCCCCGAGCGGCTCGCCGTGCCCGGGTTCACCGAGACGCTCGCGCGCCGCACCCCCTCGCTGGTGGCGATCGACGAGGCCCACTGCATCTCCCACTGGGGTCACGACTTCCGGCCCGAGTACCGTCGCCTCGGCGAGCGCTTGCCGCTCCTGCGGCCCGCGCCCGTGCTGGCGCTGACCGCCACCGCCACGCCGCAGGTGCAGGACGACATCGCCGTGCAGCTGGGCCTGCGCAAGGGGCGCCGGTTCATCCACGGGTTCCGGCGCACCAACCTCGCCATCGAGGTGACGGAGGTCCCCAAGCCCGAGCGGCCCGACGTGGTGCGGGCGCTGCTGCGCGACCCGGCGCGCAGGCCGGCCATCCTCTATGCTCCCTCGCGCAAGGACGCGGAGGCGCTGGCGCAGACGCTCTCGGCCGACTTCTCCTGCGCCGCCTACCACGCGGGCCTGCCGGCGGCCACGCGCGACCGGGTGCAGACCGCGTTCCTCTCCAGCAAGCTCGAGGTGGTGGTCGCGACCATCGCCTTCGGGATGGGCGTGGACAAGGCCGACGTGCGGACGGTCATCCACCTCGCGCTGCCGCGCACCTTGGAAGGGTACTACCAGGAGATCGGCCGCGCGGGCCGCGACGGGAAGCCTTCGCGCGCGATCCTGCTGCACTCGTTCGTCGACCGGAAGACCAACGAGTTCCTCCGCGAGCGCAGCTACCCCGACCCGGAGCTGCTGGCGCAGATCTCCGCGAAGCTGTCGGACGCGGGCGAGCCGCGCGAGGCGCTCGCCGCGCGGATGCGGCGGATGGACCCCGAGGTCTTCGAGCGCGCGCTGGAGAAGCTCTGGATCCACGGCGGCGCCGACATCACGCCCGACGACACGGTGCGCGCTGGCCACGACCACTGGCGCCCTTCGTATGAGGCGCAGCTGCAGCACCAGAAGGAGCAGGAGGAGCAGGTCCAGAAGTTCGCGCAGGGGCACGGCTGCCGGATGCTCTCGCTCGTCCGCCACTTCGGCGATGAGGAGGACGGCGGCGAGCGGTGCGGGCTCTGCGATTCCTGCGATCCGGCGTCGTGCGCGGCGCAGCACTTCCGCGAGGCCACCGACCCCGAGTTCGAGGGCATGCAGACGCTGGTCGAGCGGCTGCGCGAGGGGGGCGAGCAGGCCTCCGGCGCGCTCTACCGCAACAGCGGGCTCGAAGGGACGCTCGACCGGCGCGGCTTCGAGCTGGTGGTCTCGGGCCTGGTGCGCGCGGGCCTCGTCTCGGCGCGGGACGACCAGTTCGAGAAGGGCGGGCAGAAGATCACCTTCCAGCGGCTCTCGCTCACCGGGCGCGGCCGCTTGGCGTCGCACCAGCAGCTGGAGGAGGTCCTGCTGCCCGCGCCGCCGGAGGGCTCGGGCGGCGGCAAGGGCAAGAAGCGCAAGCGGGAGCGCGCCAAGGCCACGCCGCAGGGGCGCGCAGGACCCCGTGCAGCGACCGGCGGACGCGTCCAGGCCGCTGCTGGCGGAGGCGAGACGGTGCGACGCCGCAAGCCCGCTGCCGAGGAGGCCGCGCCCGATTCGCGGCTGGTGGAGCTGCTCAAGGCTTGGCGGCTCACGGAGGCGAAGCGCAAGCGGGTGCCCGCGTTCCGCATCCTCACCGACAAGACGCTCTACGGGCTCGCCTCGGCGCGGCCGCGCGACCAGGACGGGCTGCTGGAGATCCCCGGCATCGGGCCCAAGCTGGTCGAGAATTACGGGACGGTGCTGCTCGGGATGATGCGGTAGCCGGAGCGGAGCCCTTCGCTGCCATCGCGGCGCGATTCACCGAGGACGCGGCGCTCTAGAACGGGATGTCGTCGTCCCCCGGCGGAGGCGGCTCCTCGCCGAAGCTCGGCGGCGCGCTCTGCCGGCCGCCACCCGAGCGCCCGCTAGCAGGCCGCGGAGCCGGCACGTCGGCGCTCGGCGTCCCGCCCTGGCGCAGGATCTCCGCCTCGATGGCCGCGAGCAGCTGCCGCTCCTTGTCGTGCCAGCGCGCCTTCGACGGGTCGGCCAGCGAGCGCTTGGAGCCGTTCGCGTAGAACTCGAGGTCGCCCATCGAGGCGCCGGAGATGGGCATGCCCTTGCTGCGGCCGTAGGGCGGGAAGATCTCGCCCGAGCCGCCGCCGCCAACGCCCGCGGCGGGGGAGGAGGCCGCAGGAAAGGAGCGCCGCGCGGCGTCGGGCGTGGCGCCGATGGTCAGCTCACCGAGCGAGAGGACGAACTCGTCGCCGTCGCGCGTGGCGGTGCCGACGCGCACCTTCTCCATCGAGCCGTCGGGGCGCTTCACCTGGACGAAGACAGGAAGTTGTTCAGACATGCCGGAGCACGTAGCACCGCGGCCCCCCCGTTGCCAAAGGGTTTGCGCTCGGCCCCCGCACGGGGGACCTTGCGGAAGCGGGGCTGGTGCCCGCCTGCCGGTCTGGGCTCAGCCCTCCCGCCAGCGCAGCAGCGCCTCCACCAGCTCGGGCCCGGCGTCCTCCTGGATGAAGTGCCCGGCCCCGCGGATCAGCTCGTGGGGCTGGTCCTTCGCCCCCGGGATGCGCGCCTGTAACACTTTATTCGCCCCACGGGTGATCGGGTCGTTCTTCCCGAAGAGCGTGAGGAACGGCTTGTCGAAGCGGCGCAGCGACTCCCAGGCCGCGCGGTTCTTTTCGCTCGCCGGGTCGTCGGGCCGCGAGGGCACCAGCTTCGGGAAGGTCCGCGCGCCGACCTTGTACTTGTCGGAAGGGAACGGCGCGTCGTAGGCCGCGCGCACCTCGGGCTTCATCCCGCGGACCGCGCCGCTGGCGACGATGCGGCCCACCGGGAAGACCGGCGTGTAGAGCGCGAAGGCGCGCCAGAGCTTGAAGGCGAAGGGCATCGCGTCGTCGCCGGTGGGCAAGAATGTATTGGAGGCGCAGACCCGCGAGAACCGCTCGGGCTGCTCCCCCACCATCCGCAGGCCGAGGAGGCCGCCCCAGTCCTGGCAGAAGAGCAATATGTCCTTCAGGTCGAGCGCCGCGACCAGCCCGGAGAGCCAGTCCAGGTGAGCCTGGAAAGTGTATGCGCGGGAGTCGGCGGGCTTGTCGCTGCGGCCGAAGCCCACCAGGTCGGGGGCGATCACGCGCAGCCCGCCGGCGAGCAGCGGCGGGATCATCGTGCGGTAGAGGAAGCTCCACGAGGGCTCGCCGTGCAGCAGCAGCACCGGCGGCGCGTCCTGCGGCCCCTCGTCGATGCGGGCCATCCGCACCCCTTTGACGTCGAGGTAGCGGGGCTGCCACGGAAAGTCGGGCAGGTTCGCGAACCGCTCATCCGGTGTGCGGAGGATCTCGTCGGGCATGGCGTGGAGAATCGGCCCGCGTGAGGTTTCGGGCAAGTGCGCACGGCGCCTGGCGAGCGGCCTGCGCAGCCAGGGCGTGGCGCGATGGCGCGACGGTTCCCACCGGGCCTGCCTCGGCCTACCGCTCGCTGCGGCGCACCCTGGCCTTGGCCGCAGGCGCTGGCGGCAGATCGCCTGGCGTCAGCCTCTCCCCCCGCCCCAGCCTCTCCCGGGCCACCCGCGCGACCTCCGCATCCCGGGCCCGCAGCGCCGGGTCCCGCTTGCGCAGCGACGAAAGCGGCATCGAGAGCCGCTGGTTGCCGGCGAGGCGCTCCGCGTTCTCGCCGAGCAGGTTCCAGTAGAGCGGCGTCACCGGGCAGGTGCTCTTCGGGTCGAAGGCGCAGCCGCCACAGTAGTCGCTCATCTTGTCGAGGTAGGCCGCGCCCGAGAGGTACGGCTTGGTGGTCATCACCTCGCCCGCGCCGAAGGTGGCCATGCCGAGCACGTTGGGCTCGACCACCCAGTCGTAGGCGTCGGCGTAGGCCACCCAGAACCAGTCGGTGAGCGCGCGCGGCTCGACCCCGAGCAGCGTGGCGAGGTTGCCCAGCACCATCAGGCGCGGAATGTGCGCGCTCCAGGCCTCCCGCCAGACGTCCTGCACCACCGAGTCGAGGCAGCGCAGGCCCGAAGGGGTGCCCCAGTAGGCAGGAGGGAGCGGCCGGTGGGCCTCCAGCGCCGAGGGACAGGCGCCGCCAGCGGGGGCGAACGGCGAGAGGGCCGCATCGCGCACGCCCTCGGGGGTGGAGGGCTCGCGGCTCCAGGGCTTGCCAGACCAAGCGGCGTAGCCGCCATCGCCAGGGGCCGGCAGCACGGGCTGGGACAGCGCGCTCGGGCCCGCCGCTGGCCCCTTCGCGACTGCACTTGTCCTCGGGCTCGCCGGGTCTTTGACTACACTTGTCGTGCTTGCCGCTCGTGCGCTCGCGCCCTCCCCGGGCCGCGGCGCGGGCAGCGCGCGCAGCCCGTCGGTGGCGTCGTGCACGTGCCGGACGAACTCGCGCCAGCCGAGGATCTGCCGCACGAACCCCTCGCGGCTCTGCAGCGGGGCGCCGCTCCCGGCGGCCTCGCGCACCACCCGCGACGGCAGCAGGCGGTGCAGGTTCAGCAGCGCCGAGAGCCTGCTGTGGAAGAGGCCGCTCGACCGCGAGGACATCGCGTCCTCGAACGGTCCGAACGACGGCAGGAGCGCGAGCGCCCGCGCCCAGAGCGCCTCAGCGTCGGCGAGCGTGGCCGGGAGCGAGGCGAGGTCCACCTGCCCCGGGTGGCGCGCGAAGCGGCGCGCGATCAGGTCGCGCACCTCCTCCTTGATCGGATCGCTCGGGAACACCGGCGGCGGCGGCGCGGCCGGCTCGCCGTCCCAGCGCTCGCGGTTCTCGCCGTCGAACGAGTAGCGGCCGCCGACGGGCTTGTCGCGCTCCATCAAGAGGCCGGTCTGCTGGCGCACCGTCCGGTAGAAGGCGTCCATCCGGTACGGCGGCCCGCCCTGGCTCTCGTCGAACCAGGCCCGCTTGGTGAGCCAACCCGCGTGTAACACTTTTTTTAGCGCGCCAGCGGCGAAGAGGGGCGAGAGCTCCTGCCGCAGCTCCCGCTCGGCGGGCTCCATCACCGTGAGCGGCCCCAGCGCGCGCGCCTGCTCCGCGAGCGCCGGCGCGTAGCCCCGCTCGTCCACCACGTGCCGCACCGCCACCCCGCGCGCTGCCTGCTCGAGCGCGAAGTGGCGCTGGTTGGCGAGCACCAGCGCGAGCTTCTGCTGGTGGTAGGGCCGGCGCGCCGCCTTGGCCGGGGTCTCGACGAGGACGAGGCCCAGGGCCCGCGCAGGCCCCTCGGAGAGCGGGCCCACCAGCGAGGTCAGCTGGTCTGGCGCGGCGAAGATCCAGCGGCGGCCCGTTTCGTCGGGCTTGAGCGCGAAGAGCGCGCGGCGGAACGGTCCCATTGAGGGTTCTTGGGCGGCTACGCGGCGGTGCGGGCGCGGACGGCGGCGACGATCTCGCTCTCGGCGGGGAAGCCACGCAGCGACTTCTCAGCGACCACCTGCCCGTCGACCACCACCTGGAACGAGCCGGTCGGGCCCACCTTCAGCTCGGAGTCGAGGCCGAGCGCTTGCTTCAGCGCGGCTGCCGCACGGGCAGCCCGGGGTCGATACCCTCAGGAGTTGCAGTAGAAGATGGTGATCAAGTCTTGCCTCCTTCCCAAGGATACCTGAGGAGGCAAAACGGTGCGCGCCTTCCCGGACGTCGTCGGTTACCATGTCTTCATCCGTCCCGAAGCCGGGGTCCCGCCGCCCCCAAGACAGCCGGTCTCTCCCGCGGCGAACCACGAGGACTCACGACATGGGCGCTGCGGTCGCACTCGACGAAGAGGGGTTCAAGGCAGCGGTCGGCAAGGAAGGCATCCTGCTGATCGACTGGTGGGCCACCTGGTGCGGTCCCTGCCGGACCTTCGCGCCCATCTACGAGGAGATCGCGGCCGAGAACCCCGACCTCACCTTCGGCAAGATCGACACCGACGCGCAGCAGAACCTGGCGGGCGCGTTCGGGATCCAGTCGATCCCCACGCTGATGATCTTCCGCGACAGAGTATTACTATTCTCCGAGCCCGGCGTGGTCCCCAAGGAGGGCCTGCGCGAGCTGCTCAAGCAGGTGCGCGAGCTCGACATGGAGAAGGTGAAGGTCGAGATGGCCAAGGAGGAGGCCGACCTGGCCGCCGGCGAGCACGACGAGCACCAGCACGAGGGGCACGAACCCGAGCACGACCACGGCGAGCCGCCTTCGCTGATCATCAAGCCCTAGAGCGTCGAACGGTTTGACTCCCGTCGGCTACGCACCCCAGCGCGTCGACCGCGCGCGCGCAGCCTTCCAGGCGCCGCGCGCGACCGGCAGCTGCCTCTCCCGGCGGCGCTCGAGGCACTCGACCGAGCCCGCCTGCAGGTCTCGGCAGGGCGTCGGCCGCAGCGCGTAGAGCGTGCAGCCCACCTTCTCGCCGACCTTGCCCGCGAGCCCGACGCAGCGCTGCTCCCTGCCCACCAGCTTGAGGTGGGTCTCGAAGGCGCCGTTGAGCACCGCGAGCGAGAGGAGCTTGTCCTGCCGCTTCCAGAGCGCGTCGGCCGGGGTCACCTCGACGTAGTCACGGAAGGCGTGGGCCTTGTTCGGCTCGGAGTTGCAGCAGCAGGCTCCGCACGCCTCGCAGTCGAGCTCGAACGGGTTCACGCCTGCTCCCCCAGCGCAGCCTGCACCTGCCCCGGCAGCGTGAACGGATCGAACGGCTTCTGCACCACACCGCGGGCGCCGAGCGCGCGCAGCCTCGCGAGGTCGTCCTCTGCGCAGGTGGCGGTGAGGAACACCACCGGCACCGCCGCGAGCGCGGGCTCCCGCCGCAGCGCCGCGAGGGTCTGCGGGCCGTCGAGGCCGGGCATCTGCACGTCGAGCAGGACCAGATCGGGCGGCTCGCGCAGCGCGGCCTCCACGCCCTCCGCGCCGCTCGCGCACGAGGTCACCTTCCAGCCGCCCACCGCGCTCAGCGACACCTCGGCGAGGCGGCGCAGGTCGGGCTCGTCGTCGATCAGGAGCACTCTGGACCCGGGCTTCATCACTCTGGCTTCGCCGCGGGCGCGCCCGCAGGGGTGTCCTTCTCGGGCGTGGCGTCCGAGCCGGGCAGGTCCTCGTCGAGCCCGTAGGCGAGCCGCGCCGACACCGCGACGCTCCTGGTGGCCGGCCCCTCGTAGCCCTGCACCGCGCACTCCAGCTCGAACACCGCCGAGCGTCCTTCGGCGAAGACGCGGCCGAGCTTGCAGCCCTGCGTGCAGGCCCGCTCCTTGGGGACCTTCTTGTCGGCCAGCAGCTTCGCCGGCGTGTCGTCGTCCATCCAGAACATCCGCAGCGTCACCAGGTATGCGGCGAACGGCTCGTCGCAGGGCCGCGCGGCCTCCTTGCCCTTGGCCTTCCTCGAGGTGAGCTTGAGGGTGCCGATCGGCGCGCCCTCGCGGTCCTTGAGGTTGCCCTTCTCGTCGTGGGCGATGAGCTTGGCGGCCTTCAGCGGCGCGACGCCGAGCTTGCCGCGCGTCTCCTCGAAGGCCTTCTTCGCCTTGTCCACGGCCTCCTGCTCGGTGGCGTTGCCCGACTCGAGCGTCACCTCCACGGGCTTGCCCACCACCGTGTTCTTCGCCACCTCGAGCACGGTGGCGCGCGCCCAGGGGTAGCCGCTGCCTTCGCCCACGCCGTGCTCGAGGAGGACGGCGTGCTTGCCGTCGGCGGAGAAGCCCAGGACCTCGAGCTCGGCGCGGGCCGGCCGGGCGAAGGCGCACAGCGAGAGGAGCGCGAGGAGGAGCGCGGCGCGGGGAGACTGCGCGCGGGCGGCAGATGGAGTCGCGGCGTTCATGGGGCCTACTCTACGACAGATGGTGCAGGGCAGACCGGCGCAGGGCGACCACCCTGCGCTGCCCTGCCCCACTGCACTGCCCCACTGCACTGCCCAAATGTCGCGCCGCTCTGGTAAGAGGGCCACCATGTACGAGGTCACCCAAGAGATCCCGTTCTGCTACGGCCACCGGCTCCTGCTCCATGCGGGCAAGTGCGCGCGGCTGCATGGCCACAACGGCGTGGCCCGCCTGACGCTGCGCGCGGCGGCGCTCGACGACGGCGGGATGGTGGTCGACTTCGATCAGGTCGCCGCGCGCGTCGGCGGCTGGATCGAGCAGACGCTCGACCACCGGATGCTGCTGCACCAGGGCGATCCCGCGGCCGCGGCGCTGCTCGCCATCGACGAGAAGCTGGTGACGCTGCCCTTCCACCCCACCGCCGAGAACCTGGCGCGGATGATCTACGACCACGCCAAGGCCGAGGGTTTCCCGGTCTCGAAGGTGCAGCTCGTCGAGCAGCCCGGCAGCGTCGCGACCTACGCCGAGTGAGCGAACGGGCCTCGCAGGCTCCCTGAGCTCCGGCTCGTCAGCGCAGCGCCATCGCCCACCCTGCAGCCAGCGGCAGCAGCGCGGCCAGGGCCAGCGCGGCCTGCCGCCATGAGCGGGCCGGCGCCTCGCGCTGCCAGAGGCCGGCGGCGAACCCCAGGCCCGCGCCCGAGAGGAAGCCGAAGAGGTGGGCGAGCAGATCGCTCTCCTCTCCCGTGCCCATCATCGCCAGCAGCGCGACGCCCGCGCCGATGGTGATCCACCCCTTGCGCCGCCGCGAGACCAGCTGCAGCGCGGTGAGCGCCCCCAGGGCGCCGAAGACGGCCGTCGAGGCGCCGATCGAGAAGTAGGCGGTGCGCGCGACCCCGGCCGTCGCGAGGTTTCCCAGCAGCCCCGCAGCGAGCCCGAGCCAGGCAGCCCACGCCGGGCCCACCCGGCGCGCGATCGCGTCGAGGAGGAACCAGCCGGCGATGGCGTTGCCCACCGCGTGCCCGAGGTCGGCGTGGAGCGTCAGCGCGGTGAGCGCCCGCCAGGGCTCGCCGTGGAGGATGCGGGCGGCGTCGGCGGTCCCGCGGGCGAACCAGACGAGGCCCTCGTCGCGCGGGCCCGTCGCCAGCTGCCCGGCCACGCAGAGCACCGCGAAGAGGAGCCCGGGCCTGGGCCCCTCCCAGGCCGCGGGCTCGAGCGGCCCGCTCCCAGGCCCGTTCTCCTGCGACCAGCGGTCGAGCAGCGCGAGGCCCCGCGCCTCGTCCTCGGCCCCCACCCAGATCCGCCACAGCCGCTCACCCTGCCCCGCCGCGACCGCTGGCGCAGGCGCGCTCTCGGGTGGCGGGAAGCTCTCCGGGGCGGGCCCGGGCGCGGCGCCCTGCGCGGGCACCAGCCTGAGCACCACGGGCCGGCCCGAGGGGTGCGGGGTCGCGTCGGTGCGCTGCGGCTCCAGGTCGGGCACCGCCTCGAGCCCGGCCTGCGGCTGCGAAGGCCCTGCCGTCCCGGGCTCCACGTGCTCCAGCCGGTGGCGGATCCCCTCGGCGTCGAGCACCAGCGCGAGGTCATACGCGAGCCGCCGATCGGAGGTCTCGCGCAGGACCCGCTCCTGCCCTGGCTGTGCGGCGGCGGTCACTTGCAGCGTTCTAACACCGCAACCTGCTAAACCATGCCGATGGCCGACCCTCCCCTCGACCCCAACGTCGTCACCGACTTCGAGGACCGCCTCAGCTACGCGGGCTACCTGCAGCTGGGCACGCTCCTGTCCGCGCAGCAGCCGCTCTCGAAACCCGAGCACCACGACGAGCTGCTCTTCATCATCCAGCACCAGACCACCGAGCTCTGGTTCAAGCTGCTCCTGCACGAGCTGCGCGCGGCGCTGCGCTTCATCCGCCAGGACCAGCTGGAGCCGTGCTTCAAGATCCTCGCGCGGGTGAAGCACATCCAGGCGCAGCTGGTCTCGCAGTGGAGCGTGCTGGCGACGCTGACGCCCACCGAGTACCTCGAGTTCCGCCACGTGCTCGGCAGCTCGAGCGGGTTCCAGTCGGTGCAGTACCGCGCGGTGGAGTTCGTGCTCGGCAACAAGGACCGGCGGATGATGGCGGTGCACAAGCACGACCCCGCCGCCACCGCGCTCCTCGAGGAGACGCTCTCGGCGCCCTCGATCTACCTGGAGTTCCTCCACCACCTCGCGCGCCGCGGGCTGCCCGTGCCTGCTGAAGTCCTGGCGATGAGCGCCGACGCGCAGCCGCCGCACCACCCGGGCCTCTTGGAGCTGTTCCGCGGCATCTACCAGGACCCGGGCGCGCACTGGGACGCGTACGAGATGTGCGAGAAGCTGGTCGACGTCGACGAGCAGTTCTCGCTCTGGCGCTTCCGCCACATGAAGGTCGTGCAGCGGGTGATCGGCTTCAAGCGCGGCACCGGCGGCACCGCGGGCGTCAGCTACCTGAAGCAGGCGGTCGAGGCGACCTTCTTTCCCGACCTCTGGGACGTACGCACCGAGCTGCGCGAGCCCGGCCGAGAGCAGTGAGCCTCGAGTCTTGGGCCTGGGCGCACCTCCGGCGGGTCGATCAGGGGCAGGCCAACAACGGGAGGAGCTTCTCCTCGGCGAGCGCCGTCGCCCGCGCGAGATCGACCTCGTCCACCCGCGCGCAGCCCCGGCACACCTCCTCGAGGATCTGGGCCTGCACCCGGCCCGCGGCCAACGCCACGCGGTACGGCCTGCGCGAGAAGGTGACCAACTGGTAGCGCGTCAGGTAGCGGCCCGGCAGCCGCCTCGAGAGCTCCACCTCGACGGCGCGGTGGAGCTGGAACACCGGGTCGGCGACCCGGTCGCGCATCTCGATGAAGTTCTCCAGCGCCAGCGCCGCGATGGCGTCGGTGTCGGGCCTGCGCGCGAGCGAGAAGGTTTGGAACAGGGAAGGCCAGTCGATCGTCGGGCGCGGTCCGGCCTCCTCGTGCGCGCGGCCGAGCGCTGCGCCGATCGCCGCGTCGAGCAGCGTGCAGTCCTCGAAGCCCGCGTTCATCCCCTGCCCGAAGAACGGCACGATCGCGTGGGCCGCGTCGCCGAGCAGGAGCGCGCTGCCCTCAGACCAGTCGTCGGTCCGCACCGTCACCATCCGGCCCAGCGGCGCGCGCACGAACGCCTCGCCCAGGTCCGGGATCAGCGCCGCCGCGTCGGGGAAGTGCGCGCGGAAGAACGCCTCTGCCGCGCCTGCCGTGGTGAGCCGCGCAAAGCACGGCTCGTCGCTGGAGGGCGGCGCCTCGAACGGGAGGAAGAGCGTGCAGGTGAAGTCGCCGGCCGGGTTGGGCAGCGCGATCAGCATGAAGCGGCCGCGGGGCCAGATGTGGAGGGCGTGCGGCTCGAGGAGGAAGCGGCCGTCGTTACCGAATCGGCTACCGACCGGCCCGACGGCCGCAGCGGGCAGCGTCAGCTCCTTGTAGCCCGCGTCGAGCAGCTCTTGCGTGACACGGACCCCCCGCTGCGCGAACCCCTGTCGCAGCGCCGACGCGCTCCCGTCGGTGCCGATCACCACGCCGGCCTGCACCTGTGCGCTGGCGCCGCTCTTCTCGTCGTGGAGGGTGAGGACCTTGCTCTTCGGCTCCCATCCGCTGAGCCGCTGGCCGAAGTGGAGGCGCACGCGGCCCGCGCCCGGCAAGCGGTGCGCCCCTTCGGCGGCGGTCATCAGGAGGTCGTTGATGCCGCCGCGGGACATCGAGTTGATGAACTCGGTGTCGTCCTTCCCGTAGCGCTGGAACGTCTGCGCCCCGCTGACGGCGTGGAGCATGCGCCCGCGCATCGGGACAGCCGCCTCGAGCACCTCCCGGTCGAGCCCCACCTGGTGGAGCGCGTGCAGCCCGCGCGTCGAGACGGCGATGTTGATCGACCGGCCTGCCTCGGCCTTCGCCAGCCGCGGGTCGGGCCTGCGCTCGTAGACCTCGACGTCGAACCCGCGCCTGCCGAGCAGCGTCGCGAGCAGCGCGCCCACGGGCCCCGCGCCGATCACCGTGACCGTCTCCTGTCGCGCTTGCTCAACCACGCGCGGCCTCCGCGAAGAAGGCCTGGAGCAGCGCCGCCAACCGCTGCACGTCGGCCATCGAGCCGTAGAGCGGCGACGGCGCGATCCGCACGATGTCGGGGTTGCGCAGGTCGACGATGGCGCCGTGCTGCAGCAGGTAGTCGACCAGCGCCTTGGCGCGGCCGCTGGCGATCTGCAGGGTCAGCATCGAACCGCGCGCGGCCGGGTCGCGGGGGGTCCATTGTGTAATACACCCTACCGGCAGCCGGTCGAGCAGCCACTGCAGATAGGCCGTCAGCCGGTCGCCGCGGGCGCGCAGCGCGTCCATGCCGGCCCGGTCGTACAGCTCCATCGAAGCCCGCAGCGCGGCCAGCTGGAGGATGGGCGGATTGGAGATCTGCCAGCCCTCGGCGCCGCGCGCGGGAGCGAAGTCGGGGCCCATCTGGAAGCGGGTCTCCTCCTGGTGGCCCCACCAGCCCGCCAGCCGGTTCAGCGAGGGGTCCGCGCCGTGCCGCTCGTGGACGAAGACGCCGCCGAGGCCGCCCGGGCCGGCGTTGAGGTACTTGTAGTTGCACCAGACGGCGAAGTCGGGCGCCTCGTCGTGCAGCGATAACTTCAAGTTACCGACTCCGTGCGCGAGATCGAACCCCACCGCGCAGCCGTGCTGCCGCGACAGCTGCACCAGCCGCTGGCGGTCGAGCGCCTGCCCGCTCAGGTAGTTGGGGACGCCGAGCATCACCAGCGCCGTCTCCTTGCCGCGCTCCGCGAGCACCCGCTCGAGGTCGCCTGGCCGCAGCCCTTGCTCGCCGTAGCGGGGCCACAGCTCCAAGACCGCCTCGCGCGGGTCGAACCCGTGCAGCCGCGCCTGCGACGCCACCGCGTAGCGGTCGCTGGGGAACGCGCCCCCCTCGATGACGATCAGGCTCCGCTCCTTGGTGGGCCGGTAGAAGGTCGCCATCATCAGGTGGAGGTTGACGGTGAGCGTGTTCATCACCACCACTTCGTGCGGCTTTGCCCCGACCAGCCGCGCGGTCGAGTCGGTCAGCAGCGAGTGGTAAGAGAGCCACGGCGCCGTGCCCGTGAAGTGGCCTTCGACCCCGTGGGTGGCCCAGTCGTCGAGCGCTTCGTTGACCAGCACCCGCGCCCGCTTGGGCTGCAGGCCCAGCGAGTGGCCCGCGAAGTAGAGCGCCTCGCCGCCGTCGGGAGCCTTCGGGAAGTGGAACTCGGCGCGCAGTGCGCGCAGCGGGTCTGCCGCGTCCTGCGCGCGGGCCCAGTCGAGGTCGTCTACCAAATCATTAATCACAGCTTCGGTCACAGGTCGAACTCCTCGGCCCGGCGGCCCAGCCACTCGAGCGCGGTGCCCGCGAGCAGCCGCGCCTCCACCGTGGGCGGGTACCGCTGCGCGCGGATCAGCGCGCCCGGCACGTCTTCTCCGAGCGGAAACGGGTAGTCGCTGCCGACGGCGACGCGGTCGGCGCCGAAGGTCTCCAGCACCAGCCGCAGCGCCCGCGCGTCGTGCACCAGGCTGTCCACGTAGACCCGGTTCGCGCCCGCCGGCGCGCCGTTCAGGTAGCGCTGCGGCGGATGGGGGTTGTCGATGGCGACCAGATCGGGCCGCGCCTCGAACCCGTGGGTGATGCGGCCGAGCGTGCCCGCGAAGGCGCCGCCGCCGTGGGCGAAGAGGATTCGCAGCGCCGGCAGGCGCTCCAGCACGCCGCCGAAGATCACCGCGCAGAGCGCCTGCGCCACCTCCATCGGCATCCCGACCAGCCACGGCCCCCAGTGCCTCGTCATCTGCTCCTGCCCGCGCATGTCCCACGGGTGGACGAAGACCGCCGCGCCCAGCTGGGAGGCGCGCTCGAAGACCGCGAACAGCGCGGACGCGTCGAGGTTCCAGTCGCCCACGTGCGTGCCGACCTGCACGCCGCTGAGGCCCAGCTCGCCCACGCACCGCTCCAGCTCGCGCACCGCCAGCCCGGGCGACTGCAGCGGCAGCGTGCCCAGACCCGCGAACCGGCGCGGCTGCGCGCGCACCACCTCGGCGAGGTGGTCGTTCAGGAAGCGCGCGACCTCGAGCCCGTGCTCGGGCCTCGCGAAGTAGGAGAACATCACCGGCACGGTGGAGAGCACCTGTACGCCGACGCCGCGCGCATCACACTCGTCGAGGCGGGCGGGCCCGTCCCAGAGATTGCGCTCGACCTCGCGGAACGGGGTCCCGTCGCTGCGCACCATCCGCGCGCGGCAGGGCGGCGTGCCGCTCTCGGTGATCGGCTCGAGGTGCACGAACCCGCCGTAGCCGAACCGCTGCGCCCACCGCGGCACCTCGGGCGGCAGCAGGTGCGTGTGGACGTCGATGGTGCGCGGAGCGTTCACGCGGGCGGGGCCTTGCCTTGGGCGCTCTCCGGCACGACCTCGGGTCGCGCGGGCCGCTCGTGCGTCTGCCCGCACCGCTTGCAGGTGGTGTTGGCAGGGCTGCTCCAGTAGCGCGCGAACACGGGCGGCAGCTGGGTGACGATGTCGGTGAGGTGGAACGTCTCTTTGTACAGATCGGCGCCGCAGCGATCGCAGACCCACAAGAAGGAGTCGCGCTCGTGCTCCAGCCGCCGCCGCTCGAGCACGAGGCCCACCGTGCCCGTGGGCCGCTGCGGCGAGTGGGGCACGTCGGGCGGCAGGAGGAAGATCTCGCCGGGCCCGATCGGCAGGTCCTGCTGCTGGCCGTCGATGAGCATGCGCAGGTTCATCGTCCCTTCGAGCTGGTAGAAGAACTCCTCGCCCTCGTTGATGTGGAAGTCGGTCCGCGCGTTGGGCCCGCCGACGACAGTGACCATGAACTCCCGGTCAGCCCAGATCTGCGCGTTGCCCACCGGCGGCTTGAGCAGGTGTCGGTGCTCGTCGATCCAGCGCTGGAAGTTGAGCGGCTTGAGCATGGTCACTGCCTGGTCGATCGGGTGTGGGTCCCGGGCTGGTGAGGTCGCCTGCGAGGCGGCGATGCACTTCAGCTCCACCGCGATCGGCGTCGGCAGCGCGTTGACCTCGAGCGTGGTGCGGCAGGGCCGCGTCGCCGGGTCGGGGAACGTCTCGGCCCAGATCCGGTTCCACGTCGCGAAGTCGTCCTTCATGTTGGTCAGGTAGCAGGTGACGTCGACGAGGTCTTCGAACCGCGCGCCCGAGTCCTCGAGCACCGCGCGCACGTTGGCGAAGACCGAGCGGACCTGCGCCTCGAGGTCGTACCGCTCGATGGAGCCGCCTGGCCCCAGCGTCACGCCCGGGATCTCCTTGCTGCCGCGCACCCGCGGGCCGATCCCGGAGAGGAAGAGGAGCCCGCCGACCCGCCGCGCGTGCGGATAGAGGCCCACGGGCTCGGGGGCGCGCTTCGATTCGATGACGGAGCCGCTCACAGCTTCACCGTCACGTTCTTCGGCTCGGTGAAGAAGCGCATCGCCTCCAGCCCGCCCTCGCGGCCCACCCCCGATTCGCCCACGCCGCCGAACGGCACCCGCAGGTCGCGCACCATCCAGCAGTTGATCCAGACGAGGCCCGCGCGCAGGCCCGCGGCCAGCCGGTGCGCGCGCTGCAGGTCGCGGGTGAAGAGCGAGGCCGAGAGCCCGTAGCGGGTGGCGTTGGCGAGCGCGAGCGCCTGCGCGTCGCCGTCGAACTCCTGCACGGTGACGACCGGTCCGAAGATCTCCTCTTGGTTGGTGCGCGTGTCGGGCCCGAGGCTCTCGATCACCGTCGGATTGACGAAGTACCCGCCCGCGCAGCGCCCCGCGACCAGCGCGCGGTCGCCGCCGAGGAGGAAGCGGCCGCCCTCCTCCCGCGCGGTCTGGAGGCAGCCGAGGACCTTCTCGAGGTGCGCCTTCGACGTCAGCGCGCCCTGGTCGGTGGCAGCCTCGCGCGGGTCGCCCACCCGCAGCGCACGGGCGCGCGCGACCAGGCGGGCCTTGAACGCGGCGGCGATGGGCCGCTCTACCAGGATGCGCGAGCCGCAGAGGCAGATCTGCCCCTGGTTGGAGAAGGCCGCCCGCACCGCCTCGCTGACGGCGAGGTCGAGGTCGGCATCGGCGCAGACGACGGTGGCGTTCTTGCCGCCCATCTCGAGCGACACCTTCTTGAAGGTGCGGGCCGCGCCCAGCGCGATCTCGCCGCCCACCCGGGTCGAGCCGGTGAACGAGATCGCCTTCACCAGCGGGTGCGCGCAGAGCGGGCCGCCGGCGCGCGGGCCCGTGCCCATGATCAAGTTCAGCACGCCAGGCGGCAGGCCGGCCTCGATGGCGAGCGCGCCCAGCCTCGCCGCGGTCAGCGAGGTGATCTCGCTGGGCTTGGCCACCACCGTGTTCCCCGCGGCGAGCGCGGGCGCGATCTTCCAGGTGAGCAGGTAGAGCGGCAGGTTCCACGGCGAGATGCACGCGACCACGCCGAGCGGCGCGCGCAGCGTGTAGTTGAGCGAGTCCGGCGTCGCGTGGGACTCGCTGGCGAACTGGGTGGCCGCGTCGGCGAAGAAGTCGAAGTTCTGCACGGCGCGGGGGATGTCAGCGGCGCGCGCCACGTGCACGGGCTTGCCGGAGTCGCGCGATTCGTCGGCGGCGAGCAGGTCGAGGTCGCGCTCGAGCAGGCGCGCCAGGCTGCGCAGGTGCCGTCCGCGCCCTGCTGCCGGGAGCGCCGCCCACAGCGGCGCGGCCTCCGCGGCGGCGGCCACCGCGGCC
>JAYWAO010000140.1:0-6195 GCA_043782365.1 Deltaproteobacteria bacterium
AGCGGGAAGATCCGCAGCGCCGCCAGCCCGCGCAGCTGGGTGGCGCCGTCGAAGATCACCACGCGATCCATCGCCTCGGGCTCGCGCGCAGGGAGCTCCGTCCCGAGCCGCACCACGCTGGCGACGAGCCCTGGGTTGTCGGCGAAGACCAGCCCCGCGAGCGACGTCGTGCCCTCGCCCCAGACGGCGGCGATGCGGTGGCGCAGCGGTCGCAGGCCCTTCGCGCGCCGCCGCGGACCTGCGCCGCGGGCCGAAGGCGAGGCTACGCGAGGCGGCGGCGGAAGCGAGGCGGCGGCGTCGGCGCCCCCCTCGCGGAGCGTCAGCGCGCAGAGGTCGAGCGCAGGGCAGAGGCGGCGCGCGTGCGCGAGGGTGACCTCGGCGGCCTCGCTGGCGGTGCGCGTCTTGTTGAGCCCCTCGAGCGCGCGGAAGAAGCGGGCCTTCTGCTCCTTCTCGCCGCGCACCGCCGAGAGCAGCCGCTCCGAGGCGATGGCGCGCGCGAGCGTCGAGGAGAGGGCGGTGAGGAGCCGCTCCTCGTCCTCGCTGAAGGGCGCCGCCCGATCGGCCGCGAGCACGCCCAGCGGCGCCCCCGGCGAGGTCTGCCCTGGCAGCGCGCAGTCGAGGATCGGCACCCCGAGGAAGCTCGAGACCGGGGCCGGCCCGTCGTACCAGGCGGCCTGCTGCCCGCGGGTGCGCAGCGCCGCGCCGGTCGCCAGCACCGCGCCGAGCGCGCCCGCCCCTGCTGGGAGCGGACCGCGGAGCAGCTGATCGCTCTGCGACAGGACCTCGCGCAGCTGCAGCGTGGCCCCGTCGGGCGAGCAGAGGAACACCGCCACCGTGTGAGGCCGCAGCGCCGCCTCGGCCACCGCGAGGCCCGAGCGAAGTGTCTCCTCCAGCTCGTGCACAGCCGAGAGGAGCTGCCGCTCACGCGCCTCCTCGGGATCACTGCCCGCGAGCGGGTCGGCGGTCACCACCAGGCGCAGCTCTCTCGCGCGCTCCTCGGCCTCGACCACGCGGCGCCTCACCGCGCCCTCCTCCGCCCAGCGGGCCTGCCGCAGCCGGGCCCCAAGCAGCGCGTGGTAGAGGGCCGCGAAGAGGGCGGTGAAGAGCGTCTGCGCGGCGAGCGCGGGCCAGCGCTGCGGGAGCGCGCCGGCCAGCCAGAAGGCGGCGCCGTCGACGGCCACCAGCGCGCAGAGCAGCGGCACCGCCAGCCGCAGCGGCAGCGCGAGCGGCAGGCCGGCGGCGAGCAGGTAGCCGAGCGGCTGCAGCGGCCCGAGCGGCCCGCCCGTCACCTGGCAGAGGGCCTGCGCGCCGAGGATGAGCAGCAGCGAGGTCTCCACCGCCCACGCCGCGGGCAGCGCGCGCGCGCCGTGCCGCAGCTTGAAGCCCGCAGCCCGCGCCAGCGCGGCGCCGAGCGCGGCGCAGAGCAGCGTCCAGGCCACCAGGTGCGCAGTCCGCGGCGGCGAGGGAGGCTGAAACGCGCCCCCCAGGAAGAGCACGCCCAGCCCTGCGATCGAGAGCGGCAGCGCTGCCCGCCGCGCCCGGAGGAGCCAGCGGCGGACGCGCTCTGTCGCTTGCGGCTTCATTCCGCCGTTGTACTCGAAGTCGGCCTACTCGAACTTGAAGAGAAGCTCGCCGGGCTTCACCCAGCCGAGCTGCTCACGGGCCTCGCGCTCGAGGACCGTGCGGTCCACGGGCGGCCCGAGCGCGCGCACCATCTGCTGCAGCGCCTCGTTCTGCGCCGCCAGCTTCTGGTTCTGCTTCGCCTGCTGCGCCGACTGCGCCCGCAGCGCCAGCACCCGCCGCACGCCGCGCGGGTCGGCCACGGCGAAGAGCACCAGCGCGGCAGCGAGCGCGCAGGCGCCCCACACCAGACCTGCCGGGCCGGAGGCGGAGATCCGCTCCTGCAGCCGGCCGAGACGCTCGCGGGCAATCACCAAGGACACACGCGGACCGTACACCGGCCCCGCGCGAGTTCAAGAAAACGAACCTGCAAACCCGGTGGACCGATGGCCGCACCCATCCAGCGCGCGCCCAGGCCCGAAGCGAAGACGGCAGACCCGGAGCGCCCGGGCCCGCCGACGTCGCTGCCACCACGCGGAGGCGCTAGCGCGACTCGAACGCCTGCTCGAGCTCTTCCATCAAGAGCTCGTAGACGCGCGCGGAGATCTTCTCGATGAACTCCTCGCCGTCGGGCGTCTGGTCCTGGCCGCCGCCCTCGTTGCCCTTGCTGCGGGTCCGCTTGGCGGTGTGCACGCCCGTGGCCGCGCCGGCGCCCTCGCCGTCGCTGAAGGCGAAGTCCGCCTTGGGCTTGCCCAAGTTGAGCGTCTCGCGCGCCGGGCCGTTGCCGTACGCGCGCTCGGAGTGGAGGGCCTCGCCTTCGGCCGTCTTGACGTCGAGGTTCGGCCGGCCCTTCTGCAGCACGTGCGTCAGCTCGTGGGCGATCAGACGCTCGCCATCAGCCGTATTCGGGTTGAAGCGCCCTGGAGCGAAGAAGATGTGGTCCTTCACCGTGACCGCTTCTGCGTCGTACCGGCGGGTCACCTCTGCTGCGCCCTGGCCCGTGTGGATCTTCACGCCGCCGAAGTCGCCGCCGAGGAACTCCTCCATCCGGTTGCGGGTCGAGCCGTCGAGGCGCTTCGCCTCGTCGAGCTGCGAGCCGCCCTTGAACCGCTCGGGCGAGTACTTGCCGTCGATGCCGTTGCCGAAGCGGGACGCCTTGAAGAGGTGCAGCAGCTTGCCGAACGAGCCGTGCTCGGCGGCGCCGAACGCCTTGCCCGCCTTGCCGGCGAAGCCGCCGGCGGCGCCCAGACCCTTCTTGCCCTGGCCCATCAGGTCATCGGCCTTCTGCAGCAGGTCGTGACCGGCGCTCGACTTCTCGGAGGCCCAGCCAGCGGCCCCGCCGACCTTCCCGGCGAGTCCGGCGAGCCCGTGCAGGCCCACCTTGTCGAGGAAGCCCTCGGCCTTGCCGGCGAAGCCCTCCACCTTCTGGGCGATGCCGCCGAACTTGTCGAGCATGCCCATGCCCATCTCGGCGTAGTGCATGCCCTTGCCGAGCAGGCCCTGGCCGAGCTTGGCGTACTTGCCGACCTTGTCGGCGAAGCCGTGCAGTCCCTTGAACAGCTTGTTGAAGAAGCCGCCCTTCCCGAAGGCGCCGGTGACCTTGCCGATCATCTTCTTGGCAAACTTACCGACTTTACCGAGTTTGCCGACCTTCTTGCCGAACTTCTTCAGCTTGCCGAGCCAGCCGCCGCCCTTGCCGCGACGCCTCTTGCCTCCCTTGCCCTTGCCGCCGCCGGGACCGTGCTCGGGGGCCTCGCCGCCGCCGCCCACGCCGCCCTCGCCGCCGCCGTGCTCGCCGGACTCTCCGCCCTCGCCTTCGCCGCCCTCTTCGCCCTGGCCGCCGTCGTGCTCGACCAGCTCGCCGTCCTCGGGGGTCTCGTAGCCGGACTCGTCCCCCTCTTCGCCGCCACCGCCTTCGCCGTGGGCCTCGTGCTCCTCGCCGCCATGCTCCCCGTGCTCGCCGGAAGCCTGGTGTCCGGCGCCGCCGCCGTGTCCGTGGCCCTTGCCGCCGTGGCCGCCGCCGTGACCGCCGTGGCCCGCCTTGCCGTGGCCGCCACCCTTGGAGGCGCCCTCGGCCGGCAGGAACGCGCCGAAGACGTCGGAGAAGTTCTTGATGCCCTCCCCCGAGCCGAGCCAGGTGTCGCCGGCCGACGCGTCGACGTCCTGGCCGTCGGAGTGGTCCCCCTCGCCGCGGTTCGCGCCGCGGTCGACGAAGACGCGCCCGGTCTCCTGCTGGAGGTCGCCGATGAGCTCGCCGACCGGGTCGCCGCCGCCGTGGCTCCCGCCGACGGCGATCTGGTGCGAGGCGTTCCCGCGCCCGCGCCCGTGCCGGTGGTGGCGCCGCGGCTTGCGCTTCTTGTGCTTCTTCGGCCGGTGCGCGTTCGGGTGCTCGCCGGAGTGCGGGTGGCCGCCGTGGGCCCCTCCGCCCCCTTCGCCGTGGCCCGCGTGCGCGCCGCCGCCCGCCTGCGCGTGGTCGCCCTCGGTCTTCTTGCCCTTCTTGCCCTTGCCGCCGATGTGCGCCAGACACTCGCCGAGCTTGGCGAGCAGGCCGCTGATGATCGCCTGCGCGGCCTGGTCCTTCTTGAACTTTCCCTGCGCCGCGGTCAGCCGCTTGTGGAGCGCGTCGGCCGCCTTGTGGAGGAGCGCCACCGCGCCGGCCTGCTTGGAGTCGGCGTGGCCCGCGTCGCCGAGCGTGCCGGCCTTGGTGGCCAGCGCGTGGATGGCCGCCTCGATGGCCGCCAGCACCGGGTACTTCTTCGCGTCGATCCCGCCGGCGAGCTCGCCGCCGAGGCCGTGCAGCATCCCGACGAACTTCTGGAAGTGGGCCCGGATCTCGAAGAACGCCTTGCGCAGCGCCTCCGCCTGCTTCTTGTGCGCGGGGTCGTGCATCGCCGCGTTGATGAGCGTGGTGATCGCCTGCCGGGCCAGCTCCATCAGCGAGCTCACGCCGTGGACCTTGCCCTCGGCGCCCTTGTGGTCGCTCGTGTGGAGCAGCTTCTCGATGGCCGGGATCGCCTTGCCGACCGCCTTGGAGAACCGGTCGAGCCCCATCTGCGCCAGCTTGGTGAGCGGGCCGATGGCGATCTGCGGGACGTGCAGGTGGCCGAGCGCGCCGGTGATCGCGCCGGTCAAGCCGCCCGTGGCGAAGCCGTTGAGCGCGCTGCCGGCGAACCCGCCGAGGCCCGTCTTGGGGAGGTGCCCGGCGAGGCCGGTGAGCGCGCCGCCGACGCCGCCCGTGGCGAAGCCACCCATCGCGCTGCCGAGGTAGCCGCCGAGGCCCGTCTTGGGCAGGTGGCCTGCGGCGCCGCCGAGCGCGCCCATCCAGCCGCCCTTGGCGAAGCCGCCCATCGCGCCGCCGATCATGCCGCCGATGCCGCTCTTGGGCATGTGGCCCGCGGCGCCGCCGAGCGCGCCCATCCAGCCGCCCTTGGCGAAGCCGCCCATCGCGCCGCCGAGGACGCCGAGCGGGCCGTGCTTGGGCATGTGGCCCGCGGCGCCGCCGAGCGCGCCCATCCAGCCGCCCTGGGCGAAGCCGCCCATCGCGCCGCCGAGGACGCCGAGCGGGCCGCCCTTGGGCATGTGGCCCGCCGCGCCGCCGAGCGCGCCCATCCAGCCGCCCTTGCCGAAGCCGGTCAGCGCGCCGCCGGCGATCCCGCCGAAGCCGTGCTTGGGCAGGTGCCCAGCGATGCCGCCGAGCGCGCCGTTCAGGCCGCCCTTGCCGAAGCCGGAGGCAGCGCCGCCGATCAGGCCGCCGAGGCCGCCCTTGCCGCCGAGGTGGCCGAGCATGCCGCCGACGCCGCCCTTGTCGCCGAGGTGGCCGAGCATGCGGCCGATGCCACTCTCGTCGCCGAGGTGGCCGAGCAGCCCGCCGACCCCGCCCTTGCCACCGATGTGGCCGAGCTTGCCGAGGATGCCGCCGAGGCCGCCGTGGTGTCCGCGACCGTGGGCCTCGTGGTGCCCGCCGTGGCCCGCGCTCGGGTGCCCCCGGTGGTGCGCGGCGTGCGGGTGCGCGTCCGGGTGGCCCCGGTGCACCAGCTCCTTCTCGATGTGCTCCATCTCCTTCTTGCTGTGCTTCTCGTGCTCCTCGACCCCCTTCGCCGTCTTCTCTTCGTGGTGCCCCTTGGCGAAGTTGAGGGCCTGCTCGAACATGCCGCGGCCCTTGTGCAGCATCGACTTGCCCTTGTTCGCCATGTTGAGGGCGCCGTGGAGCTTGTCGTGGCCCGCGTCGGCCGCGTGGCCGGCTTGGTGCGCGAGGTGGCCGAGCGGCGAGTCGTCGCCGAGGAAGTCGCCGAGCTGGTTCGCCAGCCCCGCCGCCTTCACCAGGGCGCCGTCGATCTGCTTGCCGACCTTGATGCCCTTCTTGAGCAGCCCCTCGGCCTTGATCAGGCCCTTGTCGACCTTGCCGCCGAACTTGACCGCCCGCTTGCGGTACGAGTCGATCATCTTCAGGCCGTGCTCGATCTTGCCGCCGATCGGGCTGTGGTCCTTGCCGTGGCCCTTCTCCCCGTGGCCGTGCTCCTTGCCGGCCGGGTGCTTGCCCGGGTGGCCGTGCTCCTGGTGATCCTTGTGCGCCTTCTCGCCGGGCAGCGGCTTGTGGGCGCCCGAGATGGAGGCCTCGTGCTTCTTCTTCTCGCC
>JAYWAO010000141.1:0-2214 GCA_043782365.1 Deltaproteobacteria bacterium
GCCGCGCAGGCTGCAGTGGGCGAGCGCGTCGAAGAGGATGGGGTATGGCGGCACGGCATACGCTGTGTGCTCGCGGACGAACGCTCGGTTCTCGGCGACCCGGCGCAGGCGCTCCTGCCAGTAGAGCAGACTATCGACCACGCCGATCAATCCAGCGGACCGGAGGCCTCGCACCACCCGTTGCTTGACTTGCTCGTTCATGTAGATGGCCGGAAAAATGGGCCGGAACCCAGGGACGGTCAAGGGTACCTACCGAGACAGTACAAAGAACTCATTCCCCCCTGTTAGAGTGGCACCGTGCCGCGCCGTGTCCTGGTCATCATCCTCTGTCTCAACGAGCACGCTTCGCTGCCCGGCCGGGTGGAGCTGCGATCGATCGCGCGGATGCGGCAGGTGGGTCTCTTGCAAGAGCGGCTCGACCGCATGGCAGCGCAGGCGCCTTCGCCGGCGCGGGAGTAGGCCGATCGCCGCTCGCGCACAGCTCCTGGTGGTGAGCTACGGGCCCGCCTCCGCGCTCGGGCCGCTGCTCGCCTCGGCCGCGCTGCAGACCGCGCCCGTCCTGGTGCGCGTCTGGCACAATGGCCCCGGACCGCTCGAGGAGGTGGCCGCGCTGCCCGAGGCCCGCGCCGTCTCCGCGGTGGTGCTCGGCGGCGCGGGCAACCTGGGCTTCGGCGCGGGGATCAACCGGCTCTTGCGCGCGGCGGCCGAGGCGGGCGGGCCGGAGGTCGCCGTGGTGGCGAATCCCGATCTGGTGCTCGCCCCCGACTGCGTGGAGAGGCTCTGCGAGGCGCTCGCGCACGAGCAGGTGGTGGTGGCCGGCGGCGCGCTGTCGAGCGGCGGCGGCGCCAGCGTCAACGCGTTCCGCCTGCAGCTCACCTGGGACCTCGTCGGCATCAACGCCGACCGCGGCCTGCCGATGGGCTCGCTCGGGCCCGACACGGGCCATATCCCCGAGGCTGGCCGGCCGGATATGGCCGACTATCTGGGCCCCTCTGGCGCCCTCTTCGCCGTGCATCGAGGCAGGTATGCGGCGCAGGTGGGCGGACCGCTCTTCTGCGAGCCGCTCTTCCTCTACCTGGAGGACGTGGCGCTCTGGATCCGGCTGCGCCGCCACCGCGCCGGGATCGCCTTCGTGCCGCAGGCCCGGGCCGAGCACGCCTTCAGCCAGAGCACCGGGCAGCGGAGCGCGCTGAAATTGTATTACGTGGAGCGCAACCGGCTCTGGCTGACGCGGGCGCTCTGGGGAACGGCGCAGGCGGCGGCGCTGCTGCCGTTCACGGGCCTGCGGTACGCGTCGTATCTGCTCGGCGGCGTGGGCGCGCCGCGGCCCGCTGGCGGCGTGCGGGCGGCCTCCAAGGACGCCTCCGCGCCCGCGCTGGTGAAGGCGTTCCGTGAAGCGCTGCGCGACGGCCTGCTCGCCCCGCTGCCCGAGGCGCTGCGCGACTATCTCGCCGCTGGAGAGCCGCGCTCGCTGCGGCCCTATCGGGCGAGGCTCGCGGCGCAGCTGAAGAACCCGGTGGGTTAGGTGGCGACGGTCACCGCGATCATCCCCTGCTTCAACGCCTCGGCCACGCTGGAGCGCGCGCTCGCCTCGGTGGCGGCGCAGACCCAGCCGCCGCTGGAGACGCTGCTGGTGGACGACGGCAGCGCACCCGCTGAGGCTCGCGCGCTCCAGGAGATCTGCGCGCGCTTCCCCGCGCTGCGCCCGCGCGTGCTGCGGCTGGAGCAGAACCTGGGCACGGGGAGCGCGCGCAACGCGGGGTGGGCCGAGGCGCGCGGCGAGCTGGTCGCCTTCCTCGACGCGGACGACGTCTGGCACCCGCAGAAGCTCGCGCTGCAGGCGGCGCGGATGGCGGCCGCGCCGGGGTTGGCGCTGAGCGGGCACCCGGTGCGCGTGCTCGGCGACGGAGAGTCGCTCCCGGAGACCCCGCGCGGCACAGGGGCCGGGCGCGCGCTCGGCGGGCTTCGGCTGCTGGCGTTCAACCCGATCCCCACGCCCACTTGGATGGTGCGGCGCGATGCGCTCGTGCGCTTCGCCGAGGGGAAGCGGCACGTCGAGGACCACCTGCTGCTGATGGAGCTCTCGCTGCGCGGCGGCCGGCTCACATCGTTCGACCTCGAGCTGGCGGCGCTCTTCAAGCCGTCGCTCTCGCGCAGCGGGCTGTCGTCGCAGCTGTGGGCGATGGAGAGGGGCGAGCTGGACGCGTACGCGCG
>JAYWAO010000142.1:0-2205 GCA_043782365.1 Deltaproteobacteria bacterium
GGCCTCGGAGGGGTCTTGCAGAGCGCGCGGCGTCACCGCGTACTACCGGCTGCTCGCGCCGCTCTTCAAGACCTTCTACGTGGACGACCAGAACGGCCGCAGCGAGCCCACCTCGGCGGTCAGCGCGGGCTGGCACACGCTGGGCGTGGGGCTCAACGTCCACCCGTCGATCAGCTGGTAGGCCTGGAGGGGTAACTGTATTACCTGGTCCACTTCGCCTGCGAATCGAGCTCGCAGCCGTCGTCGTCGGCGATGAACAGGTAGGTGCCGTCGAACCCGGTCACCGTGCCCGCGGGAACGGTGAACCACCCCTCGAGCCACAGCTTGCCGGGCGTGGGCGGGCTGCTGCCGTCGACCGAGTTGGCGACCCCGGGGATCGGCCCGAACGCCGCCGAGCCGTCGGCGTGCAGCACGCCGGTGAGCCGGGTGCCCAGCACCTCGGCCGAGAGCCTGCTGCCCGTCTGGGAGACGATCGCGCCGGAGGTGCCGCCGTTGAAGTAGAGGACGCGCGCGCCGCCGCAGGCCACCTGGGTGGTCTGGGAGACCTCCTGGTAGACGCCCTGGACGGCGAGGCAGGCGGTGCAGGGCGCCGGGCTGCCGCGGTTGCAGGCCGCGAGCAGCGGCGTCGCCAGCGCTGCGAGCGGGGCCAGACCGTGGAGGCGTCGCTCGTTCACGCGCAGACGATAGCAGAACCCCGCACCAGGGAGACCTGGTCGACCAGCAGGCCGCACGAAATCGCTGCGGATCATTTGTCGATCCCGCGCCACATCAGCGATGATCCCCCTCCATGTCCAAGCTGACCAAGCTCGACGCCCGCGGTCTCTTGCGCAACCTCTCCTTCTTCGAGGACCTCTCGCAGAAGGACCTCGATCAGATGGTGGCCGCGAGCTCCAGCCGGCTCTACGCCGCGCGCGAGGTGGTCTTCCGCGAAGGCGACACCGGCGACGCCGCGTTCGCCATCAGCCACGGCTGGCTGAAGGTCGTCGCCCACGGGCCCGACGGGCAGGAGGCGACGCTCTCCCTGATGGGCGCGGGCGAGGCGTTCGGCGAGCTGGCGATCCTCGACGGCGGTCCCCGCTCGGCCACGGTGATGGCGCTCGAGCCGTCGCTGCTCCTGGTGCTCGAGCGGGCGCGCTTCCACGCGCTGCTCAAGTCGAGTCCGCAGCTCGCCTACAAGATGTTGCTCGTCACCAGCCGCCGCCTGCGCCGCCTCTCGCAGCGGGTCGAGGACGTCGAGTTCCTCGACGTGCCGGCGCGGCTCGCGAAGAAGCTCACCGACCTGGCCGAGCGCAACGGCACCGACCTGGGCGACGGCCGCGTGCGGGTGAAGCTGAAGCTCTCGCAGCGTGAGCTGGGCGGGATGATCAACGCCACCCGCGAGAGCATCAACAAGCACCTCAAGCTGCTGGCCGAGAACGGCCTCGTCGAGCAGGGGAAGGGCGGCGAGCTGCTGGTGCGCCCGGCGAAGCTGCGCGAGCTGGCGGAGCAGGGCTCGGCGCGGGTGTGGGCGGCGTGGAAGACGCGGTAGCGGCGGCCGCGCCCGCTGCCCTCGAGCGCGGCGCACCGAGGTGGCGCCGCGCCCTCCGACACATCGCCCCCCACGCCCGCCCGCTCACCGGCTAGATTCCGCCCCATGGCGAATGCGTACGAGCTGATGGGCGGGTCCGAGAAGATCCGCGCGGTGATCGAGACCTTCTACGAGGAGATGTTCCTCAACGAGCCCGCGCTCACCAAGCTGCACCGCCTCGACCCCGACGGCCGCGTGGCGAAGCCGATGCGCGAGAAGGTCGCGCTGTATCTCATCGGCTGGATGGGCGGGCCCCAGGACTACGTCGCGCAGAACGGCCACCCGCGGCTGCGGATGCGACACTTCCACGTGCAGGTGGACAAGGCGATGAGCGAGGCGTGGATGCGCTCGATGAAGAGCGCCTTCGAGAAGCACCAGGTGACCGGCGAGGTGCGGGCGTTCCTCGAGGAGAAGCTCACCGCGCTGGCGGACCACATGCGCAACGTCGAGGAGCCGTAGTGGGGAGGCTCGGGACGATGAGAGTGGTTGAAGGCTTCACCCCTGGTCGAGGCACCCCGACGCGGGACTAGTACCGCGCGCCCGAAGTCTCTCCCCCATTGGCTCGAATGGCCGCCAGTAAACCCCGGTCGAGGCACCCCGATCAGGAGCCCCGGCAAATGCGGCTCTTCGCGATCTTC
>JAYWAO010000143.1:0-2202 GCA_043782365.1 Deltaproteobacteria bacterium
GCTGGCGAAGGTCAGCTCGTTCACCGAGCCCGAGGCGGCGAAGAACGAGGTGAGCGCGTCCATGTCGACAGCCTTGAAGACTCCGCCCGGCGCCGTGTAGTCGATCTGCACGGGGATGACGAGCAGCTTGCTGTGGCCGCGGTGCGGGGCCTTGTTCACCAGGTCGGACGGGTCGGCGCCGAGGTCGATGAAGTCGGCCTTCGCCGCGAAGGCGACGAAAGCGACGGCGCAGAGCGCGAGGACGGTGGCGCGAACAGAGAGGTTCCGCATGTTTGAGACCCTGCCTTTCCCGATGAAGGGACTTGCCGCATTACAAAGTTTGGTTACTGAGAACCTGGAAGCTGCTTCAGCGCGTCTCGCGCGCGAGCCACTCGAGGTACGCCGCGTAGCCGGCTTCCACCGGGATCGCGAGCACCTCGGGCACCTCGTAGGGATGGAGCTCGAGGATCCGGCTCTTGAGCCGCTCGAAGTGCTCCGAGCGGGTCTTGATCAGCAGGAGGACCTCGTTGTCGTCGTTGATCTTGTCCTGCCAGCGGTAGATCGACCGCACCGCGGGGACGAGGTTGCAGCAGGCGGCGAGGCGCTCGGTGACGAGCGTGTGCGCGATCTCAGCCGCGGCGTCCGCGGTGGGGAGCATCGTCAACACCAGCTGGCCGTCCGTCATCGCGCCGCCCCCTTCGCACCGGTCCCGTACCGTTGCGGCGTCGATTTAGTGCGTTGCGGCAATGATCACAAGGGGGGTCGGTCGAGTGACTGACGGGTCACGGTATCGGGGCGCCCGGCCACCAGCCGCTACGCGAGCCCGGCGTAGAGATGCTGCACGTCTTCGTCGGCGTCGACCGTGTGGAGGAAGTCCTCCACCTGCTTGCGCGCCTTCTCGTCGAGCGTGACCGGGCTCTTCGAGCGCCAGCCCAGCTTCGACGAGGTCACCTGCCAGCCCGCCGCGGCGAGCGCCTTGGTGACGCTGTCGAGGTCGGTGGTCTCGGTGAAGAAGCGCGTCTGGCCCTCGTCGCCGGCCTCGAGGTCCTGCGCGCCGGCCTCGATGGCGGCCGCCTCGGGATCGGCCCCCGCGGGCGGCGTCGCCTCGATCTGGCCCTCGTGCTTGAAGTCCCACGAGACGCTGCCCGACCCGCCGAGCTGGCCGCCCTTGAAGAAGAGCATCCGCACGTTGCTCGCCGTGCGGGTGCGGTTGTCGGTGAGGCACTCGATGATGATCGGCACCTGGTGGGGCGCGAAGCCCTCGTACACCACCGTCTCGTAGACGACCTTCTCGTCGAGGAGGCCCGCGCCCTTCTTGATGGCCCGCTCCATCGTCTCGCGGGTCATCGAGGCCCGCTTGGCCGCCTCGATGGCCAGCCGGAGCTTGGCGTTGCTGGTGGGGTCGGCGCCGTTCTTGGCGGCGACGATCAGCTCCTTGGCGAGCTTCGACATGACCTTGCCGCGCGCGTTGGCGGCGTCGATCCGGCCTGCGTGTTTCCATTGAGCGCCCATGGCGGGGCTGTCTACCTCAGCTTGAGGCGGCTGGGAATCTCCGTGGTACGGTTGCCCCGATGGCGACCGGGCAGAACTCTGCGGCGACGGGCGGGCCACTGCGCGTGTTGCTGGCCGACCCCTTCCCGATCTTCCGCACCGGGATGCGCGCGGTGCTCGAGGCTGCGGACCGCCTCGAAGTCGTCGACCAGCAGGAGACGGGAGACGAGGCGCTGCGGAGCATCCGCGCGCTCGAGCCGGACGTCGCCGTGCTCGGCGTCTCCCTCCCGGGGCTCTCGGGCCTCCACCTGACCCGCAGCCTCCGCGACGAGCGGCATCGCACTGGCGTCGTGCTGGTCTCGCACCAGGGCGCGGGTGTGGACCTCCAGGCCGCGTTCGAGGCCGGCGCCCACGCCTATCTGGAGCACGACTCGACCGCCGACGAGCTGGAGGAAGCGATCCGCGCCGCTGCGAACGGCCACCGCTGGGTCAGCCCCAAGCTGCGCGGCGTGTTGGCCTCGGTGGCCAGCAGGAAGCGGCGTCCGGCGCCGCTGCTGACCGAGCGCGAGCAGGAGGTGCTGGGGCTGGTGGCCCAGGGGATGAGCTCCCGGGAGGTCGCCGCCGCGCTCGGACTGAGCCCGAAGACGGTCGGCGGGCACCAGACCTCGCTGCTGTCGAAGCTCAAGCTCGGGTCGGTCGCGAGCCTGGTGAAGTACGCCATCGAGTCCGGCC
>JAYWAO010000144.1:0-6134 GCA_043782365.1 Deltaproteobacteria bacterium
GCTGGCAACAGACTACGGTCGGCTACAGGTCTCCTGACGGCAGCGGCTCCTTCGCCACCATCATCACCGATCAGCGGGAACTGCATCCGCCCCGACACAGCCGCCTACGCGTTGAACACCAGCACTTCATCGACCCCGCCGCGCGCGTCGGCCTTGCTGTTCACCGCGCGTGCGCAGTGGATGAGCCGCTGCTCGAACCCCTTGTACAGCTCGCGGATCCGCGGCGTCGCCGAGTTCGACAAGAGGAACCGCACCCCGCGCCGGTTGAGCGACGCGCACGCCGCCGCCAGCCGCTCCTGCGCCTCCCAGCCGAACCCTTCTTTCGTGTAGCTGGTGAAGCTCGCCGTGGGAGAGATCGGGTCGTAGGGCGGATCGAGGTAGACGAAGTCGCCGGGCGCCGTCATCGAGAGCGCCTCCTCGAAGATCACGTTCTTGATCTCCACGCCCTTGAGCGCGTTGCTCGCGCGGATCAGCGTGGTCGGGTCGCAGAAGCGCGGGTCCTTGTAGCGGCCGATCGGCACGTTGAAGCGGCCCGACTTGTTCACCCGCCAGAGCCCGTTGAAGCAGGTCTTGTTCAGGTAGATGAAGCGCGCAGCCCGCTCCGCAGGCTCGAGGTTCAGCGGGTCGAGCGCGCGCACGGCGGTGAAGTGCTCCTGCTCGTAGACGTGCCGGGCGAGGAAGTCGAGCACGCCGGCCACGTCGTCGCGCACCTGCGCGTAGCAGTGGGTCAGCTCGGGGTTCGCGTCGCAGAGCACCGCCCGCTTGGGCTGCACGGCGAAGAAGAGCGCGCCGCCGCCCACGAAGGGCTCGTGGTAGCGCTTGATCTTCGCCGGCACATGCTTGAGCAGCTCGGGCAGGAGGCTCGTCTTGCCGCCGACCCACTTGATGAAGGGGTGGGCGCGCAGCTCGAGCAGATTTCGCGGGGCGACCGGGCTGCGGAGCGGGGAGGAGCGGGGGCGGAGGCGGAGCGTTGCCGACATGCAGATCGGTTAGCACGGGGGGATCGGCGACGAAAATTCTTGGCTGCGGAAGTTTGCGTTTCACTCGGCGGTCGCCAGATCTCGTGGCGCCTGATCCGGGCCGGGGGCGCGGGCTTTGAGCCGCCAGAACTTGTGGCTCCCGATCTGGGGCCGGGCCTCGCGGCCCTGGCTGTACAGGGGCCTGGCCGGCCCCCGTACCACCCCCGGCGCGCGGGCTACGGTGGCCTCGGTAGACTGGCGAGGCGACAGCGGCCGGGGATCTGCGCTCCAACCCCGGCAAATGCCGGGGCTGGAAAGGCAACCGCCCTCCGGGCTGATCGCCGCCCGGCCGCAGCCAGTGAAAAGGACCGGCGCGCGGCCGCACCCGTCGCAGCGACGCCCCCCCCGGCTGAGGCGCTGGCACCCCAAAGCCAGGGCTCCTGACTCAAGCCCTCCTGTGCAGGACTTCCGGTGGAACCGCGTCTGAAGAGATCGCCGCCGCTCTCGTCAGACCGGACTTCCAGACCTCACGGACCTCCGCGACACACACGGTCCCGCCGCTTCCCCGTTGTTCCTCCCGACCACTTGTACTAGGTTGCGCCGCCTCGCATGCGTCCTGCTCTTCTCCTCGCGCCCCTGGCCCTCGCCCTGGCCGCAGTCCTGCCGGTTCGCGCCGAAGGGCCTGCGGCTGCGCCCGCGTCCTCGACGACGGCGCCCACCGCGGCAGATCCGAAGGTCGCAGAAGCCAAGTCCGCCGAGGAGACGAAGGCGGCGGGCGAGAAGAAGGCCTCCGAAGCCAAGCAGGACGGCGGCAAGCAGGACGGCGACAAGAAGGAAGAGAAGAAGGGCTCGCTGGAGCTCAAGGGCGAGGAGACCGCCCTCTCGTCCGCCCCGGCCCCCGACGCGGGCGTGGTCAACCGCATCACCGTGCAGGGCAACCGCCGCGTCGAGACCGACGCCATCAAGGCCGCGCTGCCGCTCAAGCCAGGCGACTCCTACGACAAGGGCAAGCTCCGCGCCGCGCTCCTGGCGCTCTGGCGGATGGGCTACTTCAACGACCTGCGCTTCGACGTCAGCAACCTGCCGCCGCCGCTGGTGGGCCAGTCGCTGACGGTGATCGTCGCCGAGAAGCCCGCCGTCCACGAGGTGAAGATCGAGGGCAACGAGGAGCTCTCCAAGGAAGACCTCAAGGACACGCTCGAGGTGCGACCCTTCCAGATCCTCGACCAGGAGGCGGTCCGCAAGAGCGCCAAGAAGGTCCAGGACAAGTACATCGAGAAGGGCTACTTCCTCGCCGAGGTGAACCCCCGCATCGACCCGCGGCCCAACAACGAGGTCGACGTCGTCATCGTCGTCTCCGAGCACGCCAAGGTGCAGGTGCGCGAGGTGCGGTTCGTCGGCAACAAGGCCATCTCCACCGCGGAGCTGAAGGCGGCGATGGTCACGCAAGAGGGCGGCGTCTTCAGCTTCCTCTCCGGCGGCGGCACCTACCGGGAGGACGCCTTCGCCCGCGACGAGTACATCCTGCAGTCGATGTACTACGACCGCGGCTTCCTCTACGTGAAGTTCGGCAAGCCCGCCATCGAGCTCTCCCCCGACAAGCGGTTCATCTTCATCACCATGTCGGTGGAGGAGGGCGAACAGTACGACGTCGGCAAGGTGGACGTCTCCGGTGACATGCTCGCGACCAAAGAGGTGCTGCTCTCCAAGGTCCAGGTCCACACCGGCGAGCGGTTCTCGCGCAGCCAGCTCACCAAGGACATGCAGGCGCTCTCGGACGTCTACAAGGACAAGGGCTACGCCTACGCCAACGTCTCGCCGCTCACCGCGGTCGACGCCGAGAAGAAGACGGTCGACCTCTCCTTCGAGATGCAGAAGGGCAACGTCGTCACCATCGAGAAGATCGAGGTGGTCGGCAACGGCAAGACCCGCGACAAGGTGATCCGGCGCGAGCTGAAGATCAACGAGGGCGATCTCTACTCCTCGACGGCGATCCGCATCTCCAAGAACCGCGTCCAGGCGCTGGGCTTCTTCGAGACCGTCGAGATCAACCAGCGCCGGGGCTCCACCGACGACAAGATGATCCTCGAGGTGGCCATCAAGGAGAAGCTCACCGGAACGTTCCAGGTGGGCTTCGGCTTCACCGGCGGCGAGTCGTTCTTCGGCACCGCACAGCTCTCGCAGAACAACCTGCTCGGGTACGGCACCACCGCCTCGCTGTCCTTGCAGCTCTCCAGCATCCGGCAGCTCTTCCAGCTCAGCTACCTCGACCCCTACCTCTTCGACACCAAGTGGACGGGGTCGATCGACCTCTACCGCTCGCAGCTCGCCTACACGGGCTTCACCCGCGACGCCACCGGCGGGTCGGCCACCGCGGGCTACGAGCTGGGCGCCTTCGCGCCGTACCTCGAGGACTTCCGGCTCTTCCTCACCTACACGCTGGAGAAGGTGGACGTCACCACCACCTCGGCCTCCGCGCAGCTCTTGAAGAACCAGTTCTCCTCGGGCCGCACCTCGAGCCTCCGGTTCAGCTTCAACTTCGACAAGCGCGACAACCGGCTCTTCCCCACCGATGGGCACCTGGAGTCGGCGTCGGCCGAGTACGCCTCCGCGGCGTTCGGCAGCCAGAACCTCTTCCAGCGCTACCGCCTCGTCGAGCGCGTCTACCGGCCCATCGGGCTCGGGCTCGTCTTCAAGCTCAACCTGGGACTCGGCTACATCAAGGAGACCGACCCGATCGACCGGCCGATCGCCATCTCCGAGAAGTTCTTCGGCGGCGGCATCAACTCGATCCGCGGCTACGTGCTCCGGTCGATCTCGCCGACGACCAGGATCGCCTCGTCGCTCTCGCCGAGCGCGGGCACGGTGGACTTCGCGGTGGGCGGCAACAAGGAGCTGCAGACCAACTGGGAGGTCGAGTTCCCCATCTTCGAGGGCGCGGGCGTGCGCGGCGTCTTCTTCTACGACGCGGGCAACGTCTTCTCGGAGAAGGAGAACTTCTTCCAGTCGTCGCAGCGCGGGGGCAACCTGCCGCTCGGCCTGTTCCACTCGGTGGGCACGGGCCTGCGCTGGTTCTCGCCGCTGGGGCCGCTCCGGTTCGAGGTGGGCTTCCCGCTGACCCGCCGCTCGCAGGACGAGGCCTACCTCTTCGAGTTCACCATCGGGAATTTCTTCTAGCGACAAGGCGTCCAAGCCCCATGGCCCGCTTGACGTGAACGCTGGGCCCGCTTAGCTTGCGCCGCCTTTCGACGTCTTTTGCCGCCGTCGTGTAGCCGGAGCACCCCTCGCCGCCCCGGGCACAGTGAGAGAACAAACCATGCGCCGCCTCCTGATCGCCGTCCTCCTCCCCGCTGCACTGCTCTCCGCCAAGACCGCCCGCGCCGCCGACGCCAAGATCGGCTACGTCGACGTCCAGCGCGCCGTCGATGAAGTCGAGGAGGGCAAGCAGGCCAAGGTCGCGCTCCGCGGCCACGTCGAGGAGAAGCGCCGGCAGCTCGACGTCAAGAAGGCGCACCTACAGAAGATGCAGGGCGAATACGAGAAGCAGGCCGCCGTGCTCTCGGAGCTCGCCAAGCGGGCCAAGCAGGAGGAGCTGCAGAAGGCGCTCGTCGAGGCGCAGCAGAGCGCCCAGGACGCCGAGCAGGAGCTCCAGGGCAAGCAGCAGGAGGCGATGGGCACCATCTCCAAGCGGATGCTGCAGATCATCTCGCAGGTGAGCCAGACCGAGAAGCTCGACTTCGTCCTCGACAAGTCGGCGCTCCTCTACGCGCCGAACTCGGCCGACATCACCAACGAGGTCGTGCGCGCGTACAACAAGACGTACGCTGGCGCGCCGCCCGAGACCGCCAAGAAGGCCGAGAAGGCCGAGAAGCCGGGCAAGAAGTAGTCGGAGGAGACCCGATGCGCCCCGTGACGCTGCAGGCGCTCGCCGCACGTGTCGGGGCTCGGATCGAGTCCGCGCCGTCAGTCGGGAGCGCGGGGCTGGAGTTCAGCGCGCGGCTCTTCAGTGGCGTCGCGCCGCTCGACACCGCGCTCGAGGTCGACGTCGCCTTCTACGCCAACCCCCGGTACAAGGCGCAGCTCGCGGCCACCAAGGCCGGAGCCGTGCTCGTCTCGGAAGATGAGGCCGCGCTCGTTCCCGCGGGCGCTGCGCGGCTGGTCTGCCCGCAGCCCTACGTGGCGTTCGCGAAGGCGAGCGCGCTCTTCCACCCAGAGCATCGTCCCCTCGCAGGCCTCGCGCCCGGCGCGCTGGTCGACGCTTCAGCCACCATCGCTCCGTCGGTCCACGTCGGCGCGGGGGCGGTCGTGGGCGCCAGGGCCCGCATCGGCGCAGGCACGGTGCTCTACCCGGGCGCGCGCGTGCTCGACGACGCGTCGGTCGGCGCGGGCTGCACGCTCCACGCGGGGGCCACGGTGCGCGAGCGGTGCGTGCTCGGCGACCGGGTGATCTTGCAGCCCAACGCGGTGGTCGGCTCCGACGGCTTCGGCTTCGCCTTCGATCTCGAAGGCGACGAGGCGGTGAGCGGCCACCCCGGGCCCGTCTACCGCAAGGTTCCGCAGGCGGGCATCGTCCGCCTCGAGGACGACGTCGAGCTCGGCGCTTGCGCCTGCGTCGACCGGGCCACCCTCGGCGAGACGGTGATCGGCCGCGGCACCAAGATCGACAACCTGGTGCAGATCGCCCACAACGTGCGGGTCGGCCCGCACTCGCTCCTGGTCGCGCAGTGTGGCGTCTCGGGCAGCACCACGCTCGGCGCAGGGGTGATCCTCGCGGGGCAGGTCGGCGTGGTCGGCCACCTGCACCTCGGCGACGGCGCGCGCGTGGGCGCCCAGAGCGGAGTCTCGCGGGACGTGGAGAGCGGCGCCACCGTGAGCGGCTCGCCGGCCATCGACCACCGCGAGTGGCTGCGGCTCTCGGCGGCGCTGCCGAAGCTGGCCGACCTGCTCAAGCTGGTGCGCAAGCTGGAGGCGCGCGTGGCGGAGCTGGAGAAGAAGGGCTGAGCCCAATGCTAGGGGGCCATGCCGCTCGGTTGGCGCGGTCAGCGAGCCCCGATCAGGAGCCCCGGCAAATGCGGCGCTTCGCGATCTTCCGTGAGAATGGCGGCCCAGGGCAGTGCGCGTGCGGAGGCTACGTGTAGGGATTTGGCGTCCACGGAAGGTCGCCCAATCAGGAGC
>JAYWAO010000145.1:0-16682 GCA_043782365.1 Deltaproteobacteria bacterium
AGTTGGAAGGTGCCGAACTCGGCGACGCCGCCGTAGTCGTGCACGGTGCAGGCCGGGTTGCAGTCTCCGCAGTCGCTCTTGGCGATCTGGCACCAGCAGTGGGAGTCGGCGCGCGCAGGGGCTGTCGCCGAGGCTGCGACGACTGCGGACAAGAGCGCGAGCAGAGTGGCTGTGCGGTGCATGTTACCGGCGTAGCAGGTGGGAATAGAGGGCGCAATCCGATCACTTCCGGTGGAGGTCTGGTACTCCTTGAGCGTGCCCGTCAGCGTGCTGGTCTTGGGAGCCGCGCTCGCGCCGATGGAGGGCGTCGAGCAGGTGACCGCGTCGGAGCCGGCCGCCGCGCTCGCCCTGCTCTCCGCCCGCCCGTTCGACGCCGTGCTCACGCGCCACGCAGGCCCGCCCTTCGGCCTCGACTTCCTGCGCGCCTGCCTGCGCACCCGGCCCGACGCGCGCCGCCTGCTGCTCGCCAGCTACCAAGACTTGCCAGGGCTCGCGCTGGCCCGCGCCCGCGGCCTCGTCTCGCGCGTGGTCCCGCTCGAGGCCGGCCCCGAGAAGCTCGCGCGCACGCTGCGCAGCGCCCTCTCGGACCACGACGACCTGTCGGTTTCGCGCAGCGTGGCGCAGGGCGCTGCCTGGGAGGCCGCCGAGGAGCTTGTCCGCTACAGCGCGGCCCGGTTGGCGCAGGTGCCCGGGGTGATCGTCCGGCCGCTCGCGCCCGATCCGCATGCGCTGCAGCTCCAGTTCGTGCTGCGCGGGAGCAAGCGCATCGAGGCGCTGCGCGACGATCTGGTCCGCCGCTGGCTCCTCCCGCTGAAGGCGCGCGGAGCGAAGGCGGGCCGCGAGCAGCGCAGCCATCCGGTCGCGGCGCGGCTCGGCGGACTGTCCAGCGAGGCGGAGGTGTGGGCGCGCGAGGTGCCCGGGGCGGGCGCGTTCGTCTACGTCGCGCTGCTCCCGTGGAAGAGCGAGCCGCGCCACACCGCCGTGCTGGGGCTCTGCACGGACCGCTATGAGCCGGGCCAGTGGCAGCTGCTCGCCGACGCGCACCGGCAGGCGCTGGCGGAGCTCTCCGAGTTTGCCCTGCCCGAGGCCCCGAGCGAGCGCGACCAGGAGCGCGGCGCGGCGATGCCGGAGTACGACTGGATCGTCACCCCGGGTTACGTCGGCCTCGACCGGCGGCGCACGCCGACCTCGCTGTTCAACCGCTTCCTTTTTCATGGTCGCCGGCGGCACGTGCCCGCCCGGCTGGGCGCCATTACCGATTCATTTACCGACCGGCCGCGTCGCCGCGTCTGGTCATGGTTTGCGGCCTATGCGGTGTTGTCGACGCTCGACACCGCGCTCACCTTCGTCTGCGTGCGGCGCGGGCTGGTCCGCGAGGCGAACCCGCTCTTGCGGCCGCTGGTGCTGCACCACCCGGCGGCGTTCCTGGTGGTGAAGAACGCGCTCGCGCTGCTGGCGTTCTTGCTGGTGGCGCGGTTCGAGCGGTTCCGGCTTGGCCCCTGGCTCCTCGGCGCGGCGGTGCTCGGGTTTGCCGCGCTCGATCTGTACTGGGCTGCGCTGCTGACCTCGAGGTAGGTGTATTACAGCCCGTCCCCCATCAGGATGAAGGGCGCCCAGAAGTGCGGATGGGCGAAGGAGCCTTCGGGTCCCTCCACCCAGAAGCCCACACGGAGCGATGAGGGAGTTCGTGAGGCCCGAATTTGACTGCCCTTGCGCGGCCATATACCGCTGATTGAACCAAATGACCCTCGCGACTGCCCTCGAAGCAACCCACGCCCCGTCCGTGCAGGCGCCCGCGCCGTCCCCCGCCGGCCGCCTGCTGCCGCTCGACTGGGTGCGCGGCCTCGTCATCGCGCTGATGAGCCTCGACCACGCAGGCGACGTCTTCGATGGCGGCCGCCGCCTCACCGACGCCGCCTGGATGTGGCACCCGGGCGACGCCCTGCCCGCCTCGTTCTTCACTCGCTGGCTGACGCACCTCTGCGCGCCGCCCGTCGCGCCTGCGATCGAGAAGTGCAGGCGCCTCCCCGCTTGACTCCCAGCTTTCCCTGAGTATAGTGCGCGCCCCTTGCTCCTAGAGATGGCAGGGTTTTCGAACAGGAAGGACGTAAAGTCATGGCGTTCAAGTGCGACTCGTGCGGCAAGGGCCCCCTCACCGGCAACCAGGTGAGCCACGCCAACAACAAGACCAAGAAGCGGACGCTGCCGAACCTCCAGCGGGTCCGCGTGGTGCTGCCCTCGGGCGAGCACACGCACCAGCGCGTCTGCACCCGCTGCCTCAAGGCGGGCAAGATCACCAAGGCCGCTTAGGGCAGTAGGGCTGGGGTCCCTTCGGGGTCTTGCGGCATCTGCACTGCTGCGCGGGCGCGCGCGGGCCATCCGGTCCGGCGCGCTTTGCTATTTAGGGAGCGAGCGATGACGACGGGCAACGGGAGCGTGGCGCTGCAGGACCTGCGCGCGATCCGCGCTGCGCTGGGGCAGGCCCAGGGCAAGCGGAAGCTCGACCTCATCCTCTCGGCGCCAGACCCCCGGGTGCTGGTGCGGGCGCTGCCGCCGCAAGAGCTCTACCTCACCATCCTCGACATCGGGATGGAGGACTCGGCGGAGCTGGTGGCGATGGCCTCGCCGGCGCAGTTCATCCACTTTCTGGATGCGGGCTGCTGGCCCAAGCGCGACGCGCCTCCCGACCCGCGCAAGCTCCTCAATTGGCTCACGCTCGCCCGCCAGGGCTCGGCGATGGGTGACAACGGCACGCGCCGGTTCCGCGAGAAGCTGGCGGCGATCGACGCGGAGCTGTTCTCGCTGCTGCTCCGCTTCGAGCTGACCGTGCACGAGCTCGACGAGAACGAGGACACGCCCGACACGGCGCCGGGCTCGTCGTGGATCACGCCCGACCGGAAGTACATGGTCGAGATCCGCGAGGACGGCGCGGGCTACGCCACGCTCAAGCGGCTGCTCGACGACCTCACCGAGGAGGACCCGTTCATGGTGTCCCGCACGCTGGAGGCGATCCGCTGGGACGTGCCCACCGAGCTGGAAGAGGTCGCAAGACGCTGGCGCAACGGCCGGCTCCGGGACTTGGGCGTGCCCGAGTTCGAAGAGGCGCTCGGCTTCGTCGCGCGGCCGCACCGCACCAAGAACCAGGCGCCGGTGGACAGCGCGCGCGATGACGCCACCACTGCCATCGAGCTGGCCGGCAACGCGCCGCTGCTGCTCGACCGCGCGGTGGCCCGGCTCGCGGGAGACGACCTCGACCACGCCGAGCAGGCCGTCGCCTACGCGGCCAACGCCTCGCTGGTCGCGTGGGGCACCGCGCTGGATGATTCGTTCGAGGTGCGCCGCGTGCTCACCGATGCGCGCTCGACCCTCTCGCTGGGCCTGGAGCTGCTCTCAGGCGGCGACGAGGCGCTGGCCGCGCGCGCTCTCGCCGAGAAGCCCGTGCGCGACGTCTTCCAGCTCGCGATGGGCCAGCTCTACCGGCTGCAGACCCGCGCCCGCGCAGCTGCGGCGGCCGCGCGCCTGCCCGAGACGCAGACGGCCACCGTGCTCGAGCCGCCCTACGCGCTCCTGATCGACGCGCTGCTCGCCACCCCGCCCGCGCTCGACGGCGTGGACGACTGGGCCAGGCAGCGGGTCGGCAAGGTGCAGCGGGCGCACGCGCCGGCCACACGCCGTGAAGTGGCCGCTGCCGACGCGCTGCTCGACGAGGCCGAGACTTTGGGCGCCCTGCTCGCGGGCCTCGGGCTCTCTGCGGCGGCGCTGCGGGTGGCGGCTGACGAGGCGAACTTGTCGGCCTCTGCCGTGCGCGCGAGCGATGCGCTCCGGGCGGCTGCGCTCTGCGACCTGCGCGGAGCGCCGTTCTCGATGAAGGACCTGCCCGACCGCGGGGCCCAGCACCCCGAGGGCTTCGCCGCGCGGCTCGACGTGCTGCTGGAGAACGCGGTGGCCTCCGTGCCCGCGCCCCAGCAGGACGCCGCCCGCAGGCTCGGGGCCGCGCTCCGCAAGCGGGCCGGGGCGTGACCTCGGAGGGACCTGCCACCTCTGGCGGTTCCTCCTCTCTGGCGACGAGTGTTACACTTGCCGTGGGGCCTGTCCCGGTCTGGCGCGGCCCGCTGCTCGCGCTGCTGCTGGCCGTGCCCGTGGGCCTGCTCTGCGGCGGGTCCTCCGCGCTCTTCCTCTGGCTGCTCGACCGGGTGACGGCGACGCGCCTCGCGCACGAGTGGCTCGTCTACCTCTTGCCCCTGGCGGGCGCGCTGCTCGGCCTCTTTTGGGAGCGCTACGCGGGCGCGGCGGCCGGCGGTTTCGGCACCCTCCTCGACCGCCTGCACGACGGCGGCCCGCCCGTGCCCGAGCGGATGGCGCCGCTGGTGCTCGGCGGCACCCTGGTCACACACTTGTTCGGCGGCAGCGCCGGACGTGAAGGCACCGCGGTGCAGATGGGCGGCAGCCTCGCCGACACGCTGCTGCACCGGCTTGGGCTCGCCTCGGATGCAGCGCTGCGCAGCACCGTGCTCGCGTGCGGGATCTCGGGCGGCTTCGGCGCGGTGTTCGGGACGCCGCTCGCCGGAGCCGTCTTCGGCCTGGAGGTGGCGGCGCTCTACCGGCCCCGGCTGCAGGCGCTCCCGGCCCTGCTGGTGGCGGCTTTGGTGGGTGACTACACTTGTCGCTGGCTCGGGATCATCCACACGGACTACCCGCACGTCGACGCGCCTGCGCTCTTCGGCCGCGGCGCGGGCCTCGCCGACGTCGGGCTCCTCGGTCCCGGCCTCTGGCGGTGGCTGCTCTTCGCAGCGGCCGTCGCGGGCGTGGCGCTGGCGTTCATCGAACTGACCCACTTCTTGAAGCGGCAGGGGGCGCGGCTGCCGCGCGCGTGGATGCGGCTCGCGCTCGGAGGCGTCCTGGTGGTGCTGCTCTGGAGGCTCGCGGGCACCAATGACTACCTCGGCCTCGGCGTGCCCGGCATCGTGCGCGCATTTGGCGACGCGGCGCTCCCCACCGAGGCGTTCGCGCTCAAGCTGGTGTTCACCTCGGTGACGGTGGGCCTGGGGTTCATCGGCGGCGAGGTGACGCCGCTGTTCTTCGTCGGCGCCTCGCTGGGGAACGTGCTGAGCAGGATCCTCGCGCTGCCGCTCGGGCTCTCGGCGGCGGTAGGGCTCGCTGCGGTGTTCGGCGCGGCGGCGAACGCGCCGGTGGCGCTGGCGGTGATGGCGGCGGAGCTATCGGGGTGGGCGGTGTTCCCGTATGCGCTGGTGGTGTGCGTGGGCGCGTTCCTCTTGACGGGGATGCGGGGGATCTATCCGGGGCAGCGGGCGTGGCGGACCAAGCACGGACGGGCGCTGGAGCGGCCGGGGGCGCTGCGGGAGCTGTAGTTACCCCGTAGCTTAGCTATCCCGTAGCTACCCCGTAGTAACCGGTAGCTACCCCGGAAGTGCTCCGAGCGCGCCGCCCTCCGGCACCCCTGGCGCCGGCGTCCGCGCCACGTTCATCACCCAGCACACCGTCGCGAAGTAGCCGACGAGTGTTACCATTTCCAGCACACCCTGCTCGCCCCACTGCGCCTTCGCCCGCGCATAGCTCGCGTCGCAGACGCCGTTGTGCGCGAGCAGCTCGGTGACGAAGTCGTAGGTGAGCTGCTCGTCCTCTTGAAGGTCCCGGGGCCGCGCCCCCACCGCGAGATCCGCGATCGCCCCCGCGTGGACGCCCTCCTGCAGCGCCAGCGGCACGTGCACCGCCCACTCGAACTGGTTGCAGGTGTGCCGCGCGACGATCAGCGTGACGAGCTGGTTGAGCCGCTGCTCGAGCACGCAGTGGAAGCGGAGTTGCTCGCCGACGGCGGCCAGCTTGTCCATCAAGATTGGGCTGCGCAGGAGCGGGATGAACGGGCCCTTCACGCCCTTGCGCGGACCCGCGAGGAGCGCGTCGGCGGCGGCGCTCTGGGCGTCGTTCATCGCCTCGCGCGGGATGGCGGGCATCCGTTCGGTGGCGCCCGTGGAGAAGCCCTGCAGAACGCCTGCACCCTGCCCTGCCGCACCCTTGCCCTGCTCGCCCATCGAAGACCTCCGCTCGTGAAGCCCGTGCCAGCGTAGCAGGCGCGGCTCCACAGTGACGGCCCAGTGGTTGCATTTGTCACCTGCTGCGGCCTGCCCGATGACAGCAAACTCGAGCGCGCCAACGACCAGGTCGTCAGCGCCCCAGCACGACGTCGATCCCGGCCAAGAGCAGCGCCATCTGCTTCTGCGAGATGCGCCCTGTGCGCTCCGTGAGTTGAGACCTATCGGCCGCAAACAGCTGCGAGACGTTGGCGACGGAGTCCTTGGGTAGACCTGTGCTCCGCGCCGACAACACCGCGTTGCCGGGCGCTGTGGCCCACTTGAGGTTGCCTGTCAGAGGAACGCAGAGGACGGTTCCCAGCGCACTCCGGTTGAATGAATCGGCTTGCACGACGACCACCGGGCGGCGGAATCCGGGCCCCGAACCCACCGGCGCGGGGAGGTCGGCCCACCACACGTCCCCCTGAGAAATCACCACTCCGTCCGCTTCAAGGTCCTGCGCGCGGCACTCTTGCCGAAGCCATCGAGTCGGGTGTCGACCTCGGCAGCCAGCTTGTTCAGCGCCTCCGTGATGGCGCTTGGCTCGTGCCGGGCGACGTACTCGGCGACCGCCTCGCGGTAGAGCTGGCTACGCGACTTGCCCAGCCTGCGCGCGCACAGCTCTGCCTCGAGAAACTCCTCATCCGGGATCGAGATCGCCGTCTTCATGGGAGGACAGTATAACTTTTGGTTCTACCGACGCAAGAGCCTGTTCACCGCTGCGAAGACACCGGGCTACTTCCGCTTCGCGCGGTCGAACTCGTAGCCGAACTCGAGATCGGCCTCGAAGCCCTGCACGTTCTTCATCTCGCCCAGCACCGGGTCGACCTGCCACGACCGATAGTACCGCGCGTTGAGGAAGAGGATCGGCAGCACGTGCAGCCGCACCGCGCTGTAGATGAGCGTGTTGTCGCCGAGCGGATGATTCCAGTCGATCGGCGCGCCGCCGAAGCTGCGCCGGTAGAACGAGGCGAAGAACTGCAGCCACGAATAGACCGGGTATTCGAGGTGGAGCGTGAGGTTCCTGGTGCCGACGTTGGGGTCGTTGCAGACGTTGCCCGGGGTCACCGCGGCGCAGTTCGTCGTCGGGCCGCTCACCTGGAAGGAGTCCTCGTAGGCGAGCATCAGCGCCAGGCCCTGGTTGTACTGGTATCCGAACTCCGCATAGAAGCCCGCCCGCTTCTGCGCGGGGTCGCGGGTCATGAAGGCCTTCAGCTTGGGGTCATAGCCGGTGTTCGCGCGGCCGGTGATGAACTGGTACTTCTGGACTTCATAGAACGTATCGAAGTAGCCGGGGATGTAGTTGCCGTCGAAGTACCGGCCCTCGACGATGACGCGGAAGGCGTGCGGCTTGACCTCGCCGGCGTTGAAGCGGCCGAGCGTGCCCAGCGTGAAGCCGCCGCCGGCGGGCAGGTTCTTGCCGGTCTCGTCCTGGATGCCGAGCATGGTGGAGTAGTCGATGAAGACCTTGACGTCGGAGCTGTCGGTCTTGACGAACTTCGTCTCCAGGTCGGCGCCGATCACCTGCGCCTTGCGCTCGACGTCGACGATCGGCTCGCCGTTGTCGCCCACCGAGGGGAAGCCGCCGGGCAGGTTGGAGCCCGTCGGCGCCGCGGGGCCGCGCTTGAGGGAGAACGGCGCCTTGAGATCTGCCGCGGCCGAGACGCCCACCGAGGTCTGGCCCAAGGTGGAGAGCAGCGGCCCGGAGAGGAAGCCGAGCGGCTTGAGGAAGACGACGCCGCTCATGAAGTGCGTCGGCAGGGCGATGTCGCCGATGAAGGCCTCGAACCCGCCGAACCGTCCGTAGGCGTCGAGCTGCGCGCCGACGCGGGTGATGTTCTGGTCGATGTTGCCCGAGTAGCGCCGGACGATGGCGCCGTGGCCGATGCTCGCCGCGAAGAGCTGCGAGATGTTCAGGTAGAGGTTGTCCTCCTTGGCGCCGTAGGTGATGAAGCGGATGAGCTTCGCGTAGGAGCTCGGCGAGTTGTAGTCGTTGGCGCGCAGGTGGAGGCCGCCGCCGTCGACGAAGCCGTTGGCGTACGCGCGCAGGTTGAGCGGTACGCCGAGGCCGAAGGAGAACCTGCCGAAGGCGAGGTCGAGCTCGGGGTTGATGCTCAGGTAGCTCGAGCCGTCGAGCCGGGCATAGCCGAGCCGCACGCCGAAGCGGCTGTCCTTCAGCTTGAGCTTGGTCGCGCCCAGGTTGGTCAGCTCGCCCTTGATGAAGACGCGCCTCACCTTGCAGGCGGGCTTGCCGTCGAGGCCGACGACCTGCTGCCCGTCGTGCAGCAACGGCACCATGCCCTCGGGGCAAGTGACGGTCGCCTGCGGGTGGACCTCCATCATCTCCTCGGCGGCCTCGCGGCCCGAGGGGCGGTTGTTCTGCCCGAACGCCTCGGTGCCCGGGGGCGGCGTCAGCGCGGGGCCCTCGCCCATCATCGAGTCGTCGGCCTGGGTCGGCGCCTCGCCTGGAGCGGGCGGGAGCTCGGCCTGCGCCTTCTCGGCGTCGGCCTTCACCTGCTCCTTGGTCTGGTGCTGCGCGAGCGCCCCGGAGTTTCCCCCGGAGGCTGCGAGCAGCAGGCACAAGGTGACCAGCGCGGCGGACGTCTTCATGGCCCCTCCCCTTCCCGTGACTGCCTCATGGCCTGCGAGGCGGCTGCGGCGTAAAACGGCTGCACTGCCATCTTACACCGGAGTCCGCTTTTTCGGTTTGGGGGCCATCCGGCCCGCCAAGGCGGTGTAGACGACGTCGGGCAGCGCGGAGGCCACTTTCAGGGCGGCGTTGAGCGGCAGCGGGAAGCTGATCTGCGACTGCCCGCGCTCGATGCCGCGGGTCATCACGCGGACCGCGTCGTCGAGCTCCATCAGGAAGGGCATCGGCTCCTTGTGCCTGGCCGTCAGCTCGGTCTTGACGAAGCCCGGGTAGATGCAGATCGCGCGCACCTCGGTGCCCGTGAGATCGACGCGGAGCGATTCGAGGAAGGTGCCCAGCCCAGCCTTGCTGGCGCAGTAGGCCGCGTTGGCCGGCAGCCCGCGGAAGGCGGCGAGGCTGGAGACGCCCACCACCGTGCCGCTGCCGCGCTCGCACATCGAGGGCAGCGCCGCGGCGATGGTCGTGCAGGCCGCGTTCAGGTTGAGGTTGAGGACCTGCTGCACCTTGCGCCAGTCGAGCCGGCTGGCGTGCTGCGGGAGGTTGGTGCCCGCGTTGGCGATGACGAGGTCGAGGTGGCCGCCGGCCTGCGCGCGGGCGGCGTCCTGGGCGGCGACCTGCGCGTCGAGGTCGGTGACGTCGAGGACGACGGGGATGACCTTGCCCTTGCCGCCCGCCACGTCGGCGGCGAGCGAGTCGAGCTGCTCCTTGCGCCGGGCGACCGCGAAGACGGTGGAGCCCGCGCGGGCGTAGTGGAGGGCGAGGCCGCGGCCGAGCCCGGAGGAGGCGCCGGTGATGAAGACGGTGGAGAAGGTCATGGCGGGAGCTTCTAGCAGAGTGCGGCGCGGGCCATCACGGACGATCAGCGAAGCGCAGGACTCGAAGCGGTTCGGCGAAGACGCGATCGTCCTCTACCGCAAGAAGCACGGCCTCCTCTCGGCCCATGAGATCCGTGCGCTTCGTGAACGCTTCCACCTCACGCAAGCCGGGCTCGCCCACCTGCTGCGGTTCGGCGCGAACACCGTCTCCCGCTGGGAGTCGGGGCGGAACGTGCAGACAGCGGCGATGGACTTGCTGCTCCGGCTGATCCGGGATCTGCCGGGGAGCATCGTCGAACTCCGCGCGAACGTGATGGTGGTGACCGCCTACCGAGGTGACGAAGATGAAGCCGAATAGCGCGAGCTGCTCGCACTGTGGTGCAAAGGCGCTGTCCCCCGTGAAGTTCAGCGCCACCCGCAAGGTCGCTGGCCACGCCTTCAAGGCCGACCTCGACGCCAGCCAGTGCGGCGCGTGCGCTGAAGTCCTCGTCGATGGCGCGTCGCTCGAGGCCTTCGATCTGCGCGTCGCGCTCGAGCTCGCGCGGGCCGGCCTCGCGGTCCCCGAAGCGCTGCGGTTCATGCGCAGCGCGACCGGGTTGCGCGGGAAGGACCTGGGCGCGCTGCTCGGCCTCTCGGCTGAGCACATCTCTCGCGTCGAGACCGGGAAGGCGCCGGCCGACAAGCGCACCGTCGGTCTGCTCGCGGCCCTGCTCGAGGACCAGTCGGAGGGGACGACGCGGACGCTCGACCAGCTTCGCGCACAGGGACATCCGCGGAAGCTGGGCGGGACGATCCGGTTACCGAAGGCAACCGCCGCGAAGCCGGGTCGGAGGCGCTGAGTGAAGAGCCTGGTCGGCATCGCGCTCGACAACGGCGACGTGCGGCCTTTGGCCTCCGTGCGCGCGCGGGACTTTTCCCGCGCCCCGTACTAGAAGCCGCCCCATGACTGCACGGATCATCGACGGGAAGGCGATCGCCGCAAAGGTGCGGGCCGAAGTGGCCGCTGAAGTGAAGCGCATCCAGGGCCTCACCGGAGTGACTCCGGGTCTGGCGCTGATCCGGGTGGGCGAGGACCCCGCGTCGGTGATCTACGTGCGCGGCAAGATCAAGGCCTGCCACGAGGCGGGCGTGGGCTCGTTCGAGCACCTGCTGCCCGAGAGCACCTCGCAGGCGGACCTGCTCGCGCTGGTGCGGCAGCTCAACGCCGACCCCAAGGTGCACGGCGTCTTGGTGCAGCTGCCCCTGCCCAAGCAGATCGACGCCGGGGTCGTGATGGACCTGCTGGTGGGCGAGAAGGACGCCGACGGCTTCGGCCCGCGTAATACTTATCTCCTCTCCGCCGGCAAGCCCGGGCTCCGCCCCTGCACGCCGTGGGGCTGCCTGCGGCTGCTCGACGAGGCCGGGGTGCAGATCGCCGGGAAGAACGCGCTCGTCATCGGCCGCAGCAACATCGTCGGCAAGCCGATGGCGCAGCTGCTGCTGGAGCGCAACGCCACCGTGACGATGGCCCACTCGCGCACGCCCGACCTCGCCGCCGAGGTGGCCCGCGCCGACATCGTGGTGGCCGCGGTGGGCAAGGCCGAGATCGTCAAGGGGGCCTGGGTCAAGCCGGGCGCGGCGATCCTCGACGTGGGGATGAACCGGCTCGCCTCGGGCAAGCTCCTCGGCGACGTCGAGTTCGCCGCGGCCGCCGAGCGCGCGGGCTGCATCACCCCGGTCCCGGGCGGCGTCGGCCCGATGACCATCGCCATGCTGCTCGCCAACACGGTGGAGGCGGCGAAGCACCAGCTCGGGATCAAGTAATACTTTTGCCGCCCGTGGGTACCACCGCGCCGCGGTCGCAGCGCTACCCTTCGCGCCAGGGCTCCATCGCCCGCAGCGCGGCCAGGATGGCGCGCGTCGCCGGGCTGCGGTTGAGCGTGTAGAAGTGGATGCCGGGCGCGCCCCGCCGCAAGAGGTCCGCGCACTGCAGCGCCGCCCACGCCACGCCCAGCTCCAGCGCGGCCTCGGGGTCCGCGCGCCGCACCCGCATCGCCGCCGCCAGCGCGGGCGGGATGCTGGCGCCGCACATGGCGGTGAACCGCTCCACCTGCTCGACGTTGGTGATCGGCATGATGCCCGGGAGGATGGGCACCTCGATGCCCGCCGCCCGCGCGCGGCCGACGAAGTCGAAGTACTTTCGATTATCGAAGAAGAGCTGGGTGATGAGGAAGTCGGCGCCCGCGGCCACCTTGGCCTTGAGATACGCGAGGTCCTTCAAGGGATCCCGCGTCTCGACGTGCCCCTCGGGGTAGCAGGCAGCGCCGATGCAGAAGCCGCGCTGGCCGCCCGAGACGCGCGCCAGGCCCACCAGGTCGGTCGCGTAGGCGAGGCCTCCCTCGGGCGGGACGAACTGCTGCTGCCCGCGTGGGGGATCGCCGCGGAGGGCGAGCACGTTGTCGATGCCGGCGGCGCGGAAGGCGGCCAGGGTGGCGGCCAGCTCCTCGCGGGTGGCGCCGACGCAAGTGAGGTGGGCCATCGCCTCCAGCTCGGTCTCCTGCTTGATGCGGGTGACGATCTCCAGCGACCGGCCCCGCAGCGACCCGCCCGCGCCCCAGGTCAGCGAGACGAACGCGGGCTGCAGCGGCCGCAGCGCCTGCAGCGAAGCGAAGAGCGCCTCGACGCCCGCCTCGGTCTTGGGCGGGAAGAACTCGAAGGAGAAGATCGGCTCGCCGCGCTCGCTGGCGAAGCGGAGCTGGTCGGTGATCTTCACTGCTTCGGCTCGGGTACGGCGGGTTTGGGGGAGGCGGGCGCGGGCACGGGAGCGGGTGCGCGTGCGGGTGCGGCCGAGGCAGGCGCGGGCGCAGCGACAGCGGGGGCCGCCGCAGGCAGCGCGGCGGCGCTCGCCGTCTTCACCGCGCAGGACTGCGGGCAGGTGGCGAGCTCAAACGCATCGAAGGCCTTGCCCGCGATGTCGAGCGCGCGGCCCGTCACGTGGCAGCCGCAGACGTCGAGCACCACGAAGCCAAGCTGCTTGCGCGCGGCCTTCACGCCGGCCGCGGTGGGGTCGGGGTCCTCGAGCGGCGCGCCGCCTCCCCCGATGACGAAGTAGTCGAGCCCGTCGATGAGGCCGCGCTCGTAGAAGTGCTCGTGCCCGGCGAAGACCGCCTCCACCGGGTGGACCGCCCGCACCGCCTTGATCAGCTGCCGGACGCTCTCGAGGCCGCCGTGCCCGGCGCGCATCTTCATCGGGTGCGTGTACGGGCCCTGGTGCACCAGCATCCAGAGGTGGCTGGTCTTGGGGACGCTCTTCGCGTCGGCCTCGGCCCAGGCCTTCTGCGCGTCGCTGACCGCGCCCGCGTGCGGGTCGGCCCCGGCGGCCAGCTCGAAGGAGTCGAGCACCTGCACGTGGACGTTGGCGTAGTCGAACGAGCGGAAGGTGGGCCGGCCCCGCTGCTGGAAGTGGCGGCTATAGGTAACACCTTTATCGGTGATCTCGTGGTTGCCGACCGTCGGGTAGAAGGGGGTGCTGGCGAGCAGCTCGGCCTCCACCTCGAACCAGCGCTGCCACGCGCGCTGGTCCTTGGCGTTGACGACCATGTCGCCGGTGTGGAGCGCGAAGACCGCGCCCTGGGCCGCCGCGGCGCGGGCGACCAGCGCGTGGTCGCCGCCGTTGGTGCGGTTGTCGCCGTAGACCAGCACCGAGAACGGCCGCTGGAGCGGGTCGGCCGCTGGGTCCGGCGCGCTGGTGAAGGAGCCGCCGGAGGGGACGTCGGCGACGATCTGGTAGTCGTAGTTGGCGGCCGGCTTGAGGCCCTTGAGCACGATGCGGTGGTCGGTGGTGGGCCCTTCCTCCCGCGCCACGCTGCCGGGCTGCCCGGACTCGCCGTAGCGGACCTCGCCGAGCCACGGGCCCTGCGTGGTCCAGGCCACGGTGACCGCGCCCGGGACCGCGTCGGTGAGCCAGGGACCGAGCGCCACCAGGTGCGCTCGCTGCTTCTCTCCGGCCGGGAGCCGCTCGCACGCCAGGAGACCCGCCGCGCCGGCGACGAGCGCCAGCAGCAGGTCGAACGCGAGCGCGCGGCGGACTGCGGAGGACACGGGCCGCGCGGCCTTGTCAGTGAAGAGCGGGGAGTGCGCCATGGGGGCTGATCATAGCCCCGGTTCGGTCGGGGACGCCAAGAAACGGGCGTTCCCTGCTGGCGACCGGCGCGCGCCTGTATTAGCGTGGTGACATGCGCACCCTCCGCTCCGCCCTCTGCGGCGCCCTCGCCCTCGCGGTCATCTCTACCCCGGGCGCCTCCCGCGCCGACGACGCCGCCGGCACCGCGGCCGTCAACGTGCACCTCCAGGCCGCGCGCCGCCTCTACAACACGCTCAACCTCGACGCCGCGATGGCCGAGCTGAAGGACGCCGAGGCCGACGCCCGCGCGCGCTCCGACGAGGACGAGATCGTCCAGATCCTCATCTTGAAGGGCATGATCTTCGCCGACAACGGCAAACCCACCGAGATGGACGACCACTTCAAGCGCGCGCTGGCGATGCGCCCGTGGGCCGAGGTGCCGCCCGACGTCTCGCCGCGGCTCTCCAAGAAGTTCAACGACGCGCGCAAGGAGCTGTGGGGCTCCGGCGGGCAGCTCAAGCCGCCGCCCGTGAAGAAGCGCACCACCGCCAAGGCCGAGACCAAGCCCGCGGCTCCCGCTCCTGCCGCCGCGCCCGCGCCAGATGCGGCCCTCACTCCACCCGGCGCGCCGCCTGCTGCTGCGCCGACCGAGGCGCCCGCTGCTCCGGCCGAGACGCCCGCGCCCGCTGCTTCACCCGAGTCCGCTCCGGCGGCGCCCGCTGGCGGCGAGCTGACGCCCCCGAAGTAGGCCGCGGGCAGCGTGGACCAGGCGCGTGTCCGAAGTCTCGCGCCCATGGCTCGATGCCAGTCAGTCAACCGCGGTCGAACGCCAGTCGAACGCCGGTCGAAAACCTTGTCGGACGCCGGTCGAAAACCTTGTCGGACGCCGGTCGAACGCCGATCGAAAACCTTGTCGGACGCCGGTCGAAAACCTTGTCGGACGCCGATCGAGGCACCCGATCAGGAGCCCCGGCAAATGCCGGGGCTAGAAGGACTGCCGCCCCCTTCGGGGGCTGTGAGCCGTGCGTCCGTTCGTCCATTTTCAAGTCCGGCTGCGATGTCTTGAGGGAGGTGTTGACGGTTCATTCGGGTGTGTCGCTGGTGGAAGCAGCCCCGCAGGGGCGGCCGTTTTTCTAGCCCCGGCATTTGCCGGGGCTCCTGGATTGCGGCCCAATGAGATCCAAGAGTGCGGCCCCAATGAGATCCAAGAGTGCGGCCCCAATGAGCTCCAAGAGTGCGGCCCCGATGAGATCCTGGTGTGCGGCCCCGATGAGACCCAAGAGTGCCGCCCGATGAACTCCAAGCAGCTCTCGTTCTTCGGCGACCTCCCGCCGAAGCCCAAGCCCCGGCGCGGCGGCGCGCTCCCCGTGCTGACCGTGCTTCCGGACGCAGCCCGGGTCGAGGCGCGGCTCGCGTCGCTGGCTGCCGAGACGGGGCTCGCCGCGGGGCCGCTGGCGTGCACCTTCGCGCAGCTGCAAGAGGCGGTGATCGGCGTGGCCGGGCCCGCCCAGGGCGGCCTCTCGCTGCGACCTGCGCCCCGCCTCGCCCGCACCCTGCTCTACCGGCGGCTCGCCCGCGAGCGCACGCCCGCCGGGTCGGTGTGGCACGCCATCCGCGCGGAGCCCGGGTTTGCGCGCGCGCTCGGCGCGTTGGCGAGCGTGCTGGCCGAGGGCCTGCTCTCCCCTGATGCGCTGCTCGGGCTCTGTCCGGAGTTACCAGAGCCGACCCGGGCCCGGGTCGAGCCGCTCGCGCGGATGCTCGCCGCGGGCGCGCTGGAGCTGCGCGCGGCGGGGCTCTGCGAGCCAGGGGAGGCGGTGCGCGCCGCATGCGAGCGGCTGCGCGCCGGGGGGCCTCTGCCGGCGCTGCTCCAGGGCGCGGGCGCGCTGCACCTCTCGGCGGTGCTCGACTGGACGCCGGCCCGCCTGGAGCTGCTCTTCGCGCTCGCGGCGCGGCTCGGGCAGGCTGGCGCCAAGGTGCGGCTGCACCTCCCCTTCTGGCCCCGGCGGCCTTTCCTCTCGGGAGATCCGCTGGGGCCCGTGCTCTCGCGCATCGAGGCGCTGGGCGCGCAGGCAGAGAAGGCCCCGGAGACCGGCCGCGCCGAGGCCTTGCCGGAGCTCGTCTACCAGCAGCCCGGGAGCACCGGGCCGCTGGCGCCGTTCCGCGAGCGGCTCTTCGCCGAGGGGAGCGCGCTCGACGACCTGCGCGCCGAAGCGCCCGAGGGGCTGGCGCGGGCCCAGGTGCGGCTCGTCTCCTGCGCCGGGCCGGCCGCGCAGGCGCGCGAGGTGGCGCGGCGGGTGGCCGACCAGCTCGACGCCGGCTGCGCGCCCGACCAGATCGCCGTCGCGGTCCGCAGCCTCGCGGGCGGCGCCGCGGAGGAGCTGGGCGCGGCGCTGGAGCAGCTGGGCGTGCCCTGGCGCGAGCGGCGCGGCCGTCCGGCGCTGCCCACGCCGCCCGTGCAGCTGGCGCTCTCGCTCTTCCAGTTGGCCGAGCGGGACTTTCCGCGGGCGCAGCTCTCGGCGCTGCTCGGGTCGGGCCTCTTGTGGCTGCGCGAGGACGGCGAGCGTGCGGGCGCCGGCGCGATCGACCGCGTCCTGCGCGAGGCGGCGGTGCGCGACGACCGGGGCCCTGGCGAGGGAGAGACGGGCGCGATCACCGCGCAGCTCACGCTCTTGGCGGACCGCAAGCGGCGCGCGGCGCAGGCCGAGGAGCGCCAGCGGCGTCGGCAGGGGCTCCTGCGCGAGCTGGCCGAGGTGGAAGAGGTCTCGGGGCGGGTGGGCCGGGTGATCGCGCTGGTGCGCTCGCTGCCCGCCCGGTCTAGCGTGGCCGGGCACGGCGCGGCTTTGCTCGCGCTGCTAGACCGGCTCGGGCTCCCGGATCGGCTGCGGCGCGGTCCAGGCGCGCTGGAGCAGCAGGCGCCGGGTCCGCTGGAGCGGGCGGTCGAGGCGGCGCGCGCGCGCGATCTGGCGGCGCTGGACGCGCTGGGCCGCGCTTGCCGCGAGCTGGCGCAGGCCGCGGCGCTGCTCGGG
>JAYWAO010000146.1:0-16650 GCA_043782365.1 Deltaproteobacteria bacterium
CTCGAAGAGGTGATGTCGGCGCTGCCGCCGCGCGCGCGCCTGCACATGGTGAAGCTCGACCCCGACAGCCGGTACTTCACCTGGCGCAGCCTCTGGCACGTCGAGAAGTACGTGATGAGCGACCACCTCGGGCAGACGCCGGACACCGCCGCCATCCTCGCCACCTGTCCGATCCACTACCGTCCGGGGATCGACATCCACCGCATCGTCTGGGGCCATGACAACGGTTGGCCGCGGGTGGACGAGATCTGGGCGAACTTCGACGCCGTCCTGGTGCGGCGCTGGAGGCCTTCGCCGCAGATGCAGTCGCTCGCCGAGCAGAGAGGTGTATTACTCATGAAGAGCGGCGACTGGGAGCTCTGGGCGCCGCGGCGGTAGCGCGCGGGCCGCGCATGGCACGCCGCTGGACCGCCTTCACCGCCTCGAACCAGAGCACGCAGACGAGCCCCGCGCCGATCGAGTGCGCGAGATCGTTCGCGTGCAGCGGCGCGAAGTGGAACATCCGCTGCAGCCAGGGCACGGCCAAGGCGAGCGTGAGCAGCGTCACCGCGCCCAGCAGGACCCAGCGCACTGCAGGGTTGCGGACCTTCAGCATCGCCACCGCCGAGCGGGTCCAGGAGCGGTTCACCAGGATCACCACCACGAAGGCGACCACCAGCGTCGCGAAGGTGAGGGCGCGGGCCGCTTCGGCGGAGTGGTCGCGGCGCGCCAGCAGGAAGACGCCCACGCAGACCGCGAGGACGCTGAACCCCTGCAGCAGCGCGATGGTGAGCGTCTCCCTGGAGAAGAGCCCCTCCTTCGGGTCGCGAGGCGGCCGCTGCATCACGTCGGATTCGGCCGCCTCCGACTCGAAGATGAGCGTGCAGGCCGGGTCGATGATCAGCTGCAGGAAGGCGATGTGCACGGGCAGGAGCAAGAGCGGCCAGCCCGCGAAGAAGACCGGCAGCATCGAGAGGCCAGCGATCGGCACGTGCACCGCCACGATGAAGACGATCGCCTTCTTGAGGTTGTCGTAGATGCGCCGGCCCAGGCGCACGGCGGTGACGATCGAGGAGAAGTCGTCGTCGAGCAGCACCAGCGAGGCGGCCTCGCGCGCGACGTCGGTGCCGCGGCCCCCCATGGCGATGCCGATGTGCGCGGCCTTCAGCGCGGGCGCGTCGTTCACGCCGTCGCCGGTCATGGCGACGATCTCGCCGCTGGCCTTGAGCGCGTTGACGATGCGCAGCTTCTGCGCCGGGACCACCCGCGCGAACACCTGCACCTGCGCGACGCGCTCCTCCAGCTGCGCATCGGTGAGCGCGTCGAGGTCCTTGCCGGTGAGCACCACCTCGCACCGGTCGAGACCGGCGAGCCTGGCGATGCTCTGCGCGGTGGCCGGGTAGTCGCCGGTGATCATCACCACGCGCACGCCCGCGGCCCTGCACTCCGCCACCGCCGCGGGCACCGCTTCGCGCAGCGGGTCCTCGAAGCCGAGCAGCCCCACCAGCTCTAGCTTGAGGTCGTGGTGCTCCTCCGGCAGCGCCGCCTCGCTGACGGTGCCCCGCGCGACCGCGAGCACGCGCAGGCCCTGCGAGGCGAGCGCCGCCACGTCGCGCACCAGCGCCGCGCGCGGCTCCACGCCCAGGTGGCAGAGCTCGGCGAGCGCCTCGGGCGCGCCCTTGGAGGCGAGCACCAGCAGGCCATCCTCGCGCCCCCTCCAAGCGTGGGTGACCGCTGCCAGCGCGGGCGCGAGCGGGTACTCGCGTACGAGCGTCCAGCCCGGGTGGAGGTGCTCGGTCTGCGCGATGAACCGATCGCCCGCCTCGTGCAGCGCCCGCTCCATCGGGTCGAACGGGTCGCGCTTGGAGGCGAGGATCGCCTCCTCGAGCAGCAGGTGCAGCGCCTCGGGGAGCGGGCCCTGGAGCGCAGCCAGGTCGCTCGCGCCACCAGGCACAGGCGGCGTGGCGGCGAGGCTGCGCAAGGTCATCTGGTTCTGCGTCAGCGTGCCGGTCTTGTCGACGCAGAGCACGGTGGCGGCGCCGAGCAGCTCCACCGCCGGCATCCGCCGGGTGAGCACGCGGCTGCGCGAGAGCCTCCACGCGCCGAGCGCGAGGAAGATGGTCAGCACCACCGGGAACTCCTCGGGGAGGATCGCCATCGCCATCGCGATCCCCGCGAGGAAACCCTGCCTCCACGCATCCCCGTTGCCGCCGCGGGTGAGCGCGAACGCCACCACGACGAGAGCGCACGCCGCGAGGCCCGTGATGGCGAGGACGCGGACCATCCGCCGCGTCTGTTTCTGCAGCGTGGTCGCCTCGGTCTTGGTCTGCTCCAGCGCCTTGCCGATCTTGCCGAGCTCGGCGCGCGCGCCAGTGGCGAGGATCTCGGCCACGCCTTGGCCTGCGGTCACCAGCGTGCCCGAGAAGACCGAGGGCAGGTCCTCGCCGCCCGGCTCGTCGAGCGCGCGCCCTGCCTTCTGCGTCGCTGCGATGGCCTGCTTGCGCACGGGCACCGACTCGCCGGTGAGCAGCGACTCGTCGACGCAGAGGCTGAGCGCGCGCCGCACCAGCCCGTCGGCCGGCACGCGGTCGCCCTCGGCGAGCACCACCAGATCGCCGCGGACCACCTCGCGGCCGGCGATGCGCTTGCGCTGCCCTTCGCGGATCACCAGCGCGCGCGGGCTGGAGAGATCGCGGAGCGACTCCAGCGCGTGCTCGGTGCGCCGCTCCTGCACGATGGTGATGCCCATGACCACGCCGACGAAGCCGAGCAGCAGCAGCGCGTCGCCGGGCTCGCCCATCAGCCAGTAAATGACGCCCGCCGCCACCAGCATGAGGAACATCGGCTCCCGCACCACCTCGAGGGCGATGGTGGCGAGCGTGCGGCTGCGGGTGCCGGGCAGCTCGTTGGGGCCCTCGGCCACCAGGCGGGCGGCCGCCTCGGCTTCTTGCAGGCCGCAGAGGCCTTCGACCTGCAGCGCGTGCGTCGACGAGGTGCGGGCAGACAGGGGAGTGGTCGGGGTGGGCATCCAGACAAGAGGATAGGTGCCGACCGGCGCACTGCTCGCCAATCGGAAGCGACGATCGGTCGCGCGCGCCCCGAGCAGGCGTCCGCCTGCCGCCCATGGCTGCGCCGTCTCTGCTCGGGTATACCTGCGCCGGCTCGTCGGCCAGAGGCCCTCGATCATGACGGGTGCCGCGGGCGCGCCGCCGCGTGAGCAGACCGACCAGGGAGAGGTGCCGGTGGGCAAGAGCAGCAGGTTCCAGACGGGCTACATCCTGGTCGCGTTGGCGGGCGTGCTCCTGCTGCAGAACGTCCTCGCGCGCTTCTCGGCGGTGGAGGTCCTGCCGTACAGCGAGTTCCAGCGGCTGCTCAAGGACGGCAAGATCGAGGAGGTGCTGGTCGGCCAGGACCAGATCACCGGCACCTTCAAGGTGACCCGCGACGGCAAGAGCCGCTTCGTCACCCGGCGCGTCGAGCCCGACTTCGCCAAGGAGCTCGACGCGTCCTCGGTGCGCTACTCCGGCGAGGTCCGCAGTGAGTGGCTGCCGCTGCTGCTCTCGTGGGTGGTGCCGGCCGCGCTCTTCATCGGCGTCTGGGTCTGGCTGCAGCGGCGCGCCGGCGGCGGGCCGGGCGGGGGCCTGATGTCGATCGGCAAGAGCAAGGCGAAGATCTACGTCGAGACCGGCTTGAAGAACACCTTCGCCGACGTCGCCGGCGTCGACGAGGCCAAGGCCGAACTGCAGGAGACCGTCGCCTTCCTCAAGGACCCGGCGCGCGGCGGCCGGCTGGGCGCGCGGATGCCGAAGGGCATCCTGCTGATCGGCCCGCCAGGCACCGGCAAGACCATGCTCGCGCGCGCGGTGGCCGGCGAGGCCGGAGTGCCGTTCTTCTCGATCAGCGGCAGCGAGTTCGTCGAGATGTTCGTCGGCGTCGGCGCGGCGCGGGTGCGCGACCTCTTCGAGCAGGCGCGGCTCAAGGCCCCCTGCATCATCTTCATCGACGAGCTCGACGCCCTCGGCCGCGCCCGCAACTCCGGGGGCTGGCCGGGCGGCCACGACGAGAAGGAGCAGACGCTCAACCAGCTCCTGGTCGAGCTCGACGGCTTCGATGCGCGCTCCGGGATCGTGCTGCTCGCCGCCACCAACCGGCCGGAGATCCTCGATCCTGCGCTGCTGCGCGCCGGCCGCTTTGATCGCCAGGTGCTGGTCGACAAGCCCGAGCGCTCGGGGCGCGAGCAGATCCTTCGGGTGCACGCGAAGAAGATCGAGCTGGCGGTGGACGTGCAGCTGGAGCAGGTGGCGGCGCTGACGCCCGGCTTCTCCGGCGCCGACCTCGCCAACCTGGTCAACGAGGCCGCGCTGGCGGCCACCCGGCGCGACGCGAGCGCGGTGGCGATGGCCGACTTCACCGTGGCGCTCGAGCGGATCGTCGCCGGGCTGGAGAAGAAGAGCCGGATCCTCAGCCCCGTCGAGCGCGCCATCGTCGCGCACCACGAGATGGGCCACGCGCTGGTGGCCGCGTCCTTCCCGGGACAGGACCCGGTGCACAAGGTGTCGATCATCCCGCGCGGCGTCGGCGCGCTCGGCTACACCATCCAGCGGCCCACCGAGGACCGGTATTTGATGACCCGCGCCGAGCTGGAGGCGAAGATGGCGGTGCTGCTCGGCGGGCGGGCGGCCGAGCTGCTGGTGTTCGGCCACCTCTCCACTGGCGCCTCGGACGACCTCGCCAAGGCGAGCGGGATCGCGCTGAGCATGGCGACCCGCTACGCGATGATCCCGGGCCTGGGCAACGTCGCGTACGACGACCGCCCCGCGGGCTTCCTCGGTCCGGGCAGCGGACCGCGCGCCTACAGCGAGGCGACGGCGCGGGAGATCGACCTGGCGGTGCGGGAGATCGTCGGCGCGGCCTGCACCAGCGCCCTGGCGATCCTCACCGCAAACCGCGACGTGCTGGTGGAGAGCGCGCGGCTGCTGCTGGAGAAGGAGACCCTCGACGAGCAGGCGCTGACCCCGTTGTTCGCGCGGGTGAAGGCCCCTGGTGCGCTGCCGCCGACCGGCGTGCCGGGGCAGCTGCCAGCGTAGCTACGCGCTCGGCGCCTTCACGTACTCGAAGTCGAGGGGCTGCCCGTCGATGCCCTTGTTGGGCGGCGCGATCCAGCCGGCCATCTTGCCCGGCGCGTAGACGCCCACCATCAGCGACTTCACGTACGCCCGCTCCGCCTCGGTCGGCAGCCACTCTCCGCGGCGTGCGGCGAAGGTCGCCTCGCTGACGGCGACGCCCTGCGGGTCGAACTTCAGGCTCGCGCAGGGCCCGACCGCGCGGTTGAAGCGGCGGTGCGGCAGCCGGAGCGACACGCCCGAGAGCCCGGCCTCGGCGATGGTCTTGTTCCAGCGGTCGACCGCGCGCTGGCAGTCCTTCACGTACTCGTCGCGCAGCACCTCGTTCATCGCCGTGCGCAGCGCGACTTCCTGCTCGACCAGCTGCCCGTCCTGCGGCACCGACAGCTGGTAGGTCGCGCCGCCGAGCGCGGTGTGGTCCTGGTACTGCTCCTCGCGGAAGCGGCCCTTGAGGCCCGCGGCGAAGAAGTCGGCCGCGTTGGAGGAGATCTCGCCGCCGAAGAGGTCGAGCGAGAGCGAGTACCAGTGGTTGATGTACTTCTGGATCAGCTCCATCGGGACCACGCCGGCCTTCACCGGATCGGCCCCCTCGGCCATCCGCTGGGCGGTGCGGCGCACGATGCGCTCCACCCCGGTCTCGCCGACGAAGAGGTGGTGCGCCTCCTCGGTGAGCATGAACTTGGTCGAGCGCGCGAGCGGGTCGAAGCCGCTCTCCGACAGCGCAGCCAGCTGGTACTTGCCGTCGCGGTCGGTGAACATGGTGAACATGAAGAAGCTGAGCCAGTCGTCGATCGGCTCGTTGAAGCAGTTCAAGATGCGCGGCTTGTCGGCGGAGCCCGAGCGGCGCGCGAGGAGCTCATCGGCCTCGTCGCGGCCATCGCGGCCGAAGAAGCGGTGCAGCAGGTAGACCATCGCCCAGAGGTGGCGGCCCTCCTCGACGTTCACCTGGAAGAGGTTGCGCAGGTCGTAGAGCGAGGGCGCGGTCTTGCCGAGCAGGCGCTGCTGCTCCACGGAGGCGGGCTCGGTGTCGGCCTGGGTGACGATGATCCGCTTGAGCGCGTTGCGGTGCTCGCCCGGGACCTCGTCCCAGACCTTGCTGCCCATCACGTCGCCGAAGCCGATGGTCTTGCCCTCCTCGGGCTGGGAGAGGAAGATGCCCCAGCGGTAGTCGGGCATCTTCACGTAGTCGAAGTGCGCCCAGCCCTTCGCGTCCACCGAGACGGCGGTGCGCAGGTAGACTTGGTGGGCCTGCCAGCCCTCGGGCCCGACGTCGCTCCACCAGCTGAGGAAGTCGGGCTGCCACGCCTCGAGCGCGCGCTGCAGGCGCTTGTCCGACTCGAGGTTGACGTTGTTGGGGATCGTCGATTGATCGAGGGCCATTCCAAGTACCCCTGCGGTGGTCGAGTGGTGGTCGGGCGGTTGGTTACCGAAGCGTTGACGACTAGGTGCGGCGGAAGTCGAACTTCGGCCGCTCCGGCTTGCCGTACACCGTCAGCGCGCCGTGCTCGCCGGTGGCGTTGGGCCGGATGAAGATCCAGTTCTGCCAGGCGGAGAGGCGGCCGAAGATCTTGGTGGCCATCGTCTCGGCGCCCGGGAAGCGGTAGCTCGCCTCCATGCCGGTGAGCGCGTCGGGCGAGAGGCTGACGCGCTCCTCGACGGCCACCCGCAGCTCCTCGGCGAAGTCGATCTCGTCCGCGAAGGTGGTCGCCAGCCCCAGCGCGTCCATCGTCCCCGCGTCGAGCGCGCCAGCGGCGCCGGCGGCGACCACCGCGCCCGGGGCCTTCGCGTCGGCCTGGAAGCGGCCCTGCAGCCGCGAGACGCCGGCCCAGGTGGGGAGCAGGCCCGACGAGAGCGCGCCCGGGCGGCAGGAGACGCCGTCCTGGTCGAGCAGGTAGCTGCGGTCGGCGGCGATGAGCAGCTCGAAGAGCGGGCCGCAGAAGTTGCTCTGCTCGTCGCAGACGGCGAAGAGGCTCTTCGACATGAGGTCGAGCCGGCGCAGCACGCGGCCGAGCAAGAGGCGCGTCTCGCGGCCGAGCCAGGTGTCCTTCATGCTCGCGAGCAGCTCGCCCGCGGCCCAGGTGGCGGCGTGGTCGCCGCGGGTCTCCAGCAGCACGAGGCCGACTTCGCCGTGGAGGAAGCGCAGGCGGAGCAGGGCGTCGTCCAGCTCGCGGGCCATGCGGAGGGGCCACCACGAGGAGCCCGCCGCGAGCGCGGCGTCTTCATCGGCCGGCTGCGCGCCGCCTCCGCCCTCCGGGCCCTTGACGGTGAGCGTCGCGACGCGGGCGTGGCCGCCGAGGTCGAGATTGACGAATCGGTAGTCGACGCGCGTGGCCGACACCTTGGGCTCCAGCGCCTCCAGCTCGACGCCCGCCCCGCGCGCGATCTGCGGCGCGGCGGCGGCGAGCGCCTTCGCCCGCAGCGCGATGGCCGCCTCGAACTTGCTGCGCGGGATCACTGCATCCACGAGGCCCCACTGCAGCGCCCGCTTGCCCTTGACGCCCTCGGCCTGGGTGGAGAAGGCGTCCGCGCGGTCGCGGCGGACCTTGCGCTTGTCGACCACGCGGGTGAGGCCGCCCGTGCCCGGCAGGACCCCGAGCAGCGGCACCTCGGGGAGCGAGACGGTGCTGCTGCCGTCGTCCACCAGCGCGATCTCGTCGCACGCCAACGCCAGCTCGTAGCCGCCGCCTGCGCAGGCCCCGTTGGCGGCGCAGAGCGTCTTCACGCCGCTCTCCGCCGAGAGCTCCTCGAGGTAGAGGCGCGTCTCGTTGGTGTACTTGCAGAAGTTGACCTTGAAGGGGTGCGTCGAGCTCGCCAGCATGTAGATGTTCGCGCCGGCGCAGAAGACCTTCTCGTGGCCCGAGGTGATGACCAGCGCCTTCACTTGCGGGTGGGTGAAGCGCAGCCGCTGGAGGGCGTCGGCCAGCTCGACGTCGACCGAGAGGTCGTAGGAGTTGCTCTTGAGCTCCAGCTCGCTCTTGACGCCGCCGAACGGCTGCACCTTGAGCACCAGGCGCGCCACCTCGCCGCCCAGCTCGAGCGTCCAGTGGTGGTAGCGCGAAGGGTGGGTCTCGAGCGCGACGTCGGGAGCCTGGGCGGCGTGCGTATCCATGGACCGGGTAACTAGCGCAAGGATTGCGCGGGTGCAAGCGGTATAGTGCATGGTGCCCGCTTGTCGGATCCTGGCGGATGCAATATAGTGCAGACCGTGAAGCGCTCCCGCCCCTCTGCCACCCGACTCTGCGCCGCGGTGAAGCCCGCGCCCCGCAAGGCTCTCCGGCCGGCCGCGGCGCCCAAGCACCCGCGCGCCTCGTCCCCGCGGGCCGTCCACGCCTTACCCACGGCCGCCGCGCCGCGCGCCCCGCGGCCTCCCGAGCCCCGCACGCCGCTCCTCGAGGCGGTGGGCCACGCGGTCCGCGAGAAGCGCGAGCTGGCGGGCCGATCCCGGCGTGAGCTGGCGGAGCGGTCGGGCCTCTCGGAGCGGTTCCTCGCCGACCTGGAAGCAGGGCAGGGCAACATCTCGGTGGAGCGGCTCTCGCAGCTCTGCGCGGCGCTCGGGACCAGCAGCGGGGCGCTGCTCTCGGAGGCGGAGCGCGCGCTCGGCACGGCGCCCGCTACGCCGGGTCCGCTCTGGCCGCTCTTGGCCGCGCTCGCTCCCGAAGAGCGCCGCGAAGCCGAGACCTGGCTGCGCGCGCGCTTCGGCCAGGGCCGCGGCCAGGGTCCGGTGATCGCGCTCCTGGGCTTGCGGGGCGCGGGGAAGAGCACCATCGGCCGGCAGCTCGCCGAGCGGCTCGGGGTGCCCTTCGTCGAGCTCGACGAGCTGGTCGAGCGCGCCGCGGGCCTCTCGCTCTCGGGCATCTTCTCGCTGCACGGCGAGGCCTACTACCGGCGGCTCGCGCGCGAGGTGCTGGCGCGCGTGCTGGCCGAGGGGGACGCGGCGGTGATCGCCACCGGCGGCTCGATGGTGACCGACAAGGACGCTTTGCGATTGTTATCGAAGCGCTGCACCACCGTCTGGCTGAAGGCCACCCCCGAGGACCACTGGCTGCGGGTGCTGGCGCAGGGAGACGAGCGGCCCGGCGCCGCGAGCGAGAACGCGCAGGCCGAGCTGCGGGCGCTCCTCGCCGCCCGGGCGCCGCTCTATGCGCAGGCGCAGGTGCACGTGGACACGAGCAGGCTGGGGCTCGCGGGCGCGGTGGAGGCGGTGCTGCGCGAGGTGCGGCCGGGGCGGTAGGCGCGGCCCGCGGGCGGGGGTTCCAGCCGGGCAGACGCCGCGCGCGTCGGCGACGGCCCATCTCCGGGCGCTGCGCCGGCGCGCCCTTCGCGCTACTGTTCGACGATGAAGCTCTATTACGCCCAAGCGACCTGCTCCCTCGCCGCCCACATGGCGCTGCGCGAGGCCGGCCTCCCTTTCACGCTCTCCAGGTACGACCTGAAGTCGGGCCTGCTCGACGACGGCCGTCCGCTGCTCGAGGTCAACCCCAAGGGGTTCGTGCCCGTGCTCGAGCTCGACTCCGGCGAGCGCCTCACCGAGGTGTCGGTGGTGCTGCAGTACATCGCCGATCAGAACCCCGCCGCCGGCCTGCTGCCCGCGCCGGGTGGCCTCGCGCGCTACCGTGTGCAGGAGTGGCTCAACTTCATCGCCACCGAGGTCCACAAGGCCTACTGGCCGATCTTCCACGACGGCGCCGAGGTCGAGGTGCAGAAGGCGCACGAGAAGCTCACGCGCAACTTCGACTGGGTCGAGCAGCAGCTCGGGAGCATGCCGTACCTCACCGGCGAGCAGTGCACGGTCGCGGATCTCTACCTGGGTGTGACACTGAACTGGGCGCGCGCCGCCAAGATCGAGCTCGCCCGCTGGCCCGGGCTGGTGGCGCACCGCGACCGCGTGCGGGCCCGTCCGGCGGTGCAGGCGGCGATGGAGGCCGAGGGCCTGCTCAAGAAGAAGCCCGCGTAGCACCCAGCCGGAGGGAGACTACCCGCGCCGCTGGTACTCCTGCACCAGCGCGCGGATCCGCTTCGGGTCGAAGGGCTTGTCGAGCCGCTCGTTGGGCACGCGGTCGAGGAACTCGGTGGCCGAGGGCGTGAACGCTCCGCCCGTCAGGAACACCATCCGCGCGGCCGCCTTGGGGTGGAGGCGGACCACCTCCGCGTGCAGCTCCATGCCGGTCATCTCCGGCATCATCAGGCCGGAGAAGATCACGTCGAAACTCTCGCCCCCACCGAGCAGCGCGAGCGCCTCCTTGGCCGAGGAGCGCGAGGTCACGCGGTGCTCGCGCAGGGTCCGCGCCCTGGCGCGAGGAGGGCCACGTGCTGCCGCACCAGGCCCTCGAGGTCGTCGAGCCGCCGCTGCTGTCCCTGGTTGTCGGCGGTGAGGCGGCGCACGGCCTGGGCGTTCGTCCCGACCCGGGCGAGCGCGTCGAGCAGCCTGGGGAGCGTGCCGGCCCCGCCAGCGGGGAGCGCCGCGCGCGCCGCGGCCGTCTCTGCGAGGCCCGACCGCTCGGCGAGCAGCGCCTCGATCACCTCGTGCGTGTGCTCGACCCAGCCGTTGGCAGCGGAGAGCTCCGCCGACTCCGCGAAGGCAGCAGCAGCAGCGAGCACGAGCAGCGCCAACGCTACCGAGAGCCCGATCGCCCCGGCGATCCCGGAGACCCGGGCGCTCCTCTGGTCGAGCTGCGCAGGCATCGCTGGTGGCTCCAACCGCCCTCGGGTCAAGGTACTCTTCCAGTTGCGCTCCGCAAGCACCCGACCGCGCCCGGACGCCACCGCGGGGAAGACGTCGCGGGGCCTCCCGTCTTCCGCATGGACAACGCCCGGCTCTGGTGTATGTCGCTGCGCCAAATCGCCGCAGCGGGCGCCAGCTTGCCCGAGCGGTGTTACCAGACCCTCAAGCACCGCCCCTAGGAGACCGCCGACATGTCCGAGTTCAACGCCGACGTCCGCGACGTGAAGTTCGTCCTCTTCGACCAGATCGGCATCGACAAGCTCTTCGGCCTGCCCAAGTACAAGGACGTCGACCGCGCCACCGTCGAGGCGATCCTCGACGAGGCGTTCAAGTTCGCCCGTGCGGTGATGGCGCCCGCCAACCGCGAGAGCGACCGCGTCGGCTCGAAGTACGAAAAGGCCACCTCGCAGGTGACCACTCCGCCCGCGTTCAAGGAGGTCTACCGCCAGTTCGTCGAGGGCGGCTGGCTCGGCTTGCCGCACAGCCCCGAGTGGGGCGGGCAGGGCATGCCCAACTCAGTGCAGATGGGCGTCAACGAATTCATGATCGGCGCCTGCATGTCGTTCTGCCTCTGGCCCCTCTTGGGCTCGGGCGCGGCGCACCTGGTCGAGGTCTTCGGCACCGAGGCGATGAAGGAGCTGTACCTGCGCCGCATGTACTCGGGCGAGTGGTCGGGCACCATGTGCCTCACCGAGTCCGGTGCCGGGAGCGACGTCGGCGCCGCGCGCACCAAGGCCACGCGGCAGGGCGACCACTTCCTGATCGAGGGCGAGAAGATCTTCATCACCTTCGGCGAGCACGACTTCACCGAGCAGATCGTCCACGCGGTGCTCGCGCGCGTCGAGGGCGCGCCCGCCGGCACGCGCGGCCTCTCGCTCTTCCTGGTGCCCAAGCGAAGGCCCAACGCCGACGGCACGCTCGGCGCCGCCAACGACGTCCGCTGCGCCGGCATCGAGCACAAGATGGGCATCCACGGCTCGCCCACCTGCACCATGGTGTTCGGCGAGAAGGGCGACTGCCAGGGCCAGCTCCTCGGTGAGGAGGGCAAGGGCATGCGCGCGATGTTCCAGATGATGAACGAGGCGCGCGTCAACGTGGGCCTGCAGGGCGCGGCCGCGGCCAACGCGGCCTACCAGTTCGCGCTGCAGCACGCGAAGGAGCGCGTCCAGAGCAAGACCATCCCGGTGGTGCCGGGCGTGCCCGAGCAGAAGGGGATCGTCGGCCACCCCGACGTCAAGCAGATGCTGCTGATGCAGAAGGCGATCGGCGAGGGGACGCGCGCGCTCATCTACCGCTCGGCGTACTTCAATGACCTCGCCGGGGCCACGCAGGACGCGGGCGAGCGCGAGACCTACCAGGGCCTCGCCGATCTGATGACCCCGATCGCCAAGGGCTGCTCCACCGACCTGGGGTTCCGCGCGGTGGAGCTGTCGGTGCAGACGCTCGGTGGATATGGGTATACCAGCGAGTATCCGGTCGAGCAGTACCTGCGCGACGTGAAGATCGCCTCGATCTACGAGGGCACCAACGGCATCCAGGCGCTCGACCTGGTCGGTCGCAAGCTCTCGCAGCAGGGCGGCGCGCCCATCCGCAACCTGCTGGGGCTGATCAACCAGGTGGTCGAGCCGGGCCTCGCGCACCCGGTGCTCGGCGCGGACATGAAGCGGCTCGCCGACGCCCGCGACGCGCTCGCCGGAGCCGCGATGGCGCTCGCGGCCAGCGGCACGGCCGACCCGCTCAAGCCGATGCTGGAGGCGACGGCGTTCCTCGAGATCACCGGCCAGGTCGTCATCGGCTGGCTGCTCCTCGAGCAGGCGGCCATCGCGCACCCGCGCCTGCAGGCGATCGCCGAGAAGGCCGGCGTCGCGCTCGGCGACCCCGCGGCGCTCGCGAAGCTCTGCGAGGCCGACGCGGACGCGCGCTACTACGACGGCAAGGTGAAGGTCGCGCAGTACTGGGCGCGCCGCTCGCTGCCGCTGGTGAAGGCGCGGGCGCAGATGGTCTCGGGCGCCGACCGCACCGCGCTCGAGATCACTTTCTAGGGCCCGTGCTGCCGGTCGTCCCTCCGTCCCTGCCGCTGCCAGCGGTGGTGGTCGTGCCGCCGCTCCCGGCGCTGCCCGCGTTGGCCCCTCCCTGCATCGAGCCTCCGCACGCGGCTACCGCGAGGCAGGCGAAGAGGAGCGCCGCGGAGACGGTCGTGAAGACGGGTCCGACGGTGGAGTGGCTGATCGCGGCCTTGTCCAAGTGTGCGCTCCTGGCCGGCCACCGGTGGGCGGCGGCGCTGGTCGGTCGTCGGTTGATTGCGGCACGGTGGCGATGGCTTCATCGATTGCAACGCGAGTCTGAGAGCAATCGGCGGGCCGACGCGCGAGGGGGGGCGGCGCAGAGCGAAGCGTGGAGGCGGTGTGATCGTCGCCACGTGCGGCGAGTGCGGAATCCGCATGCGGGGCGGTGCGGAGGTCGCAGGTCGGACGCTGCGATTGGCTCGTCGGTCGCTCCGTGGCATCCTGTCCTCATGGCTGCAACCCCGAAGCCCACGCTGACGTACTCGGAGTACCTCGCTCGCGAGGCCACGTCCGAGGTGAAGCACGACTTCATCAACGGGGAGGCCTACGCCATGGCCGGCGGCACTCTCGAGCACAGCGCGCTCGCGGCGGCGCTGCTCGGAGAAGCGCGCTCGGCCCTCGCCGGAAAGCCTTGCCGCGCTTACACTTCGGACGCGCGTGTCTACGTCACTTCCACCGGCGCATCTTTCTACCCGGACGTCAGCGTGGTCTGCGGCAAGGTCGAGACGCCGCCCGGCGACGCGAACGCGATCGCCAACCCGCTGGTGCTCATCGAGGTGTTCTCGGATGCAACCGAGGCCTACGACCGCGGCGCGAAGGCTGGTCACTACCGACGGATCGACTCTCTTCGCGAGTACGTGCTCGTCAGCCAGACCGAGCAGCGCGTCGAGGTCCAGCGGCGCAACGAGCGCGGCGTCTGGGAGTTACACTTCTTCGGGCCGGGCGAGAAGCTGGAGCTTTCGTCTCTCGGAGTCTCGGTCTCCGTCGACGCGGTGTACGCGAACCCGCTGCCGCCTCGGTAGCCGTGTCGCTACTTGCGGCCCCCAAACAGGTCCAGCTGCGGCTCCGCCGCCCTTCGCGCATCGGCGAGCGCCTTCAGCTTGTCCCCCGCCGCCGCCGCGTCCCGCAGCCCGGCGATCTCCTTCGCCTCGACCGCCTCCACCGCCGCAGGCCCCACCGCGCCAGCCGCCGCCGTCGCAAACCAGATCCGCGGCAGCGTGCCCGCCTTCAGCTGCAGCCGCGCCACCTCCACCGCCGCCTCGGCGATGGTGCCGTGGAGTAACACCAATTCGCCGCGCCCCGCGCGCCCGGGCTCGTAGCGCTCGCGCAGCCCCGCCGCCTGCGCCCGCGCGCGCACCGAGCGCAAGAGGGACTGGCCGTCGGGCGTGAGCGTGGTGAGCAGGGCGGTGAGGTCTTCCAGGGCGTCTTCAGTCTTCGTCGAGTGGAGTGCGCTGCCGCGGCTACATCTTCAACGGCGCCTTCTTGCCGATCTGCGACATCTCTTTTTCGAGGTGGAGCGACATCTCCATCGCCTCCGCCCACTCGGCCGGATCACGGGTGACGATGGCCGCCGCGGGGTCGAGGATCCACGCGCCGAGCGCGGTGGTGAAGAGCGCGACGATGTTCTGGAACGGGTGGATGCGGTTCTGGTCGTCGAGCCGGCCGCTCGAGAGCGTGAGATAGGTCTGGGCCCCCTGCGCGGCCTGCCGGCCCTGCTCGCCGAGCTCGTCCTCCATGCTGGCGAGGTGCTCGAGCAGGCCGCGGTGCGAGCTCGACGGGTCCTCCACGTCGAAGAGCTGCACCAGCACGTCGTGCGCGCGCGCGTCGGTGTACTCGGCGATCGAGAGCCGCCAGGTGCGCTGCAGGTCGAGGTCGGCCGGGGCCAGCTCGCCGACGGGCTGCAGCATCAGCGACGCGCCCTGGTCCTCCTCGCGCATCGCCGTCAGGCAGACGCCCACCAGGCGCTCCACCTCGTGCGGGCGCATCGCGCGCGAGGTGAACAGGCCGATCATCCGCGCCGGCCGCTGCTGGCTCACCAGCTGCTGGACCGCCAGCACCCCAGGGTCCTGCTGCGGGCTCTTCGGATCGCCGTCGGCCACGGTGCCTCCACGTTCGAAGTCTTCGGGAGGTCACGCTAGGAGAGAGGCGCGCCGCGCGTCAATCACTCGTCACACCTCGACCACCACCGACAGCCCCTGGCCCACGCCCACGCAGAGGCTCGCGAGCCCGAGCCCGCCGCCCCGCGCCCGCAGCGCGTGGATGAGGTGCCCGAGGATGCGCGCCCCGCTCATCCCCAGCGGGTGGCCGAGCGCGATGGCGCCGCCGTCCACGTTCACCTTCGCCGGGTCGAGCCCGAGCTCCTGGATGCAGCCGAGCGACTGCGCCGCGAACGCCTCGTTCAGCTCGACGAGCGCGAGGTCTTTCACCGTGCGCCCCGCGCGCTCGAGCGCCTTGCGGCTCGCCGGCACCGGTCCGAGGCCCATCACGCGCGGGTCCACGCCCGCCGAGGCCGAGGAGACGATCCGCGCCAGCGGCGCGAGGCCGAGGCGGGCGGCGGTCTCTTCGGAGGCCAGCAAGAGCGCCGCTGCGCCGTCGTTGAGCGTCGAGGAGTTGCCCGCGGTGACGCTGCCCCCCTCGCGGAAGGCGGCCCGCAGCGCCGCGAGCTTCTCGAGCGTGCTGTCCGGGCGCGGCTGCTCATCTGCCGAGAAGGCCTCGGGCGGGCCCTTCTTCTTGCCGCCCGTGTAGTCGGAGACGGGCACGGAGATCAGCTCCGCGCCAAACCTCCCCGCCGCCTGCGCCGCGCAGGCTTTTTGGTGCGAGGCGAGCGCGAACTCGTCCTGCGCGGCGCGCGAGATCGACAGCCGCGCGGCGACGTTCTCGGCCGTCTCGCCCATGCTCTCCAGCGGCAAGCGCGCCGCCAGCCGCGGGTTCGGGAAGCGCCAGCCCAGCGCCGTGTCGAAGCTCTGCAGCGGCCCGCTGGCGAACGGGCCTTCGCTCTTGGCGACGGCCCACGGCGCGCGGGTCATGCTCTCGACGCCGCCCGCGAGGCAGAGCGAGGCGTCGCCGCAGCGGATGGCCCGCGCCGCCTGCACCACCGCCTCGAGCCCGCTGGCGCAGAGTCGGTTGACCGTCACGCCGGGCACCGCGTCGGGCAGCCCTGCCAGGAGCGACGACATCCGGGCCACGTTCCTGTTGTCCTCGCCGGCTTGGTTGGCGCACCCGAGGAAGACCTCGTCGATGGCCGCCGCGAGCGCCTCGAACGTGCCGCCTCCGCGCGCGGCTGCCCTCTCCAGCGCGGCCTTGAGCACCAACGCGGCGAGGTCGTCGGGGCGAACCCCTAAGAGAGCGCCGCGCTGCTTGCCCACTGGCGTTCGGCACGCCTCTAGCACCACTGTGCGGTTAATCTGTCGGGCGTCCGACATCGAGTCCACCTTTCACACCCCGGGGAAGAAACGCCGGGGTAGCTGGGTTATGGTACCCGCAATGGGACCTCAGGTCGGCGATCTCGCACCGGACTTCGCGCTCGAGGGCGTCCCCGCGCAGGCGGGCGGCAAGTACCAGCTCTCGTCGCAGCGGGGCAAGGTGGTGGTGCTCGCGTTCTACCCGGGCGACTTCACCCCGGTCTGCTCGCGGCAGCTGTCGTCCTACGAGAACGAGCGCCTGCGCCTCTTGGCGACCGGCGCGGTCCTCTGGGCCGTCTCCACCGACCGGCTCGAGAAGCACGAGCGGATGGCCAAGTCCTACGCGCTCAGCTTCCCCC
>JAYWAO010000147.1:0-6089 GCA_043782365.1 Deltaproteobacteria bacterium
CGGGCTTGGATGAGGCCCGCGGAAGCGGCGCTGCCTGGCGCGCAGCCGCGTTGGGGGTCGTGCGTCCACTGGAGGGTGGCTTCAGTCCCAGCGCGCCTCGGAGCAGCGGGCGCGGATGGTCTCGTCGGCCGTGAGGAGCAGGCTCCCGCTCTCGAGGGCATGCGCCACGATCAAGCGGTCGAACGGGTCGCGCGCCCAGCCGAGCGTGCGGGCGCGGCGGCCGATGTCGCGCAGGTCGCCGGAGGCCTCCTCGACGCCGTAGTCGGATTGGAGGAGGTCGAGTGCCTGCGCGACCGAGGGACGGAAGCGGCCGATCTCGTGCAGGAGCTGCAGCTCGATGGCCGCCACCGGTGAGAGGAGGAGCGAACCCTCGCGCAGGACCTTCTCGACCGGCCGCAGGCGTCGCCGCTCGCCCGAGACGATCCACATCGCCACGTGGGTGTCGAGGTGGAAGCTCAAAGGTCCTTGCCCTCGGACCACGGCCACTCCATGTGGATCAGGTCGTCGGGGTCACCGATGATGGCGTTGCGCAGCACCCGCGGCTTCTTCTTGCGCTTCGCTGGCGGCGCAGCCCGCACGATGGAGAGCGCGACCCCCTTGCGCAGGACCTCGATCGGCTCGCCGGTCTGGGCGACCTGGTCCAACAGCTCGTACAGGTGGGCCCGCAGGTCGGTGGCGGTCTTCCTCATGCCGCGAGGCTACCCTGTACGGACGTACGTACGCAAGCCCACCAGAGCCAGCCCACCGGGCGCGGTGCGCCCGGCGGGCAGTTGTGGCACGGGAGAGGTGGTAGGCTCTGGTGTCTGGAGGCTCGACGGAAAGTTCCCCTGGTTCCGCGGCGCCACCGTGAACCAACTCCACGCGCTCGAGCGCCACCACGGCCACCACCTGCGCTGGCCGGACCTGGACGTCGACCTCGAGCGGATGGCCCACCCAGAGCGCTTCCCGCTGGTGAGCCGACCGCGCAAGCCCCGCCGGGCAGTGAACTGAGTCCTACCGGCCCATCAGCTTGGCAAACCGGGCGTTGAGCGCCGGGTCCATCGCCAGCTTCATGCCCCAGGCCTGCGCGACCCCGGCATAGGCCATCATGTCGAGCTTGTAGGCAGCCAGGGCGCCCATCATGTCCCCGGTCTGCAGCCGCTTCATGAAGGCGGCGTAGTCGCTCAGCCTGGCGATCGGCTGCCCGGGGAACACCTCCGGGTCGTCGGCACCCGCCGCCGCCGCCGCCGGCGCAGCCTTGGCCGCGGACTGGGCCTGCTCCAGGCGCTGCGCTGGTAGCCGGCCAAGCGCCTCCTCCCAGGCTGCAGGGCGCAGCGGCGGAGCGGGGACATGGCGGCCTTTGGGAGCGGGCATTCAAGATAGGCGCAAGGCGGTCCGCCTGCACCTTGCGTGGCGTCGCAGTCAGACAATCTCATGAGACAAACCGGCCGGACACGGGTCTCAAAAGAGGGTCTTCGGTGCCGAACCCGGGAGGAGAGCATGGGCCGCGTCAAGGGTGTCATTGCAGCGACCGTCTCGCGGAGGTTCGCGCTGAGACTGCACGTGCTCGCGCTGGCCTGCTTCCTCGGGGCGTGCGGCGGCACGGTGGCGCCGGGCACCGACGCGGGCTCCCAGGCTGATGCGGGTGCCGACGCGGGCTCCCAGGCCGATGCGGGTGCCGACGCGGGTGCCCAGGCTGATGCGGGCTCCGGCGCGGGAGCCCAGGTCGATGCAGGCACCGACGCGGGGTCGCAGCCCGACGCGGGCACCGACGCAGGGGCCCAGGCCGATGGCGGCTACAGCACCACTCCCCTCGACACCGCGGTGCTCTTGTCCGCGCTGGGAGCGGCGGAGAAGGCGCTCACCGACATCATTGCAGCCACTGCCGACCACGCCGAGCGCAACAAGCGGATGGCCGCGTGGCTGCAGGCACGGCCCGAGTTCGCGGAGGCGGGCATCTCTGGAGACGGGGTCTGGGGACGGCTCGTCAACGGACAGGTCTTCGTCGCAACCAGCAGCCTGATCGCGGGCGAGACGCAGCCGGTGCCGCCGGTGCCAGCGCCGCGTCCGCTTCCCAGGCCGGGCCGGAGCGCCGCAGCCGATGTCGTCGAGAACCGCGCGGGCGCCGCCGCCGCCGCGCCCCCCTCGCTGCCCGCGGGCGCGCAGGCGCGAGTCTTGCTCTCGCTCGACCCCGACTATCCGGGTCTGCCCAATGATCGGATCACAGGCATGCTCCGCGACCGTGGGTACTCCGTGCTGAACCAGCGGGCCACAGTCGCCAACCTGCGCGCCGTCTCGGGCGACGCGGTCTTCTACTGGGGCTCGCACGGTACCACGGGCAAATACACCAGCAGCGGCGGCACCTATTGGGCTGTATCGACCGCGGACGACGTCACCGACGCCGCCAACCTCGCCAACAAGGCCGACCTCGACGACGGCTCGCTCTGGTACTTCGCCGCCACCCAGCGCTTCACCGCCGACGGCAAGCCGGTGGTCCGGACCCGCTATGCGATGATGCCGGGGTTCATCGCGAAGTATCACTGGAGCTTCACCAAGGACTCGCTGTTGTTCTTGAACAGCTGCTACAGCGACGCTGACGGATTCGGCGACGCGCTCGCAGCCCGGGGCGGCAACGTCACCTTCGGCTGGAGCGAGGCGGTCGCTGCGGACGCGGCTTGGAAGGCCGCCCTCTACGCCTTCGACCGGCTGCTCGGCGCAAACCAGGTGGACCCCAAGGAGGCGGTGCCGCAGCGCCCGTTCGACTCCGACGCGGTCTTCGCCGACATGAACGCCAAGCACCTCGACGACGGCCACGCCGGCAACTGCAAGCTGGTGAGCCGGCGCAACGTGCCGGTCGCGCTCGCGCCCAGCGTGCAGCGGATGGAGCTGGGCGAGCGACTGCAAGAAGGCCCGCTGCGCGGCGCCTCGAAGCTCACGCTGGTGGGCATCTTCGGCAGCGAGCAGGGCACGGTGAAGGTGGGCGGCGTCGAGGTGCCGATCAAGTCGTGGGCCACCGACAAAATCGAGGTTGAGCCTGCCGACCTGCCAGGGCCGGGCTTCTCGGGCGAGGTGCAAACGTTCGCGCAGGAACGCAAGGGCAACCAGGTGCCGCTGACGCAGTGGCACGGGACGCTCACCTACAGCGTCGATCTGCTTGCGCCGCAGGCGTCGAACGCGGTCTCCACCATCGCTTGCGACGTCACTTTCCGCGGCGACGTGCACAAGTATCGCGAGGCTCCCGGCCAGGACCCCGTCCAGCCCAAGGTGGCGAACGTGCGCGCGGCGCAGGGCTCGAGTTGCCACTGGCAGGTGACGGGGTCGCCGCCTCAGGGCACCTCATGGGTGGGGCCGCTCAGCGAGTCGCTGCCGTTCGGGCTCAATGGCACGGTCAATAGCCCTTATGGAGATGGCTATATCGTCTCGGCCGCGCTCGACGCGCAGAACAAGACGGCGAACTTCAGCTTCAACTTCCTCAGCTGCGTCGCGGCTTATCAGGCGGGTCCGCGCGTCAGCCAGTTCGCGACGTTGCATGACCAGCTCCTCACCAGCCAGGCGAGCGGCGTCGGCAACGACGGATATCCGCTCTATGCGAACAACCTGAACGGCACGCTGGGCGCCGACTTCGTCATTCCGGCGAGGTCGATCACGGGTTCCACCACCCAGCTCGACGCGAAGCTCGACTGGACCGACTTCGTGCCCGCGAACCAGCCGCAGGAGAGCAAGGGGGAGGATGACGCGCAGCAGTGAGTCGAGGGGCGCCGAGGCGTGGTAACAAAAGTGTCATGAACCTCCCCTTCGCTGGCCGCAGCTTCGTCGTCACCGGCGCCGCAGGAAACCTGGGCGGCCTCGTCACCGGGTTGCTCCTCTCGCGCGGGGCCTGCGGTGGTGGGCGTGGTCCGCAAGGCCGCTGAGGCCGGGACCCCGGCGGGGCTCGACGCGGAGACCGCCGCGCGCTATCGGGCGCACGTCACCGAGCTCTCCGACGAGGCCGGCGTGGCCGCGGCCTTCGACCTCGCCGCCTCGCTCGCGCCGGTGTGGGGCCTCGTCAACGCAGCCGGCGCCTGGTGGGTGGGATGAGGGGCTGGCCAGCCCGTACGAAGACAGGGAAGCGGGCCAGCCTCCAAGCCCTGCTACTTGGGCAACGCCAGCGTCTTGAAGTCGCCCGCCTTCACCATCACCTGCTTGGTGGGGTCGACGTGCTTCTTCACCGCCGCGTTCGCCTGCTCCACGGTGACCGCCTTGATGGCCTCGTCGAGCCTCGCCTCCCACTCCAGCGTGCGGTCCGACGCGGCCAGCGAGGCCAGCTGGTTCACCAGCTCGCCGTCGCTCGCGCGCGCCTGGAACCGCTGCTGCAAGACCTCGCTGCGCGTGTGGTCCAGCTCCTCCTTGGTGAGCACGTTGAAGCGCTCGAGCTCGCCGCGCAGGCTCGTCTCCACCTTGCCGGCGTTCTGCGGCGCGAGGATCACGGTGGTGGTCAGCACCGCCCGCTCGGCCTTGGCGTCGGCGGTGAAGCCCGCGTAGGCGCCGTAGGTGAGGCCCTGCTTGTCGCGCAGGATCTTGAACAGACGCCCCGACGCACCGCCGCCGAGCGTGCTGGTGGCGAGCCAGAGCGCCGGGTAGTCGGCCGCGGTGTCGGTCATCTGCACCATCACGCCGGTGCCGATCCAGGCGTTGGCCTTGTCCGGCGTCTTGAGGGTCTTCACCTCGGGCACGGTGGCCGCGAACGGCTCCACGATGCGGGTGTACTTCTCCTTGGCGCTCCAGCCGCCAAACAGGCCCTCGAGGGTCTTCTGCACCGCCGCGCGGTCGAAGTCGCCGACCACCGCGATCGACGCCGCCTGCGCTCCATAGAACCGTGCGTGAAACTCTTTCACTTGTTCGGCGGTGACGGCCTTCACGTTGGCGATCTGCTCGGGGTAAGGCAGCGTCGCGCCCACGTGGTCGAGCGGGAGCTGCTGCAGCGTGCGCATCAGCTCGTTGGGCCCGAGCGCCTGCGGCTCACCTTTCACGGTGTCGAGCTGCTGCAGCGTCTCGGCGCGGAGCACCTCCAGCTCCTTGGGGTCGAGCGCAGGGGCCTTGAGTACGTCGCCCAGCAGCGCCAGGAGCGCGTCGAGGTGCGGCCGCTTGGTGCTCACCACCGCGCGCACCGTCTGCCCGCGGCCGAAGACGTTGAGCGAGCTCTTGAGCCGCTCGAGCTCATTGCGGAAGTCTTTGTAGGCGAGCTTCTGCGTGCCGCGCCCGAGCAGGCTGGCGGTGAGCTGGCTCACCGCCTGCTGGCCGCGCAGGGAATCCACCGTACCGAGCCGCAGATCGACGGCCACCTGAACGGTCTGCGCGCGCGTCTTCTTCTCGAGCAGCATCAGCCTCGCGCCGTTGGGGAGCGACGCGCGCAGCGTGCGCGATTCGATGTTCTTCACGCTGGGCTCGAACGCCTCGCCCTGCTGGACGACCTCGCCGCCCGTATAGCCTTCGAGGACCGCGGCCGCCGTGGGCGCGGTCGGGATCGGCTCGCGGTCGGGCGCCGCCGTGGGCACATACTCACCCAGCGTGCGGTTCTGCGGCTTCAGGTACTTGGCCCAGACGCGCTCGACATCGGCGGCGGTCACCGTCTTGAGGCGGTCGCGGAGCAGGTACGCCAGCCGCCAGTCACCCTTCGACGACCACTCCGAGAGGAGGAATCCAATCGTGTTGGTATCGGAGAGCTGCTGCTCATATTGCGACAGCCAGCCATCGCGGCTGCGCGCCACCTCGGCCTCCGACAGCTTGGTGGGGCTCTCCATCGTCGAGAGCAGCAGGTCGCGCCCGGCGCCCGTGGACTCGCCCTCCTTGAAGTTGACCGTGCAGTCGAAGAGGCCGGCCTCTTTCAGCTCATCGAGGCCGCAGTTGGCAGAGGCGGCCTTCTTGCCGTCCACCAGGACCTGGTGGGCGCGGCCCTGCGGCACATCTCCCAGCACGCCCTGCAGCACCATCAGCGCGGGGTAGTCGGGGTCGGTGACGCCCGGGATGTGCCACACCGCATAGAGGATGGGAGAGCCGCCGACGCGCCGCACGGCCACCGCGCGCTCGCCGTCCTGCACGGGCTCGGAGGTGAAGGTCTCGCCCAGCTTGCG
>JAYWAO010000148.1:0-6089 GCA_043782365.1 Deltaproteobacteria bacterium
GTGCGCTGGTAGACCGTGTAAGTGTATTCAGGCGTGCTGGTGGTTGCAGGCGCGACGTAGTCCCAGAGCACGCGCATGCCGCCGTCGAGGCCCACCGCGGCTGGCCCCGTGGGCGCCTGCACCGAGGCGGAGGTGGGCGTGGCGGTCTTGGTGATCGAGGGGTCGCTCGGGCCACCGGCGTTCACGGCGGTGACCCAGTAAGTGTAAGCGTTGCCGTTGGTGACGGCCTGATCGAGGTACGGGCTGGTCTGCCCGGTGAAGGTCTTCGCGCCTTCCGGGCCACCGGTCCGATAGATGTCGTAGCTGGTCGCCCCCGCCGAGGCGTCCCAGGTGAGCGTCACCTGCCCCGTGCCAGGGCTCGCGCTCACCAGAAAGGGCGCCGCCGGCTGGAGTGTTACCATTACCGCAAGGCTGGTCGCCGACGAGGTGGTGACGTCGCTGGCGATGGCGAGCGCGGTCAGCTCGTACCAGTAGGCAGACCCGTCGGTGAGTCCGGTGACGTTGGCCGACACCTTGCCGACGAAGGTGCAGGGCGTGGCCTGGGCCACCGACGCGGGCGTCGCCGGGTTGAAGGGCCCCGCTGCGGCAGAGGCTTGGAACAGGTTGTAGCTGGCTGCGCAGGGCGAGTGGGTCCACGTCAGCGTCAAGATGCCAGGGGCGGCGCGCACCGCGGTGAGCCCCGAGGGTGTGGCCGGGTTGACCTGGCCCGTGATGGCGTTCGCGCCGCCATCGACGACGGTGCTGGTCCCGACCACCAGCTGCGAGGTGATCCGGTAGTCGTAGGTGAGCCCGTCGGAGAGCAAGCCCAGCGAGCAGTTGATCGGCGCGCCCGCGAACGCGCCTGCGTCGGTGCAGCTGGTCTGGCCCACCACGATCACCGGCGCGCCATAGCTGCCGCCGGGGCTGAGCTTGCGCTCGAGCTTGTACTGGGTGGCCCCGCTGGCGCCGTTCCACGAGAGGTCGATCTTGCCGATCCCCCCCTGCGCAGCGAGCGCGGTGGGGGCGGGCGGCGGCGTGCTGGCGGACCCGGGCATCACGCCGAGCGGGCCGGTGCCAGTGCTGTTTGTGGCCGACACCTTGTAGAAGCGCACCTTGCCGGGGAGCAGGTTCTGTTCGGAGAAGCGGCAGGTGCCGGCGGAGCAGGTCTGGCTGCCGCTGAAGGTCGAGGTCGCGTAGCTCGTGCCGGTGTCAGAGCCGAACTCGACGTATCCAGTCACGTCGGGAGGCAGTGCCGCCCAGGAGATGACGATGCAGTCGGGGGTCGCGCACTCCGAGGTCACGCTCGCGAGCGACGCGGCGAACGAGACCACGGGCGCCGCGGGCAGCGTCAGCTTGCTGAAGACGATGTTGGAGTTGGTCGAGCTGATCGCGCCGCTCGCCCCTCCGCGGGCCACGTAGTCGTAGGTGGTGTCGGAGAGCACGGTGGAGTCGATGAACAGCCCTGCCCCGGAGGGCGACGGCTGGTTGGCGGCGACCGGGTTGTTGAAGTCGAACGCGCCGGACCCGGAGACCCGCCGGTAGATCCAGACGCCCGTCGCCGTCGACAAGGCGGGCAGCGTCCAGGTGACGGTGATGCGGCGGGCGTTGGCGACGCTCGACGCGTCGGTGCTGGGGACGGCCGCCAGCGAGTTGAACGACGAGGGCAATGAAGTGATCGTGCCCGTGCCCGAGGCGGGCGAGTCGCCGCCCGAGTTCGTGGCCACCAGCTGGTACTCGTAGATCTTGTCGGGCTGGACGCCGTTGCCATCCACGAAGGTCGAGCCGGACAGCAGCGCCGGCACGGCCGCGAACGCCGCGGGCGAGATCCGCCGGTAGAGCGTGAACGTGGACGCGCCCTGCGGCGCCGAGAACGGGACGGTCACGCACTGCTGCCCCGCCGTGCAGGGTGAGACGCCGCTGCTGTCGGTGACGGTCAGCGTGCCGAGCGTGGGCGCGGACGGGGCGGTGATCACCGGCAGCGACTCGTTGGAGAACCGCGCGGCGTCGCCAGCGACGGTGACCCGGAAGTAGTAGGTGGTGCCTGGCAGGAGCCCGGCGGTGAGGGTGGCGCTCGTGCCCGCGACGCCGGACCGGAGAATGGTGCCCGCGCCGACCGTGAACCCGCTGCTCGTCGAGCCATAGATGTCATACGCGGTCGCGCCCGTGGCCCCGCCCCAGGTGAGCGCGATCTGCCGCGTGCCGCCCGGGATGCTCGCCACCGCGGTGAGCCCCGTGGGCGAGGGCGCCGCGGTGGTGGCCGAGACGTCGCTGGAGGCGAGGCTGGTGAACGGCGAGCCGCTCTGCGTCGAGGCCGCCCGGACCGCGTAGTGCTCGGTGACGCCGGTGCCGAACCCGCCGCCCGCGTCGTTGTCGACGAAGGTGCAGGTCGCGCCGCTGCAGTTGGAGAGCGGGATCGAGAGGCCGCCGCTGAAGTCCGGGTAGCTCCCGTTGCTGGGGCCCCGCAGCAAGACGTAGCTCGCCACGGTGCCGTCGGTGATGGCGGTCCAGGTGATGGTGAAGACGTTCATGCTGTTCGCCACGCCCGCGACCGCTGCCACGCCCACCGGCTTGGACGGCCCCGTGGTGGCGGCGCTGCCAGGCGCGCCCGCGGCGTATGCGCCCGAGGAGTTCGAGCCGAGCGCGAGGTAGCGGTAGGTGGTCGAGGGGTCGAGGCCCAGGTCGTGGAAGGTCCCGCTGTGGTGGTCCCCTACCGTGCCCGGGTTGGCCAGCGTGAACACGGGCGTCGAGGTCGCCGAGGGCAGGCAGGCCCCGGTGCCTGCCGCGGAGCAACGGAAGAGGCTGAGGAGCGCAGTGCCGGGAGGCGGGCTGCCGAAGTCCCAGGTGACGTCGACGCTGAGCCCTCGCGGGTCGCTGGCGAGGGTGGCGGCGGCGAGCGAAGACGGCGCTGGCGCAGCGAGGATCACGCCCTGCGCGGCGCTCGGCAGCGTGCCGCCTCCGGAGGGGACGAGCACGTAGCAGTAGCTGGTGCCGGCGAGGAGCGCGCCGTCGCTGTCGGTGAACGAGAGCGTGCCCGTGCCGAGCGCGCCCGCGTTGGGCACGGTGACGTACGCCGGGTCGGGGTACGCCGGGCAGCCGCTCGCCGTCGCGCGGACCAGCTGGTAGCTGGTGGCCGCTGCGAGCGAGCCCCAGCTGAGGTCCACCTTGCGCTGGCCGACCTGCGCGGTGGCCGTCAGCGCGCCCGCGGTGGCCGCGAGCGTCTTCGCGGTCTTCTCCACCGAGGCGGGCCCGTCGAGCGCGCGCGTCGTGTCGCTGGCGGCCACCACATAGAAGTAGTCGGTGTTGGGCGAGAGGCCCGTGTCGGTGGTGGTGATCGTCCCCGAGCCAGGCCCGGCCACCGTGAGCAGCGTGCCCCCCGTGCCCGCGCCCGTCACCGTGCCGCGGAAGATTCGATAGGAGATGGTCGTCGCGGAGGGGGGGATCGCGCTCCACGAGAGCGAGATGCTGGTCGCGTCCACCGCGGTGGCGGAGAGCAGGTTCACTTGGGGCGGCGTGGTGGCGCCCGTCTTGATGGGGCTGAAGGCGCTGGCCTTGCCGCCGGCGACCGCGCTGATTTGGTAGTCGTAAGCTACCGAATCCGAGAGCCCCGTGTCCTTGGCCGAGGTCGCGCCCGTAGACGTCGGCGTGATGGTCGTGAACGCGGCCGCGCCCGTCCGGCGCTGCACGACATACGAGGTCGCGCCCGTCGAGGCGGTCCACGAGAGGTTGAGCTGCCCGCTCTGCGCCGGGCCCTGCGGAGTGGAGACGGCGAGCGTGGGGACCTGCGGCACGGTGGTGGCCGAAGCCGCGCCGGGGGCGCTAGAGACGCCGTTCGAGTTGGTCGCGGTCACCTGGTAGCTGACGGTGGTGTTGTCGGTCTGGCCCGTGTCGGCGCAGGTGAGGCCGGCCTGCGCCGCGCAGACCGTGCGCGCGCCGCTCTTGACCACGTAAGTCGCTGCGCCCGCGGTGGCGCCCCAGGAGACGTCGATGGTCCCGTTGGTGAGATCGCGCGCGACCGCGCCAGGCGCGGGCTGGCCGGGCGCGGTGGTGGCGCTGGAGGTGTTGGAGAACGGGCTGGCGTTGCCCTGCGCGTCGAGCGCCGCGACCACATAGAGGTGGGTGGAGTTGTCGGCGAGGCCGGTGTCGCTGAAGCTCGCTGAAGCTGAGGTCGCGAGCACCGCGCCAGCTGGGGTCGCGCCCTGGTCGCGCCAGATCTGGTAGTTCGACGCGCCGATGAGCGAGCCCCAGGTGAGGTCGAGCTCGCCCTGAGTGCCCGAGAGCGGGACGGCCGACAGCGTCGGGGCCTGCAGCACGGTGGTCGCCGTCACCGCAGCGGTGGGCGGGCCGAGGACGCCGGCGGCGTTGAAGGCGGCCAGCTCGAACCAGTACTGCGTGCCGTCGGCGGGCGCGGAGTAGGTCATCGTGCAGGCGCTGCCGGTGCAGGCTTGGGCCGTGGTGTAGCCGACGATCTGCGCGTACGCGCCGTTCTGGCTGCTGCTGCGCAAGAGCTGGTAGGCCGCGCCCGTCGCGGGGTTCGTCACCGCGGTCCACTGCAGCTTGATCGCCTTCGCGGTTCCGGAGACGGTGGTGGCAGTGAACGAGCCCGGGACCCCGGCGAGCGCATAGGCTGCGGGAGTGGTCTCCGGCGAGTAGCCGCTGTCCCCCGCCGTGTTGTGGGCCTTCACCGCGTAGAAGAACGGCCCGGCGCCGTCGGCGAGCCCGCCGTCCGAGTAGGCGCAGGTGCCCGCAATGCAGGCGCTCGCGAGCACGGAGGTGCCGGCGCCGTAGACGCCCGAGGCCGCGCCGCGGAACACCAGGTAGCTCTGCGCGCCGCTCACCGCGGGCCATGACAGCGAGATGGCCTTGCTCTGCGCGGTGGCCGTCAGCGAAGCCGGCGCACCGGGCGGGACCACCGCGGGCGGCAGCGTGGTCCCGTGCCCGAGGCCGGCCCCGCCCGCGCCGGCGGCGTTGACCGCGCGCACGGCGTAGTACCAGGTCTCGCTCTCGCCCAGCCCCACGTTGGTGTAGCCGGCCGCGGTCGAGGTCGCGTAGACCGCGCCCCCGGTGTCCACCACGGTGGAGCTCGCCGAGGCGGCGCGGAACACCTGGTAGCTCGCCGCGCCCGTCACCGCGCTCCAAGCGAGCGCGAGGCTGTTCTGGCCCGAGGTGACGGCGACCGCGCCGAGGTCGGCGGGCAGCGTGACGGCGGTGGCCTCGCTCGAGACCACGCTGGTGCCCGCGGCGTTGGCCGCCCGCACGGCGTAGAAGTAGCTGGCACCGTCGGGCAGGCCCGCGGTCGCGTTGTCGTCGGTGAACGAGCAGGTCGCCGTGCAGGCGCCCGAGGCCACCGTCTTCCCCGTGCTCACCGAGTCGGGGAAGTCGGGATAGCTGCCCGTGGTGGTCCCGCGCAGCACCACGTAGCTCGTCGCGAGCCCCGAGCCGAGCGGGCTCCAGGTGAGCGCGATCTGGTTCTTCGTGCTGACGCGGCTGGAGACCGCGGTGAGGCCGGAAGGGGCCGTGGGGCCCGTCAGCCTGCTGGCGGTGGGCGCGCCCGTGGCGTAGGTACCCGCCGCGTTCTGCCCGAGCACGAGCCAGGCGTAGGTGGTGGCCGGTGTCAGCGCCGCGTCGTTGTACGGGCCCGAAACGGCGGCGCCAGTCAGGGCGGTGACCAGCGTGGACCCGCTGCTGGGCGTGCAGGCGCCCGTGCCCGCGGCGGAGCAGCGATAGACGAGCAGCGTGCCTGGCACGGTGGAGGTGCCGTAGGTCCACGCCACCGCCATCGTCAGGCCGCGCGGGTCGCTGGCCAGCGGCGTGGCGGTGAGCGTCACCGGGGGCGCCGCGGCGAGCGTGGCGCTGGCGGGCAGGCTCGCGCTGGTGCCCGCGCCGGCGGGCGCCAACACGTAGCAGTAGGTCTTGCCCGCGGCGAGCGTCCCGCCGGAGTCGCTGGTCGAGGTGGCCGATCCCGCGAGCACACTCCCGAACGCGGCATAGGCGGCACCCGGATACGCAGGGCATCCGGAGGAGGAGTCGGCCCGCACCACCGAGAGGCTCGTCGCGCCCGCGACCGCGGCCCAGGAGAGGTCGACCGAGAGCAGGTTCTGCCTCGGCGCCGC
>JAYWAO010000149.1:0-6087 GCA_043782365.1 Deltaproteobacteria bacterium
TCTCGTCGTCGCTCCTCCTCGGAAACCGCAACGGGTTGACTCGTCGTCGCTCCTAGATCTGCTTGCCCCTCACCACCCGGGCTTTTGTCCGGTAACCTGTTCGGTGCTCTAGTCGAGCACCTGCGCGCCGCGCAGCGCCTCGTTGACCGCAGACTCGACCATCTCCTGAGTGATCTTGCCCCAGGCCGAGCTGCGGGCCCGGGCGCGCTCGCTCGGATGGACCCCGCGCACGGTCGGCGTGCGGCCTTCGCCTTCGCCGCCGCCGCCGCAGCCCTTGGCGTGCAGGCGGAGCGTGACCTCGCACTTCTCGCCGAGGCTGCCCTCGCCGCAGCTCTCCTCGGTGAGCACGGCGAGGTCGGTGACGTCCTCGGCCGCCTCGTCCTTGATGTCGCCGCAGCTCTTCGATTCCTTCACCCGCAGCCCCAGCTTGCGCACGGCAGACACCGCCAGCTTGAGCAGCTGGGTGGCCTCGCCGCCCTCGATGCGCACCTGGATCACCGTGTGCGTCTCGTGATCGGCGATGACCTTGAGGAGCGCGTTGCGCTTGGCGAGGAAGGCCTCTTCATCCGCCGCTGGCCGGCCGAGCAGCGCCCGCCGGATGATGAAGCCCTGGTCGAGGCCCACCAGCAGCTTGAGCGCGCGGCTCTTGGCGGTGCCGTAGTCGCCCTGGCGCGCCTGCTGCCGCGCGGTGAGCGCAGCGTCGACGAACGAGCCGAAGCTGATCAGATCGGCCTGGTGCGTGCGCGCGATCTCGCCGTCGGCCCGGGCGCGGTCGAGCACGCCCAGCGCGTACCACGAGCCCTCGAACTGCTGCCGCTCGACGATGTCGATCAGCTCGGCTTTGTCGAACGCCGTGCTGGTCTGCAGCGTCTGCGTGATCTTCTGCGCCTCGGCGGACTTGCCGCCGCTCGAGGTGGCCGAGAGGTAGGAGCTGGTCTCGGACTTCAGCTGCAGCGAGATCTGCTCGGAGACCTGCCTCCGCGCCTGGTTGGCGGAGTCGTCGGCGGTGAGGCCGGAGATGCCCACCGCGGTGAGGTAGCTGCGCCGGGGGAACTTCGGCACCTCAGTGGTCGAGTTCGTAAGATACGCCGGCAGCGGCTTCCCCCCGCCGCACGAGGGCGCAGCCAGCGCCAGCGCGCCCGTGAGCGCCAGCCCGCGCGCGCACGCCCGGACCGCGCTCCGCTCGCTGCGCTGCAACCGCATCACATCTTCGCCTTGAGCGTGAGCGAGAGCACCAGCGCGCCGTCGTCCTCGGTGAGCTCGCACTTGCCCTGGCACCGGTCGACGGCGAACCCGCGCACCAGCTGGATCTGCGGACCCTCGAGGTTCTTCAGCCGGTCGCGGTAGGTCGGCGCGAGCCCGTGCGCGTGCACGGTGATCGACAAGCCGTCGGTCTCGATGGTGACGTTGGGCGTCTTGCCCTCGGCCGGGTTGTCCTTCGCCTCGCAGAGGACCGCGAAGGCGAAGAGCACCGCCTCCTGCTTGACCGCGTCGATGGCCGGGAGCACCGCCTCGATCTTCACCGAGATGTCGGCGTTGGGGTCGGCCGCGTGGAGCAGGCCCTGCGCCTTGGCGAAGGCGGACTCCACCTCGGTGCCCTGCTCCTCCTCTTTCTTGAACGCCTCGGAGTAGTCGACGATCAACTTCTTCGCCTTGTTGATCGACTCCGCGTTCTCCTCGGAGATGCCCTGCATGTTCTTGACGATGATGTCGGGCTGCGTCTGGTCGCGCAGCTCGACCACCATCTGCTGCTGCTCGGGCTCGAGCCGGGTGTAGTCGATGTGCGAGAAGGCGTTCGCGAGCAGGCCGCAGTCGTCGACGTAGCCGCGCATCAGCTCCGAGTTGCGGCGGAGCAGCGAGACCGAGTTGTTCACCTGCTCGAGCATCTGCCCGACCAGCTGCTCGTGGAGGTTCGCGCGGGCGATGGCGAGCTTCACCTGGCTCTCGTCGACCGTGCCGGACGCCGCACCGCCGCCCTTGGAGGCCGCCTCCTTGGCCACGGTCAGCTCGCCCTTCATCTTGGCGATCTGCTTGCGGAGGTCGCCGATCTCGTCCTGCGCAGACTTGTAGCGGGCCTCCCAGTCGCTGGAGAGCTGCGAGCCCGTGGCCGCCATCCGCGCCTCGGACTGCAGCGCATCGACCTTGGCCTTCACGTCGTCGCGCTCGCGGACGATGTCGTCGTAGGTGCCGCGGATCTTGCTGAGCTGCGCCTCCATGTCGGTGGCCCGCTCGAGCGCCTCCTTCTCGCCCACGGCGCGCGCGTCGCGGTCGGCCTTGAGCATCGACATCTGCTTCTCGTGCGAGTCGCGGTCGCCGGTGTTGCGCAGCATCTCGGAGAGCTGCCCCTCGAGCTTGGCGCGCGCGTCCATCGCGTCGGTCATCTGCGCTTCGGCTTCTTCGATCTGCTTGCGCAGGTTGGTGAGCGAGCCCTCGGACTGCATCAGCTTGCCCTGCAGCGCGGACATCTCGTCCTTGGTCTTGGCGACCTCGGTCTCGAGCCGGTTGATGCTGTCCTGCATCTGCTTGGTGGCCTTCATCTGCCCTTCGACCGCGGCCGCCGCCTCGTCGCCGCCGCCGATCTTGGCGAGGATGGCGCGGGCCTTGGCGATCTCCTGCACCAGATCGCCGCGCTCCTTGCCGAGCTGCGCGAGCTGCTGGTTCTTCTGCTTGACCTTGTCGTTGAGCTCCTTCTCCTTGCCGGCGGCGCCGTTGGCCACGTCGCGCAGGCCCTTGAGCTCGTCGTTCAAGCCTTGGATCTTCTCCTCGCGGATCTTGATCTCGCTCTGCACCTCGTCTTCGCGCTCGGAGAGCATCTTGATGAGGTCGTCCTTCTCCTTCAGCTGGCGCGTCACCGTGTCGGACTCGGCGCCGCGGATGGCGATGCGGTGCTCGAGCTCCTTGATCTGTCTATGCAGCGTCTCGTTCTCGCGGCGCTTGTCGGCCTCGATCGCGGCCTCCATGCGCTTGCGCTCGCGCTCGAGCTCGGCGGGCGAGTAATACGTTTCTTTTTCGTCGAGCTCCTTCTGGATGCGCTTGAGCTCGTCCTCGCGCTGCTTGAGCAGGGTGCGGAGCTTCTCGGCGTCGCCGCGGGCGCCGGCGGCCGCCTCGTGCGCGGCCTGCTCCTGCACCTGCTTCATCTGGCCCTTGAGCTTGCGGTTCTCGTCCTCGAAGAACTGCAGCTTGCCCTTGAGTGTCGAGAGCTCGACCTCGTCCTGCGTGCGGACCTCGGCGCGCAGGCCGGCCTGGGCCGCGGGCTTGCGGGGCGCGTCGGTGACGATACCCTGCGGCTGGGCCTCGCCGCCCATCGGCACCTGCTTGACCGCGCCGCCCGGTGCGACGCGCGCCTGTCCGCTGACTGGCCGCGCGCCAGCGGGCGCGCCCACGGCGGGACGGCCCGGGACCGACTGCGGTGAGCGAGCGGCGGCTGGCTTGGGCTTGGGCGCGTCGCCGGCGAACTTCGCCTTCGTCATGCCGAAGGTGATCTCGTCGCCGTCGCTGAGCGTCTCGCGATCGACGTCCTTGTCGTTGACGAAGGTGCCGTTGGTGGACCCGAGGTCCATCAAGTACCAAGTCCCCGACTCGCACCAGATCTTGGCGTGTTTGGAGGAGACGCCTTGGTCGCCGATCTTGACCTGGCAGCTCGACCCGCGACCGATGAACGTCTCATCGGGGGGGAGATCGAAGTCCTGGCCTTCCAGTGAGCCGGTAGTAATGCGCAACGACGCCATCGGTCGATCCTTCGCTGGAGCTGGTTCTCTAAGGCGGGTCGTGGTCGCGGGTAAGATACCGCCCGCAGGGACGCGACCTTAGCGAGCGGAGCGCAGAGCCGTCAACGAGGAAAGGCGGCCATCGCCCGGGCCGACCGCGGCAGGGGTTGGGGGTCCCGGGTCTCAGAGGGGCTGGCTGCGGGCGCTCTGTGCTTGCCGCGGGCTCCCGGTTCAGGTTGAGTGCTCCGCGTGGCTCGGGGTCGGGGGACCCACGCGGCCGCTCGGCGCAGTCCCGGATCGCGACGTGTCATCAGACCAAAGTCTTGCGATCGCGATCGTGATCGCCGTGGAACTGCCCGAATTCCAGCAGACTGCGAGGAGGCACAACTACCCCTGGACTCGGCGCACCCGAATCTGTAAGAATGTCCAAGGGGTCTTCGCTGTCCCCGAAACGCACCCGGCAAGCGCTACCGGCTCAACCAGGGAATGGTCGTGGCTGACACTCAACGCCTCATTCCTGACTGCAAGGTGAGCCTCGACGGCGCACGCCTCGAGGGAGAGAACGACACCGCGCTCACGCGCGTGGACGTGGACCTCGACGTCGATCTCTTCGGGCAGTGCACGCTGATGTTCAACGACCCGAAGATGGCGTTGATGGCGAGCAAGGACTTCAAGGCCGGCGTCGCCGTCAAGGTCGAGATCGGCTTCGCCAGCAAGATGCAGACGATCTTCGAGGGCGAGATCGTCGCCCTCGAGCCCCAGTTCCGGCGGGACCTGCCGCCCTCGCTACACGTCGTCTGCCACGAGACCCTGCACCGCCTCGCGCTCTCGTCGATGACCCGCTCGTTCCAGAACGTGGACGACGGCGAGATCGTCAAGAAGATCGCCACGGCCAACGGTCTCACCGGCGAGGGCCCCTCCGGCACCAAGGAGCACATCCTCCAGAGCAACGTCTCGGACGCCACCTTCCTGCGCCGCCTCGCGCAGAAGAGCGGCAACCACCTGCGGGTGGACGGCAAGAAGCTGATCATCGGGCCGCCGCCGAAGGAGGCAGAGATCGTCGTCGGCCCCGCCGATGGCCTGCGCAAGCTCAAGGTGAAGTTCAAGGCCGGCCCCCAGGTCTCCGAGGTGGTCGTCCAGGGCTACGACCCGAACACCAAGAAAGAGTTCGTCGGCAAGGCCAAGGGCGAGGGCGAGACCGGCAAGGGCGCCAGCTCCTTCGGCGACGAAGCGTCGCTGGTGATCGCCGGACACGAGCACCAGCCCGCCGACATGGCCACCGCCGAGGCGATGGCCAAGGGCCGGATGCGCAAGCTCTCCGAGGGCTTCGTCACCGCGCAGGCCGAGATCATCGGCAACGTCGACCTGGTGCCTGGCGCCACCATCAAGCTCGACAAGCTCGGCGACAAGATCAACGGCACCTACCGCATCGAGCAGGCGCGCCACCAATTCGCCAAGCACGGCTTCTACACGACCGTCACGGCGGTCAAGACCGGCAAGCACCAGCCGCCCAAGCCCGTCAAAGAGGGCAAGGCTGAGGGCGACAAGCCCAAGGACGAGATCAAGCAGGGCAAGAACGGCGGCAAGGAAAAGCCCGAGAAGGACAAGGACAAGGACAAGAAGAAGTCGGGGGTCAACCTCGCGAACCTGGTGCTCGAGTACATGGAGCGCGCGGGCGACGGCGAAGAGACCTTCGACAAGGACGTCGTGCTCGGCCACAAGGGCAAGGCGCTCGACAACCTGGTCTTCGGATACAAAGACGACGGCGACGTCATCGAGAACGAGTCGGGCGTCGTCGACCCCGCGTTCAAGAAGCTGCCCGCCCTGGAGAACCTCGAGTTCGGCTACTGGATCAAGGGCAAGCAGGCCAAGGACGACGAAGACCAGATCAAGAAGATCACTCCGCTCCCCGCCCTCGAGAACCTCCAGTTCGGCTACAAGGACGACCACGACGCCGGCGGCGGCGCGGGCGGCGGCGCGGGCAGCGGCGGTGCCGACGCGCCCGTCGACTTCCCTGACTCCGGCAGCGGCACGGGCGCAGGGTCCGGTGACGGCGGCCACGGCCAGGGCGGCGATGGAGAGGGCAGCGGCGGCCACGGTGGCTCTGGCGAGGGCGGAGAAGGCGGCAACGGCGCCGGTGGCGAGGGCGGCGGAGCCGGTGGCGAAGGCGGAGGAGACGGCTCCGGCGCGGGCGGCGGCTCCGGCGACGGTGGAGGCTCCGGCGGGGGCGGCTCCGGCGAGGGTGGCCAAGGCGGAGCGGACGGCTCTGGTGAGGGTGGCTCAGGTGGCGAGGGCGGCGGCTCCACTGACGGCGACGGCACTGGTGACGGCGGGTCCGGCGCAGGCGGCGGCTCGTCCGACGGCACGGGCGGCTCCGGCG
>JAYWAO010000150.1:0-39182 GCA_043782365.1 Deltaproteobacteria bacterium
CCCGAAGAAGGTCGCCGCGCTCGCGCCCGCGCCCAACGTCACCGTGAACGACGCGGCCTGCCCGTCGGGGATGAAGCTGATCCCGGGCGGCGTGGCGCACGTGGGCACCGACGCCGCCGACGACCTGCGCAACTTCGGCGACCGCGCCGCCGCCACCGTCGACCTGAAGGCGTACTGCATCGACCTCTTCGAGTACCCGAACAAGCCCGGGCAGCTCCCCAAGCTGGCCGCCGCGTTCCCCGAGGCCGAGGCGAGCTGCAAGCGGGAAGGCAAGCGGCTCTGCTCCGAGGACGAGTGGGAGAAGAGCTGCCGCGGCCCGCAGAACCTGCGCTTCCCCTACGGGCCGAACTTCGACGCCGATTTGTGTAATACGCAGGACAAGAACACCAACCCGCGCAAGGTGACGGTGGTGGGCATCTTCGGCGGCTGCAAGAGCGGGTATGGCGTGTTCGACCTCTCGGGGAACGCCGCCGAGTGGACGGCGTCTTCATTCGAGGGCGGCGGCGCCGACAAGGCGGTCAAGGGCGGCAGCGCGACGCGGCCCGGGTTCGACGACCGGTGCTCCAGCCGGCGGCGGGTGGCGCCGGGGGCGCACGACGTCAACGTGGGGTTCCGCTGCTGCACCGAGGCGAAGTAAGCCGCGGCTACTTCTTCTGGATGAGGATCCGCGCGCCGTTGGCGGGGATCTTCGCGCAGTTGCCGAATGGCCGCACCTTGCTCACGTTGGCGAAGACCGAGTCGACCACGCCGGTGTCGAAGGGGACCCCCTCGCGGTTCACCAAGGTGGCCGCCGCGCCCTGGCGTACTCCCTGCCGCTTCCCGGCGGACGCGACCTGCATGCACGGGGCCGGGCTGGGGGCCTCGACGACGTCCGCCTCGATGTAGCTCTCCGGCGCAGGCATCGGAATGGCGGTCGGCGGTGGCGGTGCCTTGGGCGTCGCGGCGAACCCGGCCAGTGCGGACAGCGCGGCAACTGATGCGAGGGTCCTGAGCAGGCCGCGCTGGCTTCGCAGGCTCCCCGGCCAGATGACCGCCGGGCCCTGGCCTACCGCACCGGCGCCAGGATGGCCTTGCGAATCCAGGCCCCCTTCGCCTCATCGTGCAGCCGCACGGTGTCCTTCCCGGTGGGCTCGATCCCCAGCCGCTTGAAGAGCGCCCCGAGCGGTATCGGCGCCTTCGTGTCGAGGTGGCTGCTCGCCACCGGCGCCCCGGCTTCGCGGTCGAGCGTCTCCAGCACCTCGGCCTCGCTGATCGGCTTCGCGAGCCCGCGCAAGCGCAGCTCGCGGAGCACGTCGTCGAGGCTGCGCTTGCCCTGGCTGTGCTCGCGGATGGCGACGTCGGCGCGGAAGAAGAGGCAGGCCCCGCTCCAGTAGAGCTGCATGTACGCGCGGCGCTTGCGGCCCTCGGAGACGTCGCGCAGCGAGGCGTTCGGGTCGGGGGCGCAGAAGCGGTTGAAGCCATCGTAGAGGCTGCCCCAGACCTTCTCGGGCGAGGCCATCGAGGCGCGGCCGCGGAGCACCTCTTGGTAGTAGGTGGCCGAGCCTTCATTGAGCCAGCGCAGGCGCTTGCTGGTGCGCGGGTTGCCGACGTGGAAGAGCTCGTGGGTGGCCATCCAATCGGTCGCGAACGAGTCGGGGTCGGCCTCCGCGCCGAGGAACATCACCACGCTCGGGGTGGCGCGGCAGAGCGTGGTGCCGAAGACGTCGGGCTCGGTGGCGTGCGCGACGGGCACCAGGATGACGTGCACGCGGCCCTCCGGGACCGTCTGGTGGAAGGCGGCCACCGCCTCGGCGGCCCGGGCGACCCACGCGCGCAGCACGGCGTCGGGCGCGCGGTGGGGCAGGTCCACCAGCGCGATGGTGAAGACACCGCCCGGAGCGGTCACCTCGTCGAGCGCGCGCAGCTTGCCGAGCGCGATGTACGAGCCCGCGGCGTGCTGCCGCGCGGTGGAGGAGAAGCGCCACGGCGCACCCGGGAGCCTCTTCCACGGCGGGCTCACCGAGACCCCTTCGGGGAGCTCGAAGGCGATCTCCACCTCGGCGTCCTCGGGCATTGGCGAGGGCGAGAGCAGGACCGCGCCCTCGTTGAAGACGTACGACTCGCCCGCGCGCGAGACCCGGTCGGGGTCGCCGTGGCCATATCGAGCTATATTCAGATCATATCGATACCGGAACACCTCGTCGGCGGGCTGGCCGGGAGCGGCGTCGGGGAGGTCCCAGCAGTCGGCGTCATCGGGCACGGCGGCGAGCGCGACGCCCGCCGCGGTGACGAGGTTGCGCACGCCAGCGCCGCCGCGGGGCATGTCGGCGCAGAGCTGGAGGTCGTCGCCGAGCCCGTGGAGGTGCAGCTCGATCTCGAGGTAGCCGGCGGCGAGGCTGGGGAGGCGGACGGTGTACTCCCAACGCAACGGGCGCGCCGGCACCGGTCCATCCCCCGCAAGCAGCGGGGCCGGGAGAGCACCCAAGCCTTTCGGAGGCCTGGACTCGCAGGTCGGCTCACAGCCCCCGAAGGGGGTGGCCGCAGTTCCAGACCCCGCAATTGCCGGGGATGGAGAGGACGGGGACACCGGGGACGCCTGCGTGGGCGAGGATGCCGCAGCGAATCCCTCGCCACCCGCAGCACCTACGCCGGGGGGTGGTACGGGGGGCGGCAGCCCCCTGTACAGGCTAGGGCCGAAGGCCCAGCCCCCAGATCGAGCGAGGACCTCGAGGTGGGCGCGTCCGATCGAGTCCGTGCCCGAATCCGTAGCCGGATCCGTAGCCGCAACCGTCGCCGCACCTGCCTCCGAGGCCGCGGCCGCCAGGACCAACGCGGCCAGCAGCACGCCCCGCCCCATCACGCGCCACCGAGGAGCACGCCGGCGGCCCGGAGGTCCTCCACCACCTCACGCAGGTCGGCTTCATCCACGCCGGCGAGCGCGCGCGGATCCCCTCCCTGCATCACCGCCTGCAGCACCACGAGCTCCAGCGCCGAAGCGTTCTCCCGCCGCCGGTCCAGCTCGCCGTCCCGCCAGAAGAGCACCGCCACCGCGCGCGCTTCGGGCGCCGACGGGCGGGGGCCAGCCTCGGCGTCGTGATCGAGCCACTCCACCAGGTCGTGCTGGTACGGCCGCAGATCCACCGTCGAGGCGATGCGCAGCGGGCCCCCCGGTCCCACAGCATCCGCCGGATCATCCGCGGCCACTCCGGTGCGGAACTCGGCCTGCTCCAGGTCGGAGAGCTCCGCCAGCCACCGCGGCAGCCCGCGCGCCGGCGACTGCGCGGCCAAGTGCTCCACCCACCCATCCCCGTTGGCCGACAGCTCCGGGTGGTGCATCGGCACGGCGCGGAAGAAGCCTTCGACCAGCTCCTCCCAGACCGGCGCCCCCGCCAGCGCCACCACCTGCGCGCGGGTCTCGGTGCAGACAAGCTCGATCACCTCGTGCCGGTGCAGCTTGCAGAAGCGCCCGTAGATGCGCAGCCGGCGCGCGTCGCGGGCCAGCGCGGGCGCGGGCGGGTCGCCGTAGAGACGAGCGGCGGCTACGGAGTAGGACTCTTTTCCCTCGAGGAATGGCCCGATCTGCTCGAAGAAGGCGGCGAGCGTCACGGCCGCACCGCCGGGCCCTGCGCCGGCAGGTCCGCGAGCGCCGCGGCGGCGTGGGCGCGCGCGCGATCCACCTCGTCGAGGACGAGGTCGAGCGCCGGGATCTCCGCGTCCCACTCGACCAGGGTGGGGATCAGGCGGCCCGCGCGGCGCAGCGTGTAGCGGTAGAGGTCCCAGACGGGGTCGGCCACGGGCCCGATGTGCGTGTCGATGATCAGCTCTTCGCGGCGGGTGTGCCCCGCCACGTGCAGCTGCGCCACCTGCGCGAGCGGCAGGCGGTCGATGAACGCGTACGGATCGAAGCCGTGGTTCTGGCCGTTCACGTAGACGTTGTTGACGTCGAGCAGCAGCTTGCACCCGCTCTCTTCCACCGCGGCGCAGAGGAAGGCGGCCTCGTCCATCACCGCGCCGGGCATCACCGCGTAGTACGTCGCGTTCTCCAGCACCAGCGGCGCGCCCACCCGGTCTTGCGACTGCCGCGCGCGCAGGGCCGCGTTCTCGACTGCCTCCTGCGTGAACGGCAGCGGCAACAGATCGTGCAGCGGCCTGCCGTGCAGGCTCGAGTAGCAGAGGTGATCGCTCCAGAACGGCGCGCCCGTGCGCTTCACCAGCGCGGCGACGGCGCCCAAGAAGACCGGGTCGAGCCCGCCGAGCCCGCCGACGTCGAGGCTCACCGAGTGGGGCACCAAGGGCCACCGCTCGGCGCAGGCGTCGAGCAGGCGCCGCGCGCGGCCGCCGAAGAAGACCCAGTTCTCGGGGGTGACCTCCAGCCAATCGACCTTGCGCCCGCTCTCGAGGAGCGCGGCCGCGAACGGCTTGCGCAGGCCCAGGCCGATCCCAGCGATGCCGCTCAAGCAGGCTCCTTCCCTTCAAACACGAAGGGGGCCGCAGCGGCTGCTGCAGCCCCCCTCGTTGTCAGACGATGGGCGACTACTTCTTGTCGCCGCCGCAGGACTTGCCGTCGGCGCCGCAGGACTTCTCGCCGCCCTTCATCGCCTCGGAGCCCTTCGCGTGCTTCTTGCCCTTGTGCTTCTTCTCGGCCTTCGGCTTCTCGCCAGAGCCCTCGGCCGCCTTCTCTTCCTTCTTCTCCTCGTCAGCGCGGGCCATCATGGGGGCCGCGAGGATGAGGGACCCGAGCACTGCGGAAATGAGCTTCTTGTTCATTTGCTTCTCCGTGAGAACTGCGGTTGGGGTTCGCGCCGTGCTCAGGTGTGCTCTGTGAGCGGCGGAGCGGGGTTGAAACTCTGAGGTAGATCTGGTCGGTCCGTCAAGACCCTCCGTGTTGCGACTGCCTTCCCGAACCAGGCGAAGGGTCAGACGCCGCCGGGCCGAAAGCGTTACACGCGAAAATTGACCGCTAGCGTCGATCCACCTAACGTCGTCTGCTGGGAGCGGTTCCCCCCTGTTCGGAGCGTCACCTTGGACGAGATCAGCCTCGATCTGCCGATGGCTGTGCCTGGCGTCGACCTGCTGCAGCGCGTACCGCTGTTCGCCAAGCTCGGCTTCGAAGAGACGATGGCGCTCGCCCAGATCAGCCACGTCGAGGTGCGCAAGGACGGCGAGATCCTCATCCACCAGGACTCGCTCGGCGGCGCGCTCTACATCCTCAAGGAAGGCAAGGCGAAGGTCTCACGTCGCGACGCCATCACCGGCGACGTCAAGGAGCTGGCCACCCTCGCCAAGGGCGAGCTGTTCGGCGAGATGACGCTGATCGACGACCAGCTGGCCTCGGCCGACGTGGCCGCGCTCGGTGACGTGGAGGTGCTGGTGATCCCGCGGCCCAAGTTCGAGGAGCTCCTGCACGGCGACGAGCGGCTCGCCATCAAGGTCTACCGCTGCTTCTGCCGCGCCCTCTCGGACAAGCTGCGCAAGGCCAACGCGCGCATCGGCGAGCTCAGCAAGAAGGCCGGGAGCTAGCGTGGAGCAGCGCACCTTCAACCAGCTCCTGGCGGCGGCCGTGAAGAACGGCGCCTCCGACCTCCACCTCAAGGCCGGCGCGCCGCCCGCCCTGCGCATCAACGGCGCGCTCCTGCCCGTGAAGGTCCCGGCGCTGATGCCCGAGGACACCAAGGCGGTCGCCGACTTCATCCTCAAGGGGAGCCGCTGGAAGGGGAGCCTCGACGACCTGCGCGACTGGGACACCAGCTACGCGGTGGAGGACGTCGGCCGCTTCCGCTGCAACATCTTCCGGCAGAAGGGCAACTTCGCGCTGGTGCTCCGCGCCATCCCCTTCAACGTGCCCACCGTGGAGTCGCTCGGCCTGCCGCCGGTGGTGAAGAGCATGGCCGAGTACGAGCGTGGCCTGATCCTGCTCACCGGGGTGACTGGCTCGGGGAAGTCCTCCACGCTGGCGGCGATCGTGCGGCAGATCAACGAGACCACGCGCGCGCACATCCTCACCATCGAGGACCCGATCGAGTTCCTCCACGAGGACAAGCTCTCGCGCATCACCCAGCGCGAGATCGGGCCCGACACCGTCAGCTTCTCGACTGCCCTGCGCGCGGCGCTGCGCCAGGACCCCGACGTCATCCTGGTGGGCGAGATGCGCGACACCGAGACCATCGAGATCGCGCTGAAGGCGGCCGAGACGGGCCACCTGGTGCTCTCCACCGTCCACACCACCGACGCGGCGAAGACCATCTCGCGTCTGGTGGACGCGTTCCCCGCCGAGGCGCACGACGGCGTGCGCCACCGGCTCGCCGAGAACCTCAAGGGCGTGATCAGCCAGCGCCTGCTCCCCAAGGCCACCGGCAAGGGGCGCGCGGTGGCGGCGGAGATCATGGTGTCCACCGAGTCGATCAAGGAGTTCATCATCGACAAGGACAGGACGCACGAGATCGCCGAGTATCTGTCCAAGAACCGCGACGTCTACGGCACCCAGAGCTTCGACCAGCACCTGTCGGAGCTCTACAAGTCGGGTGTGGTCACGTTGGACGTCGCCAAGGCGGCGTCCACCAACCCGAGCGACTTCGAGAGGGCACTGTCCTTTGAGTAACCAATCCAAGACACCCTCGCGGCGCCCGCTGCGCACCGCCTTCCCGCTGCTGGTGGCGGCTGCGTGCGCGCTCGCCGTTCCAGCCCGCGGCGCAGACTCCCCGCCGCCCGCCAGGCCTGGCGACCCGAAGACCGATCCCGCCAAGCCCGGCGGCGCTGGCGGCGACGGCGGGGCCAGGCCCAAGGCGGCCTCGATGGTGATCGAGGAGTCGTCCGGCGCTCCCGAGGCGCCGCCGCCCGCGCCCACGGGTGAAGAGAAGAAGATGATCGGCGAGTACATCATCTCGCACGCCGGCGACGTGCGGGAGTGCTACGAGAAGCGCATCCAGGAGCGGCCCACGCTGCAGGGCAAGCTGGTGGCGCGGTTCGACATCGGACCGAGCGGCCGCGTCATCGGCGCGACGGCCGACGGCATCGGCGACGCGCAATTGGTCGCCTGCGTGGTCGGCGCGGTGCGCAAGTGGGAGTTCGAGAAGCCCGCGGCGGGCGGCAAGCTGCGCATCGCCTTCCCGTTCAAGCTCACCCCCGAAGCGACGAAGTAGGCAGCGCGCGTGCGGCTCCGCGCGATCCCGCTCGGCACCTCGGCGGGCAGGCCCACCCTGCAGCGCGGGGCCTCGGCGCTGGCGCTGGTGGCCGAGGCGAGCTGGACCCTGTGTGACTGCGGCGAAGGCGCCCAGTTGGCGGCGCAGCGCGCGGGCCTGTCGCTCTCGCGGCTCGACGCGGTGCTGATCACGCACCTGCACGGCGACCACTTCAACGGGCTCCCGGGCCTGCTCGGCTCGCTCGGGCTCGACGGGCGCGAGCGCCCGCTCCTGGTGGCCGGCCCGCGCGGGATCGCCGCCACGCTGGAGGCCTTGGGCCGGGTGGGCGCGCTGGGCCTGGGCGAGATGCCCGTCACCGTGGTGGAGCTCGACGGCGACGGCGGCCCGCTCACCTGGGAGCACGGCTACACCGACTGGCTCCTGCAGGCCGCGCCGCTCGATCACCGCGCGCCGACGTTTGGTTATCGAATCGCCCTGCCCGACCGGCCCGGCGCGCTCGACGTCGCCAAGGCCGATGCGGCGGGAGTCCCGCGCGGGCCCCTGCTGGCGGCGCTCAAGGCAGGAAGGTCGGTGCAGCTCGAAGGCGGCCGGGAGATCACGCCCGAGGGCCTGGTCGGCCCCACCCAGCCAGGGCCAGCGGTGGCGTACACGCTCGACACCGTGCCCTGCGCGGGCTCGGTGCTGCTCGGCAAGGACACCGATCTGCTGGTGCACGAGGCCACCTATGAGCACGCCCGCGCGGAGCTGGCGCGGGCCCGCGGACACTCGAGCGGCGTGGAGGCGGCGCGGATCGCGCTGCGGGCCGGGGCGCGGAAGCTGCTGCTGACGCACTTCAGCCCCTCGGCCCCCGTGGAGCAGGTGGCCGACGAGGCGCGCGCGGTGTTCGGCGAGGTGGTGGCGGCGACGGACGGGGTGGTGGTGGAGCTGGGGAAGTAGCCAGTGCCTGGGTTCACTCGTCACTGCGCATCGGCGCGGCTATACTGCGCCCCATGAGCGCCCAGCCCGACGCCCGGAAGATGACCCTCGCCGAGTACCTCGCGTTCGCGGAGACGAGCGAGGAGAAGCACGAGTATGTCAATGGGTTTGTCTACGCGATGTCGGGCGGCACCTTGGAGCACAGCCGGATCTCCTCTGCCCTGATACGCGCCCTGGGAAATGCCCTCGATGGTCGCCCGTGTGTGGTCTTCACGTCGGATGGTAGGGTCCGTGTCGAGCGAACGGGCACCAGCACGTACCCGGACGCGAGCGTGGTCTGCGGCAAGCTGGAGACGTCGAAAGCTGATCCACACGCAACGACCAATCCCTCAGTCATCTTCGAAGTGCTCTCACCGACCAGCGAGGCCTACGACCGCGGCGCCAAGGCCAACCACTACCGGCAGCTGCCCTCGCTCCGCGAGTACGTGCTCATCTCCCAGGAAGAGCCACGCGTCGAGGTGCAGCGGCTCAACGCGCAGGGCCTCTGGGAGCTGCGCTTCTTCGGCAAGGGCGAGCAGATCGAGCTGGCCTCGCTCGACGTGCGCCTCTCCGTCGATGCGCTCTACGCGAACCCGCTGCCTTCGTAGCCCGGGCACTACGGCGCGGCGGGGACGGGAGTCGCGGCGCTGGCGGGCACTGCCGGGGGGGCCGTCGGCGGCGCAGGCGTGGCCGGAGTTGGTGCAGGTCCACCATCGGTAGCCGGAGCAGGCGTCGGCACCGCGGGCACTGGCGCGGGCGGCACCGGCGGATGCCGCGACGCCTCCACCAGCGTCGCCTCCGCCCACTTCGTCACCTGGTTCCACTGCAGCGCCCGGTACGCCGCCGGCCCCTTCAGGCCCGTGAAGCGGTCCTCGCTCTTCACCTCGTCCTCCTTCATGAACGGGTGCAGCGTGATCCCCAGCCCGTGCACGAACGGCGCGCCCTGCGTGTGCGCCTCGCTGAGCAGGAAGCTCTCTTTACCGAATTCAGTAACCGAGACGTAGTCGCGCTGGTGCTTGAAGGTCTGCGTGCGGACCTTGCCGCCCGGGTACTCCAGCTTCACTTCCTTCACGCCCGCGAGCCACGGCCGCACCTGGAACGGCTTCTTCCCCGTCTCGCCCGAGACCTTCACCCAGTCGCCGTCGAAGGCGATCTCCAGCTTGTCCGGCGTGTCGAGGTCCTGGTTGTTGTCGTCCCAGCGGATGAGGAAGTGCTCCTTCGCCTTCGCCTCCGGCACGTACGGATCGCGCTGCAGCCAGAGGGTGAACCGGGGCCCTCTCTTGGGCGTGACGGTGAGGGTCTCGCTGCCCAGCTTGCCCGCCCACGCCGGGTAGCCGATCAGCGCGTCGAGCGCGCGGGAGGCGCGCACCACGCGCTGGTCCGCCGCCAGCTTGGGCAAGCGGCGCACCGTCTCGAGCAGGTCGGCGTTGTGGTCGTCGTCGGTGACGTCCTCGACCCAGTCCGGCTTGCTGGCCAGCTTGTCCTTGAGCCCTGCCTGCTCGAGCGCGCGCGTGAAGGCGGCAAAGCGCGCGACGAACGCGTCCCAGCGGCTCATGTCCATTCCCACGAAGGTCACCACGTCGAACTCGCCCTCGGGCTTGGCGAAGTTACCGTCGCGCCCGTACTCGCGCACGTACCTCTCGGGCAGCTCGCGCGTGAGGCGGCGCGGCGTCATCTTCTTGGTGGCCAGCTCGGCGAAGAGGTCCTCGTAGGGCAGGCCCTGGAACGGCGTCTCGCGCTGCGACGCCAGGAGGTAGCGCGAGACCTTGCTCAGCTCGTGGACGGCGTCGACGTTGCCCACCACGCAGGCGTCGAGCACCATCACATCGGGGTGCCAGCCGCTCGATTCGAAGAGGCCTGCGAAGACCCGCAGCGGCATCATCCGGTTCTTCCCGGGCGCGTCGGGCAGGGTGAAGTCCTGGATGATCCCCTTCCAGCCCCACGAGTGCGTCGACATCACCAGCAGGGTGTACTTGCCGTGCGCGCGGGCCTTCACCCACTCGAGGAAGGCGCCGAACTTCGCGGGGTCGGACGAGTCGTGCTCGGGGAAGTCGGCGCGGCTGATCTGCCTCTTGCCCTCCTTCTCGACGCGGATGACGCCGGTGTCGCCCCAGGTGTCCTTCTCGAGGAGGAGCTGCACCGACCCGGGCAGGTCGCCGGCGAGCATCCGCGCGATCACCGGGTCGCTCGCCGCCGCGATCTCCTCCTCGTCGATGCCGGCGTAGATCGCGACCGTCCACTCGGTCTGGGGGCGGGCCTGGGCCCGGGAGGCGACGAGCAGCAGGGCGGTGCAGAGGAGGGCGGCGCGCAGGGGCGTCGAGTGCATCGGGCGGTTGTAGCGGAAGCGCCGCAGGGCGAACAGGGGCGCGCGGCCGCCTACTCGAGCTGCGCGGGCTCCTCGGCCACCTTGAGCGAATCGGTCACCACCAGCGGGCCGCCGCAGGTCTGCTCGTGGCAGGCGCGGCAGGAGGCGACCACCTGGTTGAAGCGCCTCGCCGAAGGGGCCGCGTCGTAGGTGCGCACGGCGTTGAGGTAGTTGACGGCGAGGCCGTCGAACGCCGGGTCGCGGTCGGAGGGCGTGGTGGGCCAGGAGCAGCGCAGCCCTTGGTGCGCGCGCGCGAACGGCCCCGGCGGCGGCCTGTGCTCGCGCAGCGCGCCCTGCACCCCGCGCCAGTCGGCGACGAAGCGGCGCATCACAGGGAGGCAGGCCGGCCTCCAAGTGACGATCGCGCCAGGAGGGCTGCCACGCCGAGGGGCTCGACCCCCGTGCGCGCGTGGTCAGGGGAGAACAGGAACCCGGAGCCTCCTCGCGGCCTCCCGCAGCGCACCGCCCCTGCAGGCGAGCGAACTGTCGAGGCGCACCGCCAACTCCAGATAGAGAGCGTCGTAGACGGAGAGCTTCTGGGAGGTCGCGAGGGCCGCTGCCTCTCCAAATGCGATCCGAGCCATCTCGTGGTCGAGCTCGATCGGGAGCGCGGCGAGGTGCTGGAGCGCTGTCTGCCGATCTGATGCCGTCAGCTTCCCGCGGCGTTCGAGGGACAGCAGCGCGTTGGAGACCTCCACGGGCCACAGCGCCGGCGCGAACGCCTCTGCGCCGTCCAGCAAGGCCTCCAGCAAGGCGCGCGTCTGCTGCGTGCCTTGCGCGGTATGCACCCAGCCCACGGCGATCGAGGCGTCGACGACCCAACGCCCTCGCAGGGCTGCACCCTTGCCCGCCACTACCGGCGCCCCTCTTCGATCGCCGCCCGCACCTCGGCGTCCGACAGCACGGCCCTCCGCCCGGGCCGCTTCGCGATCCGCTCCCGCAGCGCTTTGAGTCCAGCGACCGCGACCGCGACCTTCCGGTGGTCCCGCCCCCCTTCAGCGACGAGCCGCGCCACCGGCTTCTCGTGCCGGGTGATGACGATCTCTTCGCCGCGGGCGACGCGCTCGAGCATCTCGCCGAACCGGGTCTTCGCCTCAAACGCCGTCACGGTGGCCAAGGGTACTCCGAATCAACCAGTCTTCGACTAGTCTATCGGAGGCTCCCGGCGACCACAAGCGCCCGGCCTGCTTCGGCGCGCTACGTTCCCAGATTCGCCGAGGCCGGCAAGAGCGGCCTCACCAGCGCCGCGAGCTCGGCGGCCGGCCGGTGCGCGTAGTCCTTGTGCACCTCGGCCACCACCATGGCCTGCAGCCCGCGGCTGAGGTTCTCGCGGAGCTCGCCGAGCAGCTTCGGCGGCGCCACCAGCACCAAGTGGTTGAAGGCCTGCTCGACCATCCCGTGCTCGAGCGCGTGGGCGATCGAGTGCGCGAGGTGGCGCTCCTCGGTCTCCTTCGGTGTCACCGAGCCGTGCCCGTGGAGCGCGCCCTTGTGCTCGGAGGCCTTCGCGCCGAAGTCCGCCGTCATCGGCGCGCCGGTGCCGTCCGCGGCGATGTGGTGCAGCGGCTCCCAGGCGTCGTTGGGAAACTTGTAGGTGAACAGCTCGGCGCCGCTCGCGTCGGCGACCACGACCCAGGTGCGATTGATTTCCATTGCGTCCTCCGTGACAGGTGATTTTGACAAGTGAATGGTAAGCACGGCAGGGGCCATTCCTAGTCGGCGCGACCGATTGCCCCCAAATCGGTCCGGGCATTGGTGGCACGAACCTCGCACGAGCATCGCGTAGGAGGCACACCCCATGCGCAGCCCGCTCGCCGTCGCCCTCATCCTCGCCGCCTCGACGCTCGCCTGCGGAGGCACGCAGCCCGCCGACTCGAGCGGGACCATCACCGTGCGCAACCAATCATCCTATGTCCTCGACGAGATCAACGTCGCCCCCGTCAGCCAGGTGAGCTGGGGGCCGAACCTGCTGCCGGGCGTGCTGTACTCCGGCGAGCAGATCACCATCTATGTGGCCTGCGGCACCTACGACGTGCAGGTGTGGGACCAGCACAACCGCAGCTGCGTCCTGAGCGGGCTGAACCTCTGCTTCAGCGACCAGCTCTGGACCGTGGACAACTACACGCTGCGCAACTGCGGGTACTGACGGGCCCGCCAGACGCCTCGCACCTCTCCTTGGCCATGGGAGGCTCTTGCTGCGTGCCGGGCGAGCGCTGTGCACGGCCGGTGCCACCCCAGCCTCTCGCGCTCCTTGGCCCGACGCGTGCACTACCTCTCAGCGCAAATCGCGGATTCGCCGCCACTGGGAGCCACCGCGCTGGGTAGCTAGAATGTTCGCGGACCGTTCGCGGACGAAGCCGTTCACCGCAAGTCGCAGGACACGGCCCGCAGCCCGGCCGTGAACGAACCGGAGCCCACCATGAAGCCGACCTTCCTCAAGCCGATCCTCCTTACGCTCGCAATCGCTCTCGCCATCCCCAGCCTCGCCTACGCCCAGAGCGATGCGGTGAAGAACGCCGAAGACAAGGCCAAGGACACGGTGGACGACATCAAGGACAAGACCGGCAGCGACAGCGGCGCCGAGAAGGCGGGCCGCCAGGTCGACCGCGCCGCGCGCAAGGTGAAGCACGAAGCGCGGAAGGCGAAGAACGCGGCGAAGAAGGAAGTGCACGAGGCGACGAAGTAGGTCCGGCCAGGTAGCGGCGTGTGCCGGTGGCCCGGGGGTGAGACGCCCCCGAGGCCCGTGGCATAGGCGATTGATGAGCCGCTTCTTCCATTACACGCTCCGCACCAGCGACGTCCCTGCCGCCCGCCCGGCGGCGCGCGCGCGGATCTTCGGTGTTACCCTCCGCGCATGACCACTCCGCGAACTGGCCTCGACCTCACCTCCTGCATCACCACCGCCGGCGAGCTCGTCCTCTCGCTGGTCGAAGTCGCGGTCCCCGCGCCCGGCCCCGATGAGGTGGTCGTGCAGGTGCAGGCCACGCCGATCAACCCCTCCGACCTCGGCCTCCTCCTCGGGCCCGCCGATCTCTCCACGCTGCAGGCGATGGCCGGGGGGCTCGTCACCACCGCCTACGTTCCCCCGCAGCGGATGGGCGGAATGGCCGCGCGGCTGGGGCAGGCGATGCGCGTCGGCAATGAGGGCGCGGGCGTGGTCGTCGAGGCCGGCGCCAATGCCCAGGCGCTGCTCGGCAAGACCGTGGCGATGGTCGCCGGCGCGATGTACGCGCAGTACCGCACGGTGAAGGCGAGCGACGCGGTGCCGCTGCCCGAGGGGGTGACTGCGGCGCAGGGCGCGTCGGCGTTCGTCAACCCGCTCACCGCGCTGGGCATGGTGGAGACGATGAAGCGCGAGGGGCACCAGGCGCTGGTGCACACCGCGGCCGCGTCGAACCTGGGGCAGATGCTCAACCGGCTCTGTATCAAGGATGGTATCGCGCTGGTCAATATCGTGCGCAGCGGCGAGCAGGTGAAGCTCCTGCGCGGCCTGGGTGCGGTCCATGTGCTCGACAGCACCGCCGACGGCTTCAAGAAGGAGCTGATTGAAGCGCTGGTGGCGACCAAGGCGACCATCGCCTTCGACGCGATCGGCGGCGGCCCGCTGGTCAACCAGCTCCTCGGGGCCATGGAGGCGGCGGTCAACCGCACCGCCACCAGCTACAGCCGGTATGGCTCGTTCACGCACAAGCAGGTCTACATCTACGGGATGCTCGACGTGCGGCCCACCGAGCTCGACCGCAGCTATGGGCTCGCGTGGGGCGTGGCCGGGTGGCTCTTGACGCCGTTCCTGATGAAGCTCGGGCCGGCGGCCGGCGCGCTGCGGGCGCGGGTGCTGGCGGACCTGACCACCACCTTTGCGAGCCACTACAGCGACACCATCTCGCTGAAGCAGGCGCTCGTGCCCGCGGTGATCGTCCGGTATGCGAAGCGGGCGACGGGCGAGAAGTTCCTCATCGACCCGAGCCGCGCCTGATCAGCCCGCGCTCTTGCGCGGGGCCGCGGCTGGTTGCCGTGCGGCGATCCAGCCACCCGCGCAGCCGGCGAGCACGCGGCCCAGGTTCGAGAGCACGAAGAGCAGCTGGAAGGGCGCTCCGCCGAGCACCAGGAGGGCCAGGTCGATCGCCGCGGCGGCGAGCCCGAGCAGCGCGCCGTGGAGCACCTGCCCCCCGGCCAGCGGGCGCGCGACGAAGTAGCCACCCAGAGCGCAGAGCACGAGCCCCGAGAGCGGCCCGAGCCACTGGCCGACCCGCTCTGCAAAGGCCGCGTCCTGCGCCCGCTCGTGCGGCCCGAAGAGCGCCACCACCAGCACCAAGAGCGCGATCGAGAGCGCCTCGGCTGCGAAGGCGGTGAGGACGATGCGGAGCGGGCGGAGGGTCATCGCTTGGCCATCCTACGGCGACTCCGGCCGATAGGGCTTGATGCCCTCCGCAGCGCGCAGCAGGAGCCCGCCCGGAATGGTGCAGACCTCCAGCAGCGCGGCGGTCAATGCGTCGGGCACGCCGTCGTAGCGGGACGGGTGGTATCGCTGCTGGAAGTTCGCCAGCACGCGCCGGGTGGGCTCGTCGAAGAGGCCGCTCTTTGCGATCGCGAACCCGTGCGCCGCGAGCTTCTCTTGAAACCAACCGGCCTCCGGGAGCCGATCTGCAAACCGCGGCTGCTGCGCGGCCACCTGCGCCGCGTCGGGCCAGGGGATGAGCCCCTCTGCTGCGAGCCGCCGCCAGGGGAACCGCGGCCCCGGGTCCTGCTTGGTCTGCGGCTGGATCTCGCCGTGGCCGACGATGCGGTGCGGCCGGACGGCGTGGCGCGCGGCGAGGTCGCGCACCAGGTCGACGACACGGTCGATCTGCAGGGGTGGATAGTCGGCATAAGGAGCGTTGGGGTCGTTGTGATTGCCCGGATTGACGATCTCGATGCCCACTGAGCTCGCGTTGAGCGCGGTGCGGCCCTGCCAGGAGCTCTCGCCCGCGTGCCAGGCGCGGCGGGATTCATCTACCAATTGATAAAGAGTCGGCTCGGGCTCGTCGCCGACCAGATAGTGGCTGCTGACGTTGCCCCGGGAGAGCTTCTCGAGCGAGCCCGCGAGGTCCATGCTGGTGTAGTGGATGACGATGAACTGCACGCGGCTGTCCTGGCTGACCGCGGTGCGGCTGCGGTCGAGGCCGGAGGGAGGGCCGCCGAGGATGCAGCCGAGGGGCGAGAGGGCGAGGAGCAGCAGGACGAGCCGGGCGCGCAACGGGTGGCCTCCGGGGGAGATTCGCGCGGAAGCATTCCAGGCCGGGAGGAGTCCAGGCAAGCTGTGTGTCCCGCCAGCGAGCGAGGAGGACCTCGGAGGCGAGGCCGACGTCGGTGTCAATGAGGGCGGCCGGGGGGAAGCCGGCGGAGGCGGAGGGGGAGGCGAGGAGGAGGGCCAGGGCGAGGAGTCGGGCGCGGGACGGCCAGCGGGGGCTCATCGGCGCTCGGGGGAGGCATAGGGACTCCACTTCACATGGATGACTGCAAACACCAATAGCGGGCGCGTATCCAGGGGTCAACGAAGCGCCCCCATTCTGGCGAGCAGAGCCATATGCCCCGTGCCATTGCAGCGCGTGCCCTGTTGAAGCTGGCTGCGGTACGGCCCGGCCGCGCTCGCTGACGGCTCCTGGCCGGGCAGGATCCACAGCCGCCACTTCAGTCCCTCGCCATCTCCACCTTCGGGTAGCCGGCCCGGAAGCCGCACGCCTCGTACGAACGCTGGCTCGCTGTAGATGGGGCCGTCCCCGCACAGGCGACGTCGCAGCCCCGGGCCTGCGCGTGGGAGAGGCGCGCCTTGATGAGCGCCTTCTGCAGGCCCCGTCCGCGGAAGCGCGGGAGCACGCCGTCGCCGGAGAGCATTGCCACTCCATTGACGATGCCGAGCATGCCGCCGCCGGCGGGCTCGCCCTCGATGAAGGCGAGGAAGCCCCAGGCGTCGGGCACGTTCAAAGGCATTGCAAAGGGCGGCTCGAAGTCGCGCCAATCGTCGCGCTCGAGGAACCCGCCCGATACTACGCGGCTGTAGGTGTCGGCTTCGGAGGGGTCGGCGATGCGGATTGAGGAAGCGCTCGGCGCTGCGGCGTCCCCGAGGGTGCGGACCCAGAGCTGCTGAAATTGGTGCAGGCGATATCCGCGGCGGGCGAGCAGCGGCCAGAGCAGCGGGTCGGCGGCGGGGCTGAGTTCGAGGACGGTGGGGCTGCCGAGGAAGGCCTCCACCTCGGCGAGCGCGGGCTCGGAGATGGGCTCGACGAGGCCCAGGGCTTGGTTGAGGGGATGGCCGGCGCCGCGGAAGTGGGCGAAGCCGCCGCCGATGGGGAGGTGGGTGCCGCCAGAGGCGGTGTTGAAGCGGTCGTTCTGCTGCGCCTGGGCGAGTTCGAGGCGGCGGGCGAGGAGGAGGTAGTCGGTGGACATGGGGGGAGTGTCGCTCATCTCGGGGCCGAGGGGGGGCGCTCGCTGCTCCGCCCTATCTGTCGAGCGCGCGGGTCGCCTGCCGCGCGAAGATGCTTTGATGTCATCCGGTCCTTCAAAAAGGCGCCCGTCAGCGACGCGACACGACGGTAGCTTTGCATCCTTCGATTGGGGGGGGTGAGCGAGGACCGATACGCCAACATCGGCGGTGCTCGCGAGGGGACTCGACGGCAGACGGGCGACTACACGGTCATTGACTGGCGCGCACCCCGCGGTCCGCGAATCGCCCATCAAAAAGCCTTGACCCATCTCCCCCAACGTCCGAGGATCGCCCAGTTCGCCTGGTTGGCCATTACAGAAGGGGGACTGATGTTTGCCCATCTGCCGCGATTGCTCGGCCTCGCGCTTGCCTGTTTGTTGCTCGCTCCAGGCGTCGGCGGCGCCGAGAGTGGCAAGGGTGATTCAAGACAGGCACCTTCTCAAGCCGGAACACGGGCGCTGCCCAATGGAGATTTTGCTTGGGTCAAGTACCAACGGCATGTCACTGGGCAGAACTTCGAGGAGGTCTGGGAGTCAAGCCAGAAGAAGATGGGCGTCGACGCGCGGAAAGAAGGGTACGTCGTCGAGGCAAAGTGGACGGGCCGCAACGACGCGGCTTGGAGGTCCTCCCGGTACAACCCTCTTCATGTTCGGTACTCGCATGATCAGATCGAGCCCAAGCTCCTCGACCAGGCCAAGCGCCTGCTCGAACTTGACTCCCACTCCAAGGGGCACGGTGTTCGCTACGCGGTCTCGAATCTGGCCGCGCAGCGGCACTTCGAGCAGCTCCTGCGCAAGCACTTCGCGAAGGCAACCGCCTCTGGACAGCTGCGGGTCTGGCACGTGCCCGGGGACGGGATGAAATGACAAAGGCCCTAGTTGAGTGGCTGGCAGCGCATCCCTTCAATTGGAAGGACGCCAATGTCGAGGGCTTGGCTGCGGCTGCCGGCTTCGTGCGCAGCGAACGCACCGAGCATCGCACCTCATTCGTCAAAGACGGTCTCTTCTTGGTTGCATACCACCCGGATGGGGACATCGGTTGGGTGGACATCGAGTTGTGGAACCATGCCGCACCGGAGGACGAGAAGGCCTATCACCGAGTGGAGAAGGCGATCGAGCGTGAATACCGGGATGCGCTCTTGGAGATGGGGACGGCGGCGGGGCCTGCGGCCTTCGAGGGAACGCTGGACGACGCCGGCTTTCCGGAAGACCAGGACGCGGTGCGGTTGGCGCAGTGGAACAAGGCTTGGGGCCGGCTCCTGCTGAAGAGCCAGCACGAGGGGCGCGAGATGCCGTTGACGTTGGTGGTGACCCTCGCGCGCTAGGAACACGAGGAGGGCGAGTTCGGAGTCGCTCGGGCGGAAGCGAGGAGAACCTCGGTGCTTGCATCGGAGGATTTGGCCGCGGGACCTGGGTAGGTGTCCGCGGCGCAGGACCAGATTGGCGATGGCGGGGGAGTTCCTTGCGCGTGGCACGGAGTACCTTGCCCGCGCCCACCTCAATGTTGCCCGTTTCCGCGAGCGCCGTCACGCCTGGTAGGGTCGTCGACAATGCTCGCCGACTCCGTTCTGAACCTCCCCGAAGACACCCGGATGCTCGACGTGGTCCGCTCCGGCCTCGACGGGGCCGATGAGGTGGCCATCTCGGTGTCCTTCACCCGCTGCAGCGGGCTCGGGCTGCTCATCGATCCGCTCCTGGGAGTTGCCGAACGCGGTGGCCGCGTCCGCTTGCTCACCTCGACTTACCAATCGGTAACCCAGCCAGAGGCGCTCGAATCACTCTTGAGGCTGCCGGGGATCGAGACGCGCGTACAGACCGGTGGAGTCGGGTTCCACACCAAGTTCTGGTGGTTCCGCGGGCGCTCGGGGAGCGAGTGTTGGGCCGGGTCGTCCAATCTGTCGAAGGGCGGGCTGGCCACAAACCTCGAATGGAATCTCCGCAAGGTCGAGTCGGACACGCTCGACCGGACCCGGGGCCAATTCGACGTTCTCTGGAAGCGCGCCGATGTGCGGGTCCTCGACGACGGATTCATTCGCCGCTATCGCGACGTCTATCGGGAGACCGCTCGAGGACCGCCGATTCGGATCAGCGAGTCGACCCAAGAGCTCACCCCGAATGGCGCACAGCGCGAGGCGCTCGCGTGCCTGCACGACCTCCGCAAGAGGGGCGAGCGCCGGGCCGCGGTGATCGCGGCGACGGGTGTCGGCAAGACGTACCTCGCCGCCTTCGACGCGCTCCGCAGCGGGGCGAAGACCCTCCTGTACGTCTCGCACCGGCTGGAGCACCTGCTCCATGCGCGCCGCTCGTTTTCGCTCGTGTTCGGCAACCAGCGGACCTATGGCGTCGTCGGCGGAGGGCATGACGACCCTGCGGCCGACTTTGTGTTCGCGACGGTGGCCAGCCTCTCGCGCCGCCCGGAGATGGCCGCGCGCAAGTTCGACTACTTGGTGATCGATGAGTTCCACCATGTCGAGGCGAGGAGCTACGAGGTGCTCCGGCCGCTCCGGGAGAAGGCGTTCTTGCTCGGGATCACCGCCACCCCGGATCGGCAGGACGGGCGCGACGTGCTCGAGTGGTGCGACTGGAACATCGCCTACGAGGTGCGCCTGCCCGAGGCGATCGACCGGGGTTGGTTGCTCCCGTTCCATTACTTCGGGATCGCCGACGAGACGATCGACTTCCTCGCGATCCCGTGGCGCCGCCTCGACGAGGTGGAGGACGCGCTCTCGGTCGAAGCCCGCGCGGAGCACATCCTGGAGCATGCGCTGCAGCGCGGATTTGACGGACCCAAGCGCGCGACCATCGGCTTTTGCGCGGGAAAGAAGCACGCGCGGTTCATGGCCGATGCGTTCACGCGCCGCGGGCAGACGGCGCTGGCCGTGCTCGGGGACCAGCCTGTGGAGGAGCGCGAGGCCGTCTACCGGCGATTGGAGAATCCACACGACCCGCTGGAGTGGATCTTCGTGTCCGACGTGCTCAATGAGGGCGTCGATATCCCCGCGGTCAATGCGGTGCTGTTCCTGCGGCCCACTGAGTCGGCGACGCTGTTCTTGCAGCAGCTTGGACGCGGGCTGCGGCTGTTTCCGGGCACTGAAGTGCTCACGGTGCTCGACTTCGTCGGCCACCACCGCTCGGCCTGGCTGACGCTGAACTCGCTGGACGCGCCCTCGGGCGGCGGGCGGCGCACCGAGATCGCCGACGGTGTCGTCATCAAGCCGCCGCGCTCGTGTGAGGTGGTGCTGCAGGCGCGGACGCGGGAGATCCTCGCGAAGGTGGAGCGGTTCACCACCAAGCGCGAGGCGTGGAATGACGCTTATGTGCGGCTGAAGGCGGAGCTTGGTCGCAGTCCGCTGCCCGTGGACCTATGGAATCGGCTCGATGTGCCCGACCCGCGGTCGCTCCGGCAGGTTTATGAAAGCTGGATTGCGCTGCAAAAGGCCAATGGCGACGGGCCTGCGTGGTGCAAGGCGCTCCCGGAGGACCACCCGGTCTTCCCGTTCCTGAGGGCGGTGGAGGCGAACTGGCAGGCGCAGCGGGTCTCGCCGTACGCGCTCGTCTGGGGGCTCTGTGCGCGGCCCGCGGAGCCGGAGGTGGGGTACGACGAGTTCTTCGAGCGCTGGCCGCAGTGGAGGGGCGAGAAGTCGGCGCTGGATGGGTCGAAGACCTGGGAGACCGTGCGCAAGAAGCTGGGGTCGGCGCTCTCGGAGGACCGGTTGGTGGAGGCGATCGCGGGCGCGCTCGGGGAGCGGCTCCTGGCGGAGGTCGAGGGGCGGCTGCTCCTGACGGTGAATGGAGACCACCAGCAGCGGCACGGCGGGGTGCTGCGGACGCCGGCGGAGTTGAACCTGTTTGCGCGGTATGAGCGGCCGGAGATCGTGCGGCACTTTGGCGTTCACTATGACCCGGCGAAGCACAATGCGGGGATGCTCTGGTTTGGTGCGGAGGGGGTCATCATCACCAAGCTGGACACTTCGAATGCCCTCGATGCCTACCAGTACAAGAATGAATTCGTCGATGAGCGTGCATTCGCGTGGACGAGCCAGAACAAGATGGGGACGGGCAATGAGCAGGGCAAGAAGGTCGTCGAGCACGAGGCGCGCGGGCTGAGGTTGCACCTATTCGTGCAGCCGCGGTCGCATGAGCCAGCGTGTTACCTGGGAGTGGTGACCGTGAAGGAGGCCGAGGGGGATGGGCCGATGAGGGTGGTGCTCGAATTGGCCAAGGCGGTGCCGCCGGAGGTGATGCGCGAGCTGGGCGGCGAGGGACAGTGAGTGAGCTGTGGCGATCGGTGGCTACTGCGGGAACTTCTTGCCCAGGTCCTTCCACTGGCACATCTCGGCGAAGGTGACCGCGTTCTGCCACCCGGCGCGCGCCCTGGACACCGCCCCCGCGCGGGTCATCCAGCCACCTCACCGAACTCGAGTGCGCGCGCGCCGTCGGGCCCGAGGCCGGCGTCGCGGAGGGAGAGTGAGGTGACGCCGGAGAGCGCGCCCGAGGCGAGCAAGGCGTTGAGGCCCGCGTCGCGTGTAATGGAGGTCAATGACCCTCCCCTCCTGTTCCGGCCGTTGGGGCCTGCTGGGCCTCTCCTCGCTACTTCCAATCCTCGGAGTGGCAATTGGTCAGAAACGAGTCTTTCTCTGCCTCGCGCTTGAACAGGTTCAGGTAGACTTGGTGGTTGCCGCTCGCCGGATACTTGCCGGGCCACTTCGCGATGACGGTCGCGCATCCGGGAGCTGACTTCTTGAGCTGGTTGTCGAGGCAGTCGATCGATTGCGTCGGCCCGACCGCAATGACAGAGCCTTTCTTCAGGGTGCAGGTGACCTTCTTGGTCATGTCATTGTAGGAATGACACACGGCCATCTTCGTTCGATACGACTCTCGTGCGGTCGCGGCCGGCAAGGGGACCAAGGACCACCAGCCGCCGAACTCGTTCGACGGCCGGTCCACACCACAACGAAGTTGCGGGGATGAATAGGCGCGATACACCTGCACATCGTCCTGCGCCACCACCAGGGTAGCGCTCGACATGTTCCCACCTGCTGGAGCACTCACGAAGAACTTGAGGCTCGCGGGCAACTTCGTACAGGTCTTCTTGAACTTGGTCAGGTCCGATTCGGAGCGGAGCACGCCCAGTTCCCTGAACTTTGCTTTGGTGCTCGCGGGCAAGTCGCCGATTCCGCCGCCTCCCCAGCTCTTGAGCGTCAGGGTTTGCTTGCTGGCGGGCTCGAGGACGCAGCCGAAGTGGTGATCGACTACTCCCGCGTGCGCGACGGACCCCGCCTTGGGCTTCGACTCCTTGGAGTGAGCCGGGACGGTAACAAGCAACAAGCCGACGATGGTATTCGCCATCCTTGCGACGTTCATTTTGCCCCCTTGCAAGAGCCTGCTCGCTGCGACCGTGTCCTCAGACCAGGTAGAGCGCCAACGACTTCGGGACCAACTTCTCCCGGACAAGCCCGTTTACGCGGACGGAGATGGCCTCAGCCACTTTCACCTCGTCGCCCTCGAACTTCACGCCGGCCGGTTGGTCCAGGTCGATCACCAAAGGGGGCGCTCCGTCTTCGGTCTTCAACTCCAAGCGGAGGCTCTTGCCATCGACGGTGGTGACCGCGCTGATTTCGTAGATCACGTCGCCCGGTCGGGAGAGGTTGCCTCCCCAGATCTGGACGATGCCGGCGGAGGCCTTCTTGGCCTTGATCTTCTTCGCTAGCGCTTCCAGGCTGCTTGCCATCATCCCCCCAAGGCGACTGCGCGACGCCGGGTGAAGCTAGCACGCGCGAGATCGCGTGCGCTCACTCGTACATACTGGCGGCCCAGAGCATCCGGGCCACTAACTGCCACGACGGCTGTTCGGGCAGGACCTGTCCCGCGTTCGCGTAGGCATGGTGCAGGCTGCCCGTCCAGGCGCCGAGGGCCTCCAGGTAGCCAGCGAGGCCGGCGTTCTCCCAATCCTCCCCGTGGGCATTGAGGTGCTCGCGAAGCGCCGCGACGAATCGGACGAAGTCTTCTCGAGTGCGAACAGCCTCGACCTGATCTGCGAGCCTCATGGCGTCTCTCCGGCCATCCCCCTGCGCAGCTCCGCGTACCGCTTCGCCGACAGTGCGCCAGACCATACCGGCCGCTTCTTTTGGAGCCACGCCAGCAATCGGTCGGGGTCCGTGCCCGGCGTCGCTTTGATGGCCTGTCCGGCGAGGGTCGCCAGGCGCCCTGCCCGGTCGTTTGCGGAATCGGCGGCCCGGCCGACGTCGCTGACAAAGGCCAGGGTGCCGCCAGAGGCGGTGTTGAAGCGGTCGTTCTGCTGCGCCTGGGCGCGCTCGAGGCGGCGGGCGAGGAGGAGGTAGTCGATGGACATGGGGGAGTGTCGCTCATCTCGGGGCCGAGAGGGATGCGCGGGGCGGATACACTTGGCATTGGTCACTCTCCTTTCGCGAGGGGCAGTCGCTTCCAGTGGGCCTCGATGCGTTGCTGGAGGAGCAGCGATGCGCTCGGCCTCCAGCGAGACCAAGCGTCAAGAGTCCTCGCCGTCGAGTCCTTTACCAACCTCGCGACGGCCACCGGGTCCGCCCCTACTCTCTTTGCGAGCGACTCGAAGCTCGACAGCTTGACGTCCTCCCATGCCTTGGAACCTGCGATATTCAAAGCCAGCGTGTCCTCTCCAATGAACTCCACGGTGGACACCAAATCGTATGCAGGAGCCAGTTGCGCGTTGACCCCGTCGGGATACCAAAAAGACCAATTCTTTACATGAGCGTCGGCATTGGCGCTCAGCACCACGAAGACCAACCGGCGAATGAACTCGTCGAAGGAAGCTGGGTGTTGTCGAAGCACGATCGCCGCGAGGGTCTCATAATTCGCCCTCTTGTATTTCCCGTCGTAGGTTGGGTACAAACCCAGGACCTGAGCAAAATCCTCGATATGGATGCGCCTCCCAGGAGCAGGCCGATCAAATCTCGCGACAACGTATGCGTTACCGTTGGCCTCAGACATCTCTGGAGGGACGTTCCGAAGCTTCGACACAGGCTCGAGCCAGAAGGAGGGCACAACAACCCCGGAGGCGCCAGCCCACGACATCGTGACGAACTCGTTCTCGGGAACGCCTTTGTATTTCGAGCCAGGCATCTTCACGAGATGGTTGCCACCGCGCCCAGTGGCTGGAAATGTGAGGCCGTCTCCTTCGAGGAGCATGGATAGTTTGGGCTGCGCCCCAGCGAGTGAGAATTTGATCGGGTGCAGATGTGCCTGATCCCTCGGCTCGGTCTGTGCGGAGGACACGGTTGGTAGTTCGCCCTCTGGAATCGCTCGCACTGCGCCGGGTAGATCCTCGCCGAGGTACGCCAGCAAACGCGCCTCCCGCGACGGAGAGACGCCGATCTGCGACGCCACCAGTTCCCTGATGCGCTCCTCAGGAAGCAGGTTTGAGAAGAACGGTGATAGCTGCATTCGCGACCGGTGTGTCGCGTGCAAATCGTCTTCGAAGACCTGCCCCAGCACCGGCCTTGGGTACATGGCGACATATCGATGATCCAGGGCAAATTCGGTTCTGTCGTCCGGGTATACGACCAGGTCCCCGGCGGGAGCGTCTCCCAAGAGGATGTGAATAACCCCCGTAGGTTCAGACATCGCTACCCCACGCTCGGAAGATCGGGAAGGAGCAGCTGCTCGATGGTGGGCCTGGTACTCTCGGACCAACGGGATCGCGCTTGGAGGAACGCTCCGAGAACGCTCAACAACTCGCGACTTCTTTCCAGCAAGAACGCGTCGCGGTCGCCGTCTTTCAGGGCCTCCTGCGCGAGGGTCGACACTGCATGGGACGACGCGATGATGGCGGGTGCAACGGCCAACTCCTTGAGCAGTTTCGAGGCGCCCGCGGCGGGATGAACGATGCGATTGGCAAGCGAGGACCACCCCTCCTTGTTCGGTGCTTGCGGATCAGGGAGCAGCCTCCGCAAAGCCTTTACCCGTTCGACCTGAATCGAGGCGGCTGCGTCGAGCGGCATCCCTGTGTCGAGGTGTCGCGGCCCGAGAGAAACCAGGGCGAGAAGTTCCAGCCGCGTGCTCGCAGATCGGAGATTCGTGGATCGCCACGCGGAAGGAGGCGCCTCTCGTCGAAACGAAGAAGGAAGCGTCGCCAGCAGACGCTGAACAGTTGGCTCCTCATCCTCACCGACAGCAGCCAGGGTAGCTCTGACCTCTCCGATGTCCTGGCCGCGGTGCTTCCCAGTCTCGGCTCCCCGCCAAACCCAACGAGACAGCAGATCGACACTTCGGGCTTTCGGCGTCGGGTGCTTGTCGAAAAACATGCTTACCACGACCAACGGCAAGCGGTACGGGAGCAGGGCTTCGTTGGGGATACCGACATTGGTGCGAACAAAAACCAAGGCCCGACGAAGAGCGGCGGCGGCGCGAGGCAGTGCCGCGGAGAGGTCCTTCCTCTCGAGTGTAGCGTGCGACATCGTCGTCATATCGCCGCCACCGATTTGCACGACCAGACGGAGCAGCCAATCATTTGGCAGGACGCCAAAGCCTAGTTCTGGCGGGATCAGTGCCAGAGCCCTGATCGTTGATGGCTGCTCAGGGGCAATCGCGCCTTGCAGTGCGTCGAATGTCTCGCTCTTCTTGAGGCGTTTTCCAGCGCTGTTGGTGCGATCGAAGATCACTCGCAACGTTTCGTCGCTGGACGCGCTCACCACGATCGCTGGAATCTGAAATTCGCGTATATTGCGGCCGATGGCATTGGCCTGCTCGACCTGCGGTGGCGTCAATGCGTCCTTGTGAGAGATCAACCAAGTGACGAGATCAGTGACGTCGACGAGTCGATCTGCAGGAAGCCATTCTGACCGCCAAGCTTCATCGCCATGCGGGTTGATCCACTTGGAGGTCGCGAGATCGTAAGCCCAAGTGAACTTGTCCCGACTATCCGGCGCTCGATCTGGCGGCCCACGGCGAATCAGCACCCCTGCCAGAGTAGTAAGTCGTTGCCGTCCATCGATCACCCAGTGCGCATCCGAAGACTCGGGCGCGTCGAATGCATGCGGGCCTATTTCAATCCGCCCGGCAGGTGCCGGCTTCGGCCGCTTCCACAGCAGTAGGGTGCCAACCGGATACCCCTTGGTCACGCTGTCGAGCAGCAGGGACATGTCCTTGGACTGCCATTGATACAGACGCTGCCAGTCAGGCACCCGGAGTGTACCGGCCGAGGATCGCTCCACCAATTGTTGGATAGAATACGACTCGGCCTTCGGCCTGGGGGTATCTCTCGGCGTCATTGGGGTGGACGATCCTTCATTCCAGTTGCTAGCAGCGTCGCACAATCCGGTTCCGTTGCACAGAGGACAGGCGACTGCGGATCGGCAACGTTGAAGGAGTACCAACGCTTGGCCGTGGCTTGTCATCTTGGCACACAGCGGGCCTCCCAAGCACTCGAGTAGTTCACCCCCCGCAGCACTCGGGCTGGCCGCGAAACAGCTCTTTCCCCCTGTGCTGCGCCCCTGCTAAGGTGCCCGCCCCCTCCCGAGCCCCACCATGCCAAACGCCTCCGCCCCAGCCGACTTCCAAACCCTCCTCCTCCGCCTCCAGTCCTTCTGGGCCGCCCACGGCTGCGCCCTCCTCCAGGGCTACGACCTCGAAGTCGGCGCGGGCACCATGAACCCCCAAACCTTCCTCCGCGTCCTCGGCCCGGAGCCCTGGAACGTCGCCTACGTCGAGCCCTCCCGCCGCCCGGCCGACGGCCGCTTCGGCGACAACCCGAACCGCCTCTTCCAGCACCACCAGTACCAGGTCATCCTCAAGCCCTCCCCGAAGAACGTCCAGGACCTCTACCTCGGCTCCCTCGCCGCCATCGGCATCACCTCCGCCGATCATGATCTGCGCTTCGTCGAGGACGACTGGGAGTCCCCCACCCTCGGCGCCTGGGGCCTCGGCTGGGAAGTCTGGTGCGACGGCATGGAGGTGACGCAGTTCACCTACTTCCAACAAGCGGGCGGCTTCGAATGCAAGCCCGTCGCCGCCGAGCTCACCTACGGGCTCGAGCGCATCGCCATGTACCTGCAGGGCATCGACAACATCTACGACCTCATCTGGACCACCGCCCCCGACGGCACCAAGCTCACCTACCGCGAGGTCTTCCACCAGAACGAGGTGGAGCAGAGCACCTACTCCTTCCAGCAGAGCGACCAAGCCCTCCTCTTCAAGCTCTTCGAGCAATATGAAGCCGAGTGCAAGCGCCTGCTCGCCGTCAATCTGCCGCTCCCCGCGTATGACTATTGTTTGAAGTGCTCCCACTCCTTCAACCTCCTCGACGCCCGCGGAGCGATCAGCGTCAGCGAGCGCCAGGGCTACATCCTCCGCGTCCGCGCGCTCGCCCACGAGTGCGCGCGCGCCTTCCTCCTCTCCCGCGCCCGCCTCGGCTTCCCCAACCTGCGCGACCGCGCCCGCGCCGCCATCGACGCCAAGGCCACGCTCGACGCCGAGGACAAGCGCAAGTCTGACGAAGAGAGCAAGAAGGCCAACATCGCCGCCCGCGAGAGCAAGAAGGCCGCCGCCGAGAAGAAGCCGGCACAGGCCGGAGGAGCGCTGTAATGGAACTGGTATTCGAGATCGGCAGCGAAGAACTCCCGTCGAGCTTCCAAAAGCCTGCCCTCCATTATCTGCGCGAAACCCTCCTCGCAGGCCTCACCGAGGCGCGGTTGCTTACCGAGGGCGCCGTCCTCCACACCTACGCCACCCCGCGCCGGCTCGCGATCACCCTGCGCGGCATCGCCGAGAAGGCGCCCGACGTCACAAAGCAGGTGCAGGGCCCGCCCGTGAAGACGGCCTTCGGGCCCGACGGCAAGCCCACCAAGGCGGCCGAAGGCTTTGCCAAGAAGCTGGGCGTCCCGGTGGAGGCCTTGAAGCCCGACGCGGCCAATGAGCGCGTCATCGTCGAGCAGCACGTCCGCGGGCAGACCGCGCGCGAGGCGCTGCCGCCGCTGCTCGACAAGCTGGCCTCGACCATCCCCTTCCGCAAGGCGATGCGCTGGGGCGACCTCACGCCCTCGTTCGCCCGGCCGATGCATTGGCTCGCGGCCACCTTGGACGGCGCCGAGCTCCCGGTGGCCTATGCCGACGTAAAGTCGGGCAGCACCACCCGCGGGCACCGCTTCCACTCTCCAGACGAGTTCAAGCTGCCCTCGGCGGCTGATTATGTCGATACCCTCCGCAAGCACCACGTCCTGGCCGATTGGGACGAGCGCAAGGCCCGCATCTGGGCCGAGGTGCAGCGCGCGGCCGCCGAGTTCGGCCCAGGCGCCGAGCCCCTCCCCGACGAAGAGCTCCTCGAGACCGTCACGGGCCTCGTCGAAGAGCCCACGGGCGTCATCGGCCGCTTCGAAGCCCACTTCCTCGAGCTCCCCCCCGAAGTCCTCGTCTCCGAGATGAAGGGCCACCAGAAGTACTTCGCCGTGCGCGACTCCACCTCGCACCAGCTCCTGCCGGCCTTCGTCGCCGTCTCCAACACCAGGGTCAGCGACCCGGCCGTCTCCCGCCGCGGCTACGAGCGCGTCCTGCGCGCCCGCCTCTCCGACGGGCGCTTCTTCTTCGACGAGGACCGCAAGGTCACCCTGCGCTCGCGCGACGCCCGCCTCGCCCGCATCACCTTCTTCCAGGGGCTCGGCTCGCAGCAGGGCCGCGTGCAGCGCATCGGCAAGCTCGCGGAGGCGCTGCTCGAGGACGCCTCGGCAGGCGCGTCGAGCGAGCCGATGTGCGACTCGCTCTCGCTCTCCGAGGCGGCCTCCCTCTGCAAGTCCGACCTCACCTCGGGCATGGTGGGCGAGTTCCCCGAGCTGCAGGGCATCATGGGCGCCACCTACTCGAAGCTCGAGGGCCAGCCCCCGGCAGTATCGGAGGCCATTGAACAGCATTACTGGCCCAAATCGGCCGAGGGGACCATTCCCAACCGGCCCGAGGGCACCCTGCTCGCCCTGGCCGACCGGCTCGACCAATTGGTCGGCTTCTTCGGCGTCGGCAAGCGTCCCACGGGCACCGCCGACCCGTACGCGCTGCGGCGCGCAGCCATCGGCATCCTGCGCATCCTGCTGGAGACCAAGGGCGCTGCCCTGAAGGACGCTGGCGGCCGCCTCCGCATCGACCTCAAGCGGGCGCTGCGCACGGCCCAGGAGGTCCACGGGTCGCAGGCCGCCGCGGGCAACAAGGTCGCCCAGGGGCCGGAGCTGGTCGAAGAGCTCTGGAGCTTCTTCGTCGGCCGCATCGAGGTGCTCTGGAAGGATCGCGCGCCGGCCGACGCCATCGCCGCCGCCCTCGGCACGGGCGCCACCGACGTGGTGCTCCTCGAGAAGCGCCTCGACGCGCTGGTCGCCGAGCGCACCTCCCAGCCCGAGCAGTTCGCGGCGGCGGCGGGCGCCTTTAAGCGCATCGGCAACATCCTCGCGCAGGCGGCCGAGAAGAAGCTCGGCACCGCGCCTTTTGATGCGGCCCACGCGAAGCTGCCCGCCGAGCAGGCCCTCGACCACGCCCTCACCGCCAGCCAGGCGCAGTCCGCATTTGAAACAGAGGATTACAAAGCTGCCTGGGGCGAATTGGCCAGGCTGCGCCCTGCCGTCGACAAGTTCTTCGACGACGTGATGGTGATGGACCCGGACCCGGCCATCCGCGACAACCGGCTCGCCCTGCTGCGGCGGGTGCACGGGCTCTTTGCGCCGCTGTGCGAATTCGGACGGCTGCAGACATAAGAAGGGGGATTCGTGTCCACAGCTTGCATCCTCGACCCGCAGGCCCCCGGGCCCGATGGCCGCGTCCCTCTGGCGCTCCGCTCGGGCCCGCCGCCCACGCTCTGGGGTCTGCTCGAGTGCGAGGTCGCAGGGCCGCGCGCACCCCGCGTGCCGCCCCGCTTCTTCCTCAAAGAGGGCGCGCGGCTGGTCGCCGCGCAGACGCTGCTGCTCGAGCCGTTCGAGGGCCGCCTGCGGGCGATCATCAAGCTGCCGGCGGCGGAGTGCGCGCTCTCGATGGAGCCCGCCGAGGATCTCGCGGCCCATCCTCTCGGCCCTGTCCGTATCGAGCACCTTGGGGCCGCCGAGGCCGCTGCCCGGATCGCGCTGCGCATCGCCATACGCGACGGTCCGGCGGGAGTGGCGCGGACCTCTGCGGCCGCGGCGAAGGAGATCGCGCAGGCGCGCGGGGCGAGGCTGGGCGCGCTCAAGCGGCAGGTGCGCTCTCTCGTCTTCCCGATGATCACCTCGGGCGACCTGACCCAGGCCCGCGCCCGCAAGCTGGAGCGGCTGCGGCCCCACTTGCGCACCGAGCTTCCGCACCGCCAGATCGGCGACAAGCTCGACTTCCTCACCGACGCGCTCCGGGCCGAGACCGGGCTCGCCGACACCGAGAACGTCTCCGCCAACGACTACGACGCCGACGCCCTCGGGCTCATCGACGCCTGCCGCGACGGCCTCGTGCTCGACTGCGGCGCGGGCCGGCGCAGCCACGCCTTCGACAACGTCGTCAACCTGGAAGTGGTCGACTACGACTCGACCGACGTGCTGGCGGTGGGCGAGGAGCTCCCCTTCAAAGACGGCTCGTTCGACGGCGTCCTCTCGCTGGCCGTGCTCGAGCACGTGCGCGACCCGTTCAAGTGCGCTTCCGAGCTGGCCCGCGTCCTCAAACCGGGCGGCAAGCTCATCTGCTGCGTGCCGTTCCTGCAGCCGCTCCACGGCTACCCGCACCACTACTTCAACATGACCCACCAGGGTCTGCGCTCCCTCTTCGAGCGCACGCTGACCATCGATCGCCAGGTGGTGGCCGACTCCACCGGGCCCGTCTGGAGCCTCACCGCCTTCGTGCAGGCCTGGGCGCGCGGGCTCCCGTCCGGGGAGCGCGAGCGCTTCCTCGACCTGCCGCTGCGGACGTTCCAGAAGCCCGCCGAGGCGCTCTTGCAAGAGCCCTACGTGCGGAAGCTGCCAGAGGCGCAGCGGTTCGAGCTGGCCTCGGCGACGATCCTCTTTGCGACCAAAGGCCGCTGAGCCCGACCTGCCGCCGCAGGCGCACAGCGAAGCGTCCCCCTGCCGCGGCGGCTGAATCACGGCGGTGGCCGGGCCGTCACACTCTTCCCAATCCCCGCCCGCCTCCACCGTTGACTTGAACCCTGCTCTCCCTTAGGTTCCGCGCCCTTCAACGCCCTCTTGCGAAGCCGAGCCCGCCTCCCATGTCCGCAGCCCCCCGCCAGAGTGCCCTCCGCAGCCCGTCGCCGCTCGCGTCCGTGGCGGCCCGCCCGCTGCTCACGGCGAGCCTGCTCGCCGCCGTCTGCGCCGTGGCGCTTTGCACCGCCTGCGCCGAGCCGCCCGCGCTCCTGCCGCCCCCCTTCGGCCCCGACCAGGACGCGCCCAAGCCCACCCGGCTCTTCTTCCCCACCGGCCTCGCGGTGCAGCCCACCTCCGGGCACCTTCTGGTGGTCAACGGCAACTTCAACCACGAGTTCGACTCGGGCACCCTCGTCTCCCTCGACCCGAAGTACCTCGCGGACGCCTTCGCGGCCCCGCCGGCAGATCCTTCCAAGCCGCTCGAGCCCCTCGTCCAGCAGATCCCCGCCGGACACAGCGCCAGCTCGACCCCCTACTGCGGCGGCGACAAGTCGGGCGCTTACTGCGGCGCGGTGATGATCGGCAGCTACGGCGGGCCGCTCCTCTTCGACCGCAGCGGCCTGCGCGCCTACACGGGCTCGCGCGACTCGAGCACGCTCGACGGGGTCACCATCAAGCCGTCCACGGGCGAGCTCTCCTGCCTCTACCAGCCGGACGGCTCGCGCGACTGCCGCGCGGGCGTCGTCAACACCCGCGCCAGCTACAACATCGAGGGGCCGTACACGCTGGTGAACGGCTTCGCGCGGCTCCCTGGCACTCCGGCGGCGCAGCCCGACCAGGAGGTCATGTTCGTCAACCAGCTCACGCCCAGCGTGGACCGGATCGAGAGCAACATCCTCTTCACCTCGTCGCGGGTGGCGGCGCTCCTGCCCTACGACGCGGCGAGCACCGGGCCAGCGAGCTACTACGTCGCGGCGGCCTCCGACGCGTACACCGCGGGCGGCGTCGGCGCGGGCCCGGTGGTCTTCGACGCAGGCCGCCGGCAGCTCATCCTCGGCGGCTGCTACAGCCGGTACTCGAGCGGCAGCGTCGGCGAGCCGTCGAGCGGAAAGTGCGGCTCGGTCTCCACCAACTACCTGCGCTTCATGGGCGTGGACGAAGGCTCGAACGCGGGCGTCCGCCTGGTGGACATCAAGGGCGACGTGCTCTCCACCGACACCGAGGCGCTGGCGCTCGGGGGCCTCGACACCAGCGTCACCCCGGCGCAGTACCGCACGCTCTACGTGGCGACCCGCTTTCCCGACCTGCTCGCCGAGTTCGAGCTGCCCTCCGACCCGCGCCGGCCCTTGGCCCTGCGCCGCGCGACGCCGATGCCGATCTCGCCCGCGCAGATCCTGCTGCTCAAGCGGCCTGCCTCTCTCGGCCAGAGCCTGCCCGACCTGCTCCTGGTCAGCGCCGAGTCGAGCGGCAGCGTCGCCATCTACGACGCCACCGCGGGCCAGGTGGTCGCCCAGGTCGAGCGGCTCGGCAGCGCGCCGTTCGCGATGGTGCAGCTGGCCGACTCGGCCGACGGCACCAAGGCGCAGGTGGCGCTCTCGGTCTTCCAGGACTGCCGGATCGCGCTGATCGACATCGACTACGCGAGGCCCTGGCAGGCCCGCCTCCGGGCGCGCCTCGGGAGCTGCCCCCTGTGAACCGCCTGCTCCGCGTCCGTCTCGTCCTGCCCTTCGTCCTCGGCGCCGCCGCGCTCTGGGCAGCCGTCGCCCCGGGCTGCTCGGCCACCGTCACCCCGGCCACCTCGGGCGACTTCAACTCGCCCGGCGGCGTGGCCATCGCGCCCGCCCGCGACCGCGATCTGCTGATCGTCACCTCGACGGGCTCGGACGAGCTGAAGGCGATCACGATCTGTAATACACCTACGCTCGCCGACGGCGGCGCGCCCAACACCACCTGCGATCCCGCCTCCGACTTCCAGTTCCTCCCGGGGCCCATCCGCGTCTTCCCGGGGTCGTTCCCGGTCGGAAACCGGCCCGTGCACATCGCCGGGCTCTCGATGAAGACGGCGGCAGGCGCGATCTCGGGCGCGGTGCTGGTGGCCGGCGTCGCCTCGCTCGCCTCCGATGCGGGCACGGCGCAGGCGCTGCCGGCGGTGAAGTTGATCGACACCGTCAACCTGGTGGACGCGGTCCAGAAGACCGCCGAGGCCAAGAAGGCTGCCGACATCGCGCTCGACGCGCCGCCCATCGACGTGGTGGCCGTGCAGCCCGCGGTCCCGTACCTGGTCCTCTCGGACGCCGGCCCTGGCAGCGAGCCACCGGCCGACGCGGGCACCGCGCAGCCCGGCGTCGCGGGCATCGCCTTCGTGCTGACGCAGGCGCTCTCGGGCGCGGCCGACGCGGGCGCGGCGCTGGTCCCCACCGCGCTCAGCCGCATCACGGTGGAGCCCCTGTCCACGGGCCCCGTCGGCAGCGTCACCGGCCGCTGCGCGCTCGACCTCGTCGGCGCGCGCCTCGCGGTGGTGCCGGGCTCGAGCGAGAAGGTCTACGTCTCCGACGCGACCGGAAGCCCCGTCGCCGGCGGCAAGGGCGACGGCGTCTTGGAGATCGACTCGACCCCCGCCGCGATGCCCGCGCCCGTGGCGGGCGCCGTCCCCCCGGCCTGCAAGGTGCTGCGGCGGTTCTCCACCGTGCACCCGGTCAACCAGGTCGCGCAGAACATCTTCTCGATTGCGGTCTCTCCCGCCTGGTTTGCCAGTGACGGGCGCACCTTCCCCGCGGGCGCGTTCCTCCTCGGCGCCACGGCCGACGGCCACCTCATCCTCTGGCGCACCGACACCGCGAAGCTGATGCCGCTGCCCCCTTTCAATCCGATCTGGCAGAACGGCAGCTACAGCGAGCTGACCGGCGTGGACAAGCTCAACGAGGCGCGCGAGCTCCCCGACGGCAGCGTGGTCCCGGTGCTGGCCGACGGCAGCTTCGGCGCGCCGTTCCCAGGCGTGACGGTGCCCCGGATGGAGCCGCTGCGCGCGGGCCCCACGCGGGAGGTCTCGTTCCTCAAGCCGCCGGACCCCAACCACTGCCCGGCCGGCTGGCCCATCGACAAGCCCTGCGCGCTGGTGAACGTGGGCCCTGCCGTTTGCGGCAAGTACTCTGCCGCGCAGGACGGCAACCTCGGGCTCGTCGCCGCGGCCGCCACCGGCGACGGCTACGTGCGCTTCCTCGACATGGAGCGCAGCCGCTTCATCTCCGACACCCGCGACGCCTACCTCTCGCCGAGCGACCCGAACTACTCGACCTGCCCGCGGCCCTCGGGCGCGCCGGCCTACGTCGACACCGCGACGCAGTCGCTCACGTTGATCTTCAGCGAGAGCTCCGCGGCGACCGCGCCCACGCTCGACCTCGCGCCCGCCGACACCACCCACGACATCCAGGCGGGCTGGACCACCGCCGGCGTCTCGCGCAGCTCCAACTGGTTCGCCCGTTTCCATGGCGTCATCCCGGGCCTGGAGCGGCGCGGCGGCACCCTCAGCCGGCCCGTGCAGGCGATGGGGAGCAAGCTGCGGTTCGACCTGCCGGGCCAGGACCTCACCCCCTGGGTCAACGCGGGGATGCTGCAGGTGGGCGACGTGATCGCCTTCGCCATCTTCTCCCACGCGGACGGCGCGGCGGTGTGCAGCGCGTTGGCGACGGAGAACACCCTGCCTTTCAGGCGCGAGTACGCGATCACCGCCATCGGCAAGAGCTCGCTCGACCTCGCCCCCTCTGCCGACGGCCTCTCCGGTGAAGACGGCGGCGTCCCCGGGTTCGATCCCCCGCTCGACTGCCTCGCGAGCCCCGTGGGCGCCTCGCTGCAGTTCCGTACGGCGGGCAACGCGCCGTGGCTGGTGCTGCAGGGCCTCGAGTACCGCGGCCGGGCCGCCACCAACGTGCGCGCGGTCTTCGGCGAGCCGCGGTTCGACTACCCGCTCGACTACACCTTCGACCCCACCAACCTGTCGAAGCTGCCGACGCCGGCCACCAACATCGGCCTCGCCTTCACCATCTCGTACGCGGGCACCGAGGGCGTGAAGATCCCCGCAGGGAGCTACTTCGAGATCCGGGTCGCCTCGGGCCAGCAGCCCACCCAGGTCTCGGACACGGGCTCGATCTCCGGGTTCGCCGGGCCGATGGTGACCTACTCGTCGGAGAAGATCCGCAACGGCCTGCTCTTCGTCACCATGACCGGGGCCAACTCGGTGCTGCAGATCGACTCCAGCCTCCTGAAGGCGCTCGGCGGCGTGATCGCCTACCGGTAGGATCGAGGAGTATTCGACCCCGGGTGCAACCCCAGGCTTTACCAAGTGCCCCGGGTCAAGATACGATCTGGCAGGGCCTGAGTCCGGCTCGCGAGGTTGCTCCTTCCATGACCGATCGCTCCCGTACACCGCGCACGCTCCTCATCCCCGACCACGTCTGGCTGGCCTATGACCAGATGGCCACCGACATGGGCTCCGAGCGCGACGGCCTGATCAGCCAGGCGCTCTTCTCGTTCGCGCGCCTCAACGGCTATCTGGTGCCGTCCGACCTCCAGCGCTTCTCGGCGGGTCCGCCGGCGAGCGCGGCGCAGAGCCAGCCCCAGGCCCAGCTCGAGGACGCCCAGCCGCCCACCGCGGTCTCGCTGACGCCCGTGCCAGCGCCGGCCAGGCTCAAGCCGCCGACCAGGAGCCCGGCCAAGCAGGACTTCGGCATCGGCGCCACCATGATGGAGATGGAGGCGCCCAAGCTTCCACCGGCGCGCAACCTCGAGCGGATGCAGGAGCTCGCGCACCAGCTGCAGCACGACCCGGCGGGCGACGCGCCGCTCTTCGGCCAGAAGATCCCCACCTCCATGCTCAGCCTCGGCAAGCCGGGGCCCAACACGCCCGCGGTGGGCATGGGGATCGAGGTCGACGACGCGCTCCTCGGCGACGACGCGAACATCCAGGCCACCAGCATGGAGCTGCCGAGCCTCTCGGCGGGCCACCGGCCGCCGCTGACCACGCCTTCGCGGCCCGTCTCGGCAGCGGAGATCGGCGCGGTGCCGCTCGACGACGACCCCATCTCGGCGTCCGAGGCCGACCCCTCCCAGCCGAGGGGTCACACGCTGGTGCTGACCGCCGACGGGCGCGAGCTCGACCGGGTGGTCAAGGAGCGGTTCCTCATCGGCCGCGGCAAGCACTGAGACCTGATCATCAACTCGGGCAAGGTGAGCCGCGAGCACGCCGCCATCACCCGCGAGGGCTCGGACTACTTCATCGAGGACCTCGGGTCGTCCAACGGCACCTGGTACGACAAGCGGCGCATCACCAAGCGGCAGATCCAAGAGGGCGACGAGTACTTCATCTGCGCCGAGAAGCTGGCCTGCTCGTTCCGGTAGCTGCGCCCGTCGATCCCGGCACTGCCTGGCCCGTCACCGCGTCGCTGGTGGTGCTCGGGCTCTGCCTCGCCATCTCGCTCTACACCGACCTCCGCCACCGGCTGATCCTCGACGTGGTCACGGCGCCGGCGCTGCTGGCTGAGCTGCTCCTGCTCGGGCACGCTGGCGGTAGGGAGCAGCTCCATTCGTCGCTGATCGGGATGGCGGTGCTCTTCGTGCCGCTGCTGCTGTCGTCGCTGCCGAAGCGGCCGCTGATCGGCGAGGGCGACGCCAAGCTGATGGCCGTGGTGGGCGCGGCGGCCGGGTGGCCCTCGGCGCTGCTGGTGCTGTTCTGGGTGAGCATCGCGGGCGGCGTGCAGGCGGCGGCGGCGCTGGCGTGGGCGCGGATGCGCGGCGGGGAGAAGCCGGAGTATGTGCCGTATGGGGTGGCGATCGCTGCCGGGACGGTGCTGGCCTGGGTGGTCGGGTGGCCGTAGCCCCAATGCCGCTCACATAACGGGGTCGAGGCACCCGAATCCGGAGCCCCGGCAAATGCCGGGGCTAGAAGGACAGCCGCCCTTCCGGGCTGCGAGCCGTGCGTCGGGTGCGTCCAGAGTCGACCTTGGCCGCGGGTTCCTCGACGGGTGACCCGAGGGTCTTGTCCCGGTTCGCCAGATGTGTCGCTCAAGGAGGCAGCCCCGGCATTTGCCGGGGCTCCTGAGTGCGACCCCAACCCCGGTGCTCACTGATCGGCATTGGTTCTAGACTGGCGATGGGTCCGGGACTTCTCGAATCAGGACGAGGAACTTCGTGTGGTGGTGCCATCAAGCCGACCGCAACCGGGCTGCGCGGCCGGACAGCCCTCCGCACCCCTGAAACGAGGTCGCGCCCCCGGAGAAGGCGCACCACCGCCCGCCTCTGCAGCACCTGGCTGTGATCGCCTGACCACCATTGTGATCACACCTTGATCCACGCCCCCAGCCGTGGTACCTCGCGATCCCCTCTCCCCCGTTGCCCGGCCGATCTCTCTCGAGGCCGCCGTGGAGAGAGGCCGGGGCTCAGACATGGCGCTGGTGATCGCGGTCGTGAACCAGAAGGGTGGGGTCGGCAAGACCACCACGTCCGTCAACCTCGCCGCCTCGCTCGCGGTGGCCGAGCGCAGGGTGCTGCTGGTCGACCTCGACCCGCAGGGGAACGCGTCGAGCGGCCTCGGCATCCCCAGGGACGACAGCGGCGAGCGGGCATCGGTCTACCACGCGCTCCTCGGCGAGCACGACGCCCGGACCGCGCTGCACCCGACCGAGGTGGCGCTGCTCTCGATCCTCCCCTCGGGCACTGACCTCGTCGGCGCCGAGCTGGAGCTGGTGAATTTGGAGGCGCGCGAGAGCCGGCTGCGATCGGCGCTCGCCCCTTTGCGCGGGGAGTACGACTACATCCTCATCGACTGCGCGCCCTCCCTGGGCCTGCTCACCATCAACGCGCTGGTGGCCGCCGACCGGGTGCTGATCCCGCTGCAGGGCGAGTACTACGCGCTCGAGGGCCTGACCGCGCTCCTCCGGACCATCGACCTGGTGCAGAACTCGCTCAACCGTGAGCTCGAGCTCGACGGCGTGGTGCTCACCATGGTGGACGCGCGCAACAACCTGTCACGGCAGGTCGCCAAGGACGTCCAGACCAACCTGCCCGGCAAGGTCTACCAGACGCAGATCCCGCGCAACGTCCGCCTCTCGGAGGCCCCCAGCCACGGGCGGCCGGCGCTGCTCTACGACATCGAGTCGAAGGGGGCGCAGGCCTACCTGCAGCTCTCGGCCGAGATGCTGGCCAAGCACCAGGCGGAGGGGGTCCTGGCGGCCGGTCTGCCGCCCAAGGACAAGGGCGGCGACAAAGCTGCTGACAAGGCCGGCGACAAGCCCGGCGAGAAGAAAGGCCGGAAGTAAATGGACCCCAAGTCGGTCAAGCGGCCCGCCCTCGGGCGCGGCCTCGGCGCGCTGATCCCGGGCGGCTCGCCGGCGGAGCGGCGCGGCATCCTCATGCTGGGCATCGAGGAGATCGGGCCCGACCGCAAGCAGCCGCGGCGGCACTTCGCCGAGGACCACCTCGTCGAGCTGGCCGAGTCGATCAAGGCCAAGGGCGTGCTGCTCCCGGTGCTGGTGCGGCGGGGCCAGGGGGGAACTGGCTACATCCTCATCGCCGGCGAGCGGCGTTGGCGGGCGGCCCAGAAGGCGGGCCTGCGCGAGCTGCCCGCGATGGTCCGCGAGGTCACCGAGGCCGAGGCGTTCGAGCTGGCCCTGATCGAGAACATCCAGCGCGAGGACCTCAACCCGGTCGAGGAGGCCGAGGCCTACCAGCGGCTAGTCGACGACCACGGGCTCACCCAGGAGAAGCTGGCGGAGCGAGTGGGCAAGGACCGCTCCACTGTCGCCAACAGCCTGCGGCTGCTCCGGCTGCCCGAGGCGATCAAGCAGGCGATCGTCAACGGCGCGCTCTCGATGGGACACGCCCGGGCGCTGCTGGGGCTCGCCGATCCGGGCGATCTGGAGAAGGCAGCGCAGAAGGTCATCGAGGAGGGGCTCTCGGTGCGGGCCGTCGAGCAGCTGGTGCAGCGGCTCAAGAGCAAGCAGGGCGAGAAGACGGGCGCCAAGGCAGAGGCGACGGCGGCCACCCGCGCGGTCGTGGAGAGGCTGCAGCGCAAGCTCGGGACCAAGGTCGAGCTGAAGGACCGGGCGGGGCGGGGCGAGATGGTCCTGCGCTACGACGGCTACGGCGACCTCGACCGGATCCTCGCCCTCATCCTCGGCGAGTGAGCAGGGGGTCCGTCGCGCCGCTCGCCGAAGACATTGGAACTAC
>JAYWAO010000151.1:0-16621 GCA_043782365.1 Deltaproteobacteria bacterium
GGCGTGGGCGGCGATCGCGGCCCGCAGCGCAGGCGCGCCCGCCCCCACCGCGTACTGGTTCGTGCCGCCGCGGATGGCGCGGACGGCGGCCTCCTTCACTTCTTCGGGGCCGTCGAAGTCGGGGAAGCCCTGGCCGAGGTTGACCGCGCCGGACGTCGCGGCGAGGGCGGAGAACTCGGAGAAGACGGTGGTGCCGAAGGAGGCGACGCGGCGGGAGGGGCGCACGCGGCGCAGAGTGGAGCGGCGGCGGAAGAGGGTCAAGCAGCGCAGCGGACAGTTGGCTACTCTGGGGAGCCATGGGCACCACCGTCCGCATCGCGCTGCTCCTCGAAGACGACGCCTCCTTCCGGCAGCTCGTCCTCCCGCTGCTCGCCGCCCGCGGCTTCACCGTGCGCGAAGCCTCCACGCTGGCCGAGGCGACCGCGTCTCTCGAGGCGTCGGCCGAGCCGCCAGCGCTGATCGTCGCAGACGGCCTGCTCCCCGACGGGAGCGCGATCGAGTGGCTGCGCGCGCTCGCCCAGCCGCTGCGCGAGGGGCCGGTGCTCTTCGTCTCGGCGCACTGGTCGGGCCTGCGCGAGCACCGCGACCTGCGCCAACAGCTCGCGGGGCTCCTCCACCTGGAGCTGGTCCACAAGCCGATCGGGCCTGACGCGCTCGCGGTGCGGCTCGACCAGCTGCTCGGCAGGACCAGCGCGCCGGCGCTGTCGCCGGAGCTGGCGTCGATGATGGCGCAGCTCAAGACCGAGTACGGCGGCGCCCTCCCGGCCAAGCTGGAGGAGCTGCGCGCGCTGGTGCGCCTCGCCCGCGCCGCGCCAGCAGACGGGCCGGCCCGCAAGGCCGCGCGGACGGCGGCCCACAAGCTCGCGGGCACGGCCGGGTCGTACGGGTTCCCGGAGGAGAGCATCACGGCCGCGGCGGTGGAGGCGCAGGCGGTGCGGGCGGAGCGGGCCTCCGGCGAGCAGCGCTCGGCCTGCTGGGCGGTCGCGGAGTCGGCCTTGGACGAGGTGCTCCCGAGGCAGGGGACGCCCTGACGCGGCGGTCCGGTCCGGGCGGGGTCAAGCCCGCCGCCCCCCTGGCCGATAGCTGGTTGGGTCAGCAGATCCAGCTGTCCATGGGGCCAGCCGTGAGACCGAACACCCGCGCGCAGAGGTCATCGTGAAGCCAGCCAGCGTTCCCTCGGCCGCCGCCGCAGCTCCCTTCGACGTCGAGCAGGCGCTCGTCGGCATGATCGCGAGAGATGCGGTGAGGGTGCCGCCCTATCCTGCCGTCGCGCTGCGTCTCCAAGAGCTGGTGCGGCGCAAGGACTACGGCCTGCGCGAGGTGGTCAACCTGGTCTCCGGAGACCCGGCCCTCGCGGCCGAGGTGATCCGCTGCTCGAACTCGGCCTACTACGGCGCCGGCGAGATCACCGCGCTGCAGCCAGCCATCAACCGCGTCGGCGCCACCGAGGTGGTGCGGCTCGCCTTGGTGTCGGGGCTCGCTGCCACCGCGCGCTCCTCGGGCGCCCTGATGCAGCTGAAGCGCCGCTGCTGGCAGGACGCGGTGGCGAGCGGGCTGATCTGTCAGATGATCGCCAAGCAGCGCGGCCTCGCGCCGGACGACGCCTTCCTCTGCGGCTTGCTCCACGACTTCGGCTGGCTGCTCGGGCTGGCCGGGATGGAGGAGATCATCGCCGCGCACCCCACGGTGGCGCCGCGCGACGAGGCTACCTGGGCGGAGATCATCGAGCGGCTCCACCTCGAGCTGGGCCTCGTGCTCGCCGCCCGCTGGCAGCTGCCGGCGCTGCTCAACGACGCCATCTCGCTCCACCACGAGGCGGGCAGCGCCGACAGCCCGCACGCGGCGATGATCGCGGTGGTGCAGGCCGCCGATCAGGTGGTCGCGCTGCTCGGGCAAGACTCCAGCATCAGCGCGGAGACGCTCCTGCAGGCCACCGCGCTCTCGGCCACCGAGCGGGTGAAGCTGGCGGCGTCGCTGCCCGACATCCCGTCGGTGATCGCCGCCTTCGAGGGCGAGCCCGTGGGCAGGCCGGTGGCCTCGAAGGTGGCCTCGCAGCCCGCGCCGGCAGCCACCGAGGAGCTGGTGGCGTGCACGCTGCCGATCCGGCTGCACAGCCCGAAGCGGGTGGCGAAGTACTCGCTGCGCTCGGTGGGCGAGACCCTCTGGGAGATGAGCGGCAAAGAGCCGCTCCCCGAGGGCTTGCTCCTCGAGCTGGCCTTCGGCGACGAGAAGAGCCCGGTGCGGCTCTGGGCCAGGTCGACCCTCTGCGCGCCCGAGCCCGGCGGCTACCAGATCCAGTGCAAGCCGTTCCTGCTCAACGCGGCGCTGCAGGCGAGGTGGCAGCAGCTGTTCCTCGAGGCGAAGGCCCCCGCGCAGACGCAAACGAAGGCCGCGCAGGGCTGAACTCCTGGAGCGGCGGAGTCCAGCACCCGGTGCAATTCGTTTACCGATTCCGAGCCGGCCCTTCAAGCCATTCTCGCTCACAGTCGCGCCGCAAAGAGCCTCCGGGCCTGGTCGCTCTGGAAGAGGCCGCCTGGGTCGAGCCGCTGCTTGAGCGCGAAGAACGCGTCGAGAGAGGGCCCGAAGCCGCGCTCCGCCTGGGCTGGCGTGAGCAGCTGATCCTTCGCCAGATAGAAGCGCCCGCCCGCCTCCAGCGCCATCTGCGTGAGCTCGTCCGCGCAGGCTCGGAGCGCGCTGCCCGGGCCGAAGCCGCCCGGCGGGATGGCGAAGTCGAGCGCCAGCGACCAGCCGTCCACCGAGGGAGAGAGGAGGAACGCGTCGGGCTTGTGCCGCTTGAGCACCACCAGCGAGGGCGTGCACCAAGGTCCGCGGGCCTGGCAGCGGCGCAGCACCTCGGGGAAGACGGCGCGCGCGGCCGGCTCGGGGAGAAACAGCTGGTGCTGCAAGAGGCCGCGCGGGTAGGCGCGCCGCCAGCCTGGCACCGAGTCGAGCAGGAAGGCGAAGGCCGCGTGTGACTGGAGCGACCGCGCGCCGTGCGTGAGGCGCGAAGCGATCGACTTGCCGAAGTTGAGGAAGCGCATCCCGGGCGGGTTGGTGACGACCCGCAGGCAGCGCCAGACCTGGCTCTTGGGGAAGCCGAGGATGCGCGCGGGGAGCTGCTGGTGCAGGGGTGCGAGAGTGGCGCGGCCGAGCGGATCGGGCGCGCTGGAGTGGCCGGCGTGCCAGGCGGCGTGGAGCTGTCCGCGGCCGAGCGCGCTGCCCGTCGCGAAGGCGTCGACCCAGCCCACCAGGTAGTCGGCCGAGGCGAGCCGCGCGTCGAAGGCGGCAAAGAGCGCGGCGAAGTCGGGCGCCCACGCGGCCTCGACGCGCAGCCGGCCGCTCTCGACGGGCTCGAGCTGCAGCGTCAGCTTCGTCATCACGCCGAGCAGGCCAGCCCCGCCGATGGCGGCGTGGAAGACGTCGGCGTGCTCTTCCCGCGTGCAGCGCAGCGTCTCTCCGCTGGCGAGCAAGAGGTCGAAGGCGCGCACGTGGTCGCCGAACGGGCCCGCGCGGAAGGCGTTCTTGCCGTGGATGTTCATCGCCGCGCAGGCGCCCAGCGTGGGGAAGCTGGTGCCGGGCACCACCGCGGGCCAGAAGCCTTCGGGTAACACTCTTCTCCAGAGCGTCTCCATGGTGACGCCGGGCTCCACCTCGACGAGGCCCGCGGCCTTGTCGAAGGAGAGGATCTGCGCGAGCGAGGCGGTGTCGACGACGAGGCCGCGGGCGCCCAGCGCGGCGTCGCCGTAGCTGCGGCCCGCGCCGCGCATCGTCACGTACAGCCCCTCTGCGCTCGCCTCCAGCAGCAAGGCCTTCAGCTCGTCCGCGCTCCGCGGCTGCGCCGTGCGGCAGGCCGCCCGCACCGAGCCGCCGAAGCCGTCGAGCACCCGCAGGGGCGCGCTGTCGCGCAGCGGGGTCATCAGAAGTTGAGCCGGCGGAAGATGAACGAGGGCACGAGGCGGATGATCAGCATCACCAGCGCCCAGCGGCGCGGGACGTAGCCCGAGGCGGAGCTTCCGCGAGCGGCGAGCGCGAGGCAGCGGCGGGCCGCCTCGTCGGCGGAGATGAGCCAGAAGAGGCCGGGCTTGCCGTGGGTCATCGCCGTGTCGACGAAGCCGGGCTTCACCGTGACCACGTTGACGCCGTAGCGCGTGCAGCGGTTGCGCAGCGCCTCCAAGAACGTCGTCAGGCCCGCCTTGCTCGCCGCGTACGCCGGAGCGCCGCGACGGCCGCGCTCGCCGGCCACCGAGGAGATGCCGAGGATGGTCCCGCTCCGCTGCGCCTCGAAGTGGGCCGCCGCGCGGTCGAGCCACGCCACCGCGCCGAGCAGGTTGACCGAGAGCACCTCGAGGTCCTGCGCAGGCGCGTACTCGCCCTCGGCGACGGGGTGGAGCAGGCCCGCCGCGTAGAGGATCGCGTCGAGGCCGCCCAGCTTCGCGACCGCACCATCGAAGAGCGCGGGGACTTCAGCCGTGCGGGCCGCGTCGTGCGTGAAGACATGGACCTCTGCTCCGCCGGCCCGCAGCTCGCCAGCGATCCGCTCCAGCTCGCCCGCGCGGCGCGCCACCAGCGCCACCTTCGCGCCGGCAGCGGCCAGCCTGCGCGCGAGCGCCTCGCCGATCCCCGAAGACGCACCGATCACCACCGCCCGCTTGCCGCGCCACTCCACGTGCGCTCCTCGCTCGCGAAGACCCCCTGCTCGGGCATCGCGGCCTTCGTGACGGGCGAGGTTCTATCCGACTTCGGGCCCCCGCGCCTCCTCTTGGCGCGAGGGTCCGGGTAGAGTCCCGGCATGCCCACCATCGCCCACTTCGACCACCCCGAGGCCGGCCGCAAGGTCCGCGTCGGCGCCTGCCACCGCGACCCGGTCCGCCCCGAGCACACCCACTACGACGCATCGGGCTTCCACCCCGACGACCTGCCGGCGTTCGTCGACCTGCGCCCGCACCTGACGCCGGTGGAGGACCAGGGCGACCTCGGCTCCTGCACCGCCAACGCGCTCGCGGGCGCCGTCGAGTACCTGGAGAAGCGCGTGCACGGCCGCGAGGAGCGCGTCTCGCGTCTCTTCCTCTACTGGAACGAGCGCGACCTCGAGGGGAAGTCGCACGAGGACCACGGCGCCTGCCTCGACGACGGCATCCGCGCGCTGCACAAGGACGGCGTCTGCACCGAGAAGATCTGGCCCTACGACATCAAGAAGGTCTTCCACCGGCCCGCCGACCACGCCTACGACGAGGCCGAGAGCCACACCATCGACGAGGCGCACCGGGTGAAGATCGACCTCCACGACATGCGCCACTGCCTCGCGGAGGGATATCCGTTCGTCTTCGGGCTGACCCTGGCGAAGACGTTCGACAAGACCGGGCACGACGGGAAGGTGAGGCTGCCCGACCACGACCTCCAGGGCGGCCACGCCATGCTCTGCGTCGGCTACAGCGACAAGGACGAGGTCTTCGTGGTCCGCAACAGCTGGGGTCCGAAGTGGGGCGAGAAGGGATACTGCTATATCCCGTACGCATATCTGGCCAATCCGGAGTTCGCGCACGATCTGTGGACGGTGCGCAAGGCGCACGACCTCGACTTCAACCAGGGCGTGGGGGAGGCTCCGCAGCCGCACGGCGAGAAGGAGACCTTCTTCGCGGCGGAGGATTCGGAGGAGGAGGAGAGCGGCTCGGACGAATCCGACGAGGAGGAGACTGAGGAGGAAGGCGAGGCCGAGGAGTCCGAGGAGGAGTCGGGCGAGGCCGACTCCGAAGAGGGCGACGAGGAGGAATCGGACGAAGAGAGCGACGAGTCCGAAGAGGACGGCGACGAGGAGACCGAGGAAGAGGTCGAGGAAGAGCTCTCCGAACTCCAGAAGCAGGAAGCCGCGCTGAAGGCGAAGCTGGCGGCGGCGAAGAAGAAGAACAAGAGGTAGCTCAGCGGACTGGGGTGGCTCACCGCGCGGCGCTCGTTGCCCTCGCGGCGGCGTCGCTGCTCGGCGCCGGTGCCACCAGCGCGGAGCCGGCGCCCCGCCCCACGCCCGAGCACGCGCCCAAGCTCGAGGCGGGCCTGTTGGCCCCTACCGCACCAGCTTCTCGAATACCCCGACGCCGTTGCGCTGGATGGCCGGCACGATCCCGCCCTCGCTGTTGAGCGCCCGGATGATCCTGCTCGGCTTCTGCGCCTGGAAGACCGCGCCGCCCACGCGCGCCTGGCCCGCGGCGAGGTCCACCTCGACCTCCACGCCCTCGGCCGCCGCCTCGTAGAAGGCCGGGTCCTTCACCAGCAGGAACGGCACCGCTTCGTTGACGAGGTTGCGCTTGTGGATGAACGCATAGCTCTTCGCGATCACGCACTGGATGCCCGCGCCCTTGAGCGCCAGCACCGCCTGCTCGCGCGAGGAGCCCGAGCCCCAGCCCTCGCCGGCGACCACGATCCGCGCGCCCGCCGCCGCCTTGGCCGGGAAGTCGGGCCGCACGACGGCGAAGGCCTTGGCGCCGAGGTCTTCCAGTTTGGTGAGGTGGCAGAAGGCGCCGGGGATGATCGCGTCGGTGTCGACGTTGTCGCCGAACCGCTGCACCCGCGAGCGGACGACCACGGCCTGCCCGGCGGCGCGCGCCTTGGCCGCCGCGGTCTCGGCCTTCACGCGGTCGAGCTCCACGGCGGTGACGGCCTGCAGGCCGGGCTGCGTGGCGCCCTGGGTGGAGAGGTGGAGCGCCGGCTGGACGAGCTGCACCTCGGGCGCGCGGCGCGGCTTGCGCTCGCCGAGGATGCGCCGATACTTGTCTTGATCAACCATCGCCAGCAGCGGGCGCGGGTCGGTGATCTGCATCGTCGCCGCCGACGCCGCTACCGTGGCCGCCGACGAGAGGTGCGCCAGCGAGCCGTCGCCCATCCGGTTCTCGAAGTTGCGGTTCTGCGAGGAGAGCCACTTCTCGCCCGGGAGCGCCTTGCGGCTCGCCACGCCCAGGCACATCGAGCAGCCCGGCGGGTCGACGCGGAAGCCCGCGCGCTGGTAGACCGCCCAGAGACCGGCCCGGCGCAGGTTCTCCTGGATGGTGAGATCGCCCGGGACGACGAGCTGCTTGTCGGTGCCCGCGCGGCTGCTCTGGCGGCCCTGCAGCTTCTCCTGCGCCTCCAGCACCAGCGCGCCCATCACCAGCTCTTCCTCGGTGGTGGTGCAGGCGCCGATGAAGAGGCCCTGCAGCGGGGTGCCGGCGGCCTTGGTGACGCCCACCACCTTGTCGGGCGAGAACGGCATCGCCACCTGCGGCTCGAGGTCGGTGAGATCGACCGGATAGTGCGCGGCATAGGGCGCGCCCTCATCGGCGCGGAAGGTGCGCAGCGGCGCGAGCGCGAGCGCGTCGTCGTCGTCAGCGCGGCCCGCGAGCCAGGCGGCGGTGACCTCATCGGCCTCGAAGATGCCGTTCAAGCCCCCGAACTCGGCGGTCATGTTGGCGATGGCGAACCGCGCGTCGGTGGAGAGCTGCCTCACGCCCGCGCCGCGGTACTCGACCGAGCGCTCCATCGCCACCGTGTTGCGCCCGAGCAGGCCCAGCGTGCGGAGGATGACGTCCTTGCCGGAGAGGCCAAACGGCAACGCTCCGGTGAACTCGACCGCGATCGCCTCGGGGACCTCGAGCCACGAGGCGCCCAGCACCATCGCCACCACGATGTCCGCCCCGCCCAGGCCGATGGAGAACGCGCCCAGCCCGCCGTGCGAGCTGGAGTGGGAGTCGGCGCCGAGGACGAGGTCGCCGGGCCGCACCAGGTCTCGGTAGAACTTGGTATGCAAGATGGTCTGGTTCGAGTCGTAGAAGTGCTTGATGCCGCTCTCCTTGGCGAACGACTGCGAGAGCTGCACCAGCTTCTGGGTCCGCGGGTCGTGCTGCAGCGTGGTCGGGTCCACGGTGTGGTCGACCGCGAGGAAGAACTTCTCCTTGTTGTGCAGCTTGGGCCGGCCGAGCGCGGCGTAGGTGCGGTCCATGCCGTTCCAGGCCAGCTCGCTGGCGATGGTCCAGTCCACCTGCACCTGGAGGACGTCGCCCGCCTGCACCCACGGGCGCGGCAGGTCGCGGGCGTGGGCGGCGAGGATCTTCTGCGTCAGGGTCATCGGGTGCATGGAGCCCTCCGGAAGGTCGCGTTGTTTGCAGCAGATGCGGCCCCAGCGCAAGCGGCGCGCGGCGCAGGTCTGCCGTGGAACGGACCGCGCCGGCGGACTCCTTCTCGAGTCCGGCGCTTGCCCGCGAGGCTGCCCGGACTTGGGCTCTTCAGCTCAGGTCTGCCTCAGCCCAGCTTGTCGAGCGCAGCTGCCAGGTGGCCCACGGTGCGGTCGAGGTCCGCGAGCTTGTCGAGCCCGAAGAGGCCGATGCGGAAGCTCCGGTAGTCGGCCCCCTCGTCGCATTGCAGCGGCACGCCCGCCGCGGTCTGCAGGCCCAGGCCGAGGAACTTCTTGCCCGACTGGATGTCCGGGTCAATTGTGTAACACACAACGACACCGGGCGCCTCGAACCCGGGCGCGGCCACGCTCGGGAAGCCCTTGCTCCCGAGCAGCGCGCGCACGCGCCGGCCGAGCTCCTGCTGGTCGGCCTTCGCCTTCGCGAGGCCATACGCGAAGGTCTCGGCCATCACCTGCCGCAGCGCCCGCAGGCTCTCGGTGGGCATGGTCGCGTGGTAGGCGTGGCCGCCCTTCTCGTAGGCCTCCATGATCTGCAGCCACTTCTTGAGGTCCATCGCGAAGCTGGTGCTGGTGGTGCCCTCGATCTTCGCCCGCGCCCGCTCGCCGAGCATGACCAGCGCGCTGCCCGGCGGGCCGCTCCAGACCTTCTGCGGCGCGGTCACCAGCACGTCCACCGAGGTGGCGTTCAGGTCCACCCAGAGCGTGCCCGAGGCGATGCAGTCGAGCACGAAGAGACCGCCTGCCTCGCGCACCGCCTCGCCGACGTCGCGCAGGTAGCCGTCGGGAAGGAGGATGCCGGAGGAGGTCTCGACGTGCGGCGCGAAGACCACCTCGGGCCGCATCGCCCGGATGGTGGCGACCACTTCCTCGATCGGCGCGGGCGCAAACGGCGCCTGCGCTCCCTGCGCGTGGCGCCGGGCCTTGAGCACCACGGCCTCGGAAGGGATGCGGCCCATCTCGAAGATCTGCGTCCAGCGGTAGCTGAACCAGCCGTTGCGGAGGACGAGGACCTTCTTGCCGCTGGCGAACTGCCGCGCGACCGCCTCCATTCCGAAGGTCCCGCTGCCCGGCACCACGATGGCCGCCGCCGCGTGGTAGGTCTCCTTGAGCCCGCGCGAGAGGTCCCGCATCACCTGCTGGAACGTCTGCGACATGTGGTTGAGCGCGCGGTCGGTGTAGACGACCGAGAACTCGAGCAGGCCTTCGGGGTCGACGTCCGGCAGGAGAGCGGGCACGGGCAGGCTCCAGCGAGTTGCGACGCCCTCTGGCGGCGCGGTAGGGCGCGGAGCGTAGCGCAGGCCACCGGGTGGCGCACCACCTTCGCCCGCGCGCCCTTGCGCCGCCGCCGAGAGGTCCCGGCCTACAGCGTCTTCAGGTCGACGACGAACCGGTACTTCACGTCGGCCTTCACCGTGCGCTCGTAGGCCTCGTTGATCTTCGCCGCCGGGATCAGCTCGATGTCGGAGACGATGCCGTGCTTGGCGCAGTGGTCGAGCATCTCCTGCGTCTCGGCGATGCCGCCGATCAGCGAGCCCGCGAGCGAGCGCCGGCCGAAGATCAGCGAGCCCGCCGCCACCGGCGTGGGCGCGGGCGGCACGCCGAGCAGCACCATCGCGCCGTCGAGCCGCAGCGTGCTGAGATAGGCGTTGTAGTCGTGCGGGGCCGAGATGGTGTCGAGGATGAGGTCGAAGGAGCCCGCCAGCTTCTTGAAGGTGCCCTTCTCGCTCGAGAGCGCGAAGCCCGTGGCCCCGAGGCGGCGGGCGTCCTGCTCCTTGCCCTTGCTGGTCGAGAACACGGTCACCTCGGCGCCGAGCGACGCGGCCAGCTTGACCGCGATGTGCCCGAGCCCTCCGAGGCCGACCACGCCGACCTTCTTCCCCGGACCGGCCTTCCAGTGCTTCAGCGGCGACCAGGTGGTGATGCCTGCGCAGAGCAGCGGCGCGGCGGCGGCGAGGTCGGTGCCCTCCTGCAGCTTGAGCGTGAAGGCTTCGTCGCAGACCACGTGCGACGAGTAGCCGCCCTGGGTGGGCGTCTTCTTGTCCATCTCGGTGGAGTTGTACGACCACGCGCAGCCCTTGGCGCAGAACTGCTCGAGGCCAGCCTTGCAGGCGTCGCAGGAGCGGCAGGAGTCGACCATGCAGCCCACGCCGGCGAGGTCGCCGACCTTGAACTTGGTGACCTTCGCCCCCGCGGCCGTCACGCGGCCGACCATCTCGTGGCCCGGGACCATGGGAAACTTCGCGCCGCCCCACTCGTCGCGGACCTGGTGGATGTCGGAGTGGCAGATGCCGCAGAAGAAGAGCTCGATCAAGACGTCGTGCGGTCCGGGCGCGCGGCGCTCGAAGGTGAACGGGGCGAGCGGCGCGGAGGCGGCGGGGGCTGCGTAGGCTTTGGTCTGCATGAAACCCTCGGGGTGCGGTTCGTAGCGGCGGAGTCGAGGATTTGATGATGGACCAGGCGCGCGTTCGATGCCCGCCAAAGCAGGGTTCACTTGATCTCCGGTGCCCGCGCCCGTACTCGTGCTCTTGCACAAAAGGGAGGGGTCCGATGGCGTTCGATCCGAAGCACCTGATCAAGCGGCGCGAGGCCAACGGCTGGAGCCAGGGCGCGCTCGCGCGCAAGGCGGCGGTGTCCCGCTCGGCGGTCTCGCGCTGGGAGACGGGCCGCGGCGCCCCCGACCAGGCGCAGGCAGCGCTGCTCGAGGCCGCGCTGGAGGATGTCGCGAAGGCGCCGAAGCGTGCGTCCAAGCAGGCCTCGAAGCGGCCCGCCAGGAGCGCGCCGAGGGCCCCCGCCACGGTCGCGGCCTGGGTGAGCGAGCAGCGCGCGGGCGCCAGGCTCGCGCTCGACGCCCTCGCGAAGAAGGCCGGTTTGCGCCCTTCGACGGTGGGCTCGATCGAGCAGGGCAAGGCCCCTTGGCCCCGCAAGCGCACGCGGCGGCGGCTGGAGAAGGTGCTCGGCGCGCTCCCCGCCCGGACCGCCGCGCGCGCCAAGGACCAGGCCCGCGTCGACGGCTTCGGCGTGCTCACCGACTTCAACCCGCACGACCCCGAGGACCGCCCCAAGGCACCGGGCGTGTTCGTGCTCTACGACGGCGCGAGCAGGCCCGTGCACGTGGGGCAGTCGAAGAGCCCGCGCAAGCGCCTGGAGGCGCTCTCGGCCGAGGCGTGGTTCAAGGCGCCCACGGTGGAGCAGGCGGCGTTCCTCGCGGTGGACGAGGGCGCGCTGCGGGAGGCGCTGGAGTCGCTCTTGGTGCGGACGCTGCGCGGGGCGCTCCTGGTGCGGACGCGCCACTCGCCGGAGTAGCCCCTGGCGCCGGCCGCTCTCGGGCGCGGCGGATCCGCGCGCAGGGACGGGGCGGCGAGCGCGCGGCGTGGCCCGGGTGTACCCTCTCGCCAATGGAACCCTGGTTCGAACGCCTCGGCACCCTCGACGCCCTCTTCCTCGACCTAGAAGACCGCACCGCTCACATGCACGTCGGCGCGGTGGCGATCTACGACGGCGCCGCGCCGCCCTACCGCGACTTCCTGCAGCTGATCGAATCGAAGCTCGCCTACGTGCCGCGGTACCGGCAGCGGCTGATGTTCGTGCCCTTCGGCCAGGGCCGGCCGGTCTGGGTGGACGAGGCGCAGTTCGACCTCGAGTTCCACGTGCGCCACACCGCGCTGCCCGCGCCGGGCGGGCGCAGCGAGCTGAAGAAGCTGGCGGGGCGGCTGCTCTCGCAGCGGCTCGACCGCGACCGGCCGCTCTGGGAGCTCTGGCTGGTCGAGGGCCTCGAGGGCGGCGGGTTCGCGGTGATCTCGAAGACGCACCACTGCCTGCTCGACGGCGTCAGCGGCGTCGATCTCGCGAGCGTCCTGATGGAGACCGAGCCGCAGTTCGAGCCGCCCCCCGCGCCGCCGCACTGGACGCCGCGGCCGGTCCCGAAGCTCGCCGACCTGCTCTTCACCTCGGTGAAGGACCAGATCACCAGCCCCCTGCAGTTCGCGCGCGAGCTGGCCTCGTCGGCGCGCGCGGCGGCGCTGGGCGCGGCCTCGGGCGAGGGCGTGGGCGACAACGACGCGCTCCGGCTGGTGCGCGAGCTGGCCGCGGGCATCAAGCCGCTGCTCTCCTTCGCGGGCCAGGGGCAGGCGCCGCCGACCTCGCTCAACGCGGCCATCTCGCCGCACCGCAAGTTCGAGATGGTGGACATCCCGCTCGCCGAGGTGAAGCTCGTGCGCACGGGCCTCGGCGGCACGGTGAACGACGTGGTGCTGGCGATGGTCGCCGGCGCGCTGCGGCGCTATCTGGCGGGCCGCGGGGAGGCGCTCGGCCCTGACCTGCGCGCGATGGTGCCCGTCAGCGTGCGGCCGCAGGAGCAGCGCGGCGCGATGGGCAACCAGGTCTCGGCGGTGTTCTGCCCGCTGCCCGTGGGCGATCCCGACCCGGCCTCGCGGCTGCGCAAGGTGCGCGAGTCGATGAAGGGGCTCAAGGAGTCCGGGCAGGTGATCGGCGCGCGGGCGCTGACGCGGCTGGGAGACTTCGCGCCGCCCACGCTGGTGGCGCAGGCAGCGCGGCTGCAGGCGGTCACCCGCTTCTTCAACATCGTCGTCACCAACGTGCCGGGGCCGCAGTTCCCGCTCTACCTGCTGGGGCGCAAGATGCACTCCTGCTACCCCCAGGTTCCGCTGGCGGCGCAGCAGGGCGTGGGCATCGCGCTGCTCTCCTACGACGGCCGCATCGGGGTGGGCCTGCTCGGCGACGCCGACCTCGCGAAGGACCTCGACGCGTTCGCCGCGGCGGTGCGGGCGGCGCTCGACGAGCTGCTCGTGGCTGCGGACAGGCCCATGCACGGCGAGCCGGCGCCGGCGGTCGCGCAGCCCGCGCCCGCTGCGTCGGTCGGAGGAGCGCGCTGATGGCCTTTGCGTTCCGCGGCGGTCACCGGATTCATTATCGAACATTTGGCAACCCTAGCGCGCCGCCGATCCTCCTGATCATGGGCCTGGGCCTCTCTGCCGAGGCGTGGCTGACGCTGCCGGAGCGGCTCTCGACGAATCGCTTCGTGATCACCTTCGACAACCGCGGCTGCGGCGAGAGCGACGTGCCGCGCGCGCCCTACACCATGGCCGCGCTCGCCGACGACGCGCTCGCCGTGCTCGACGCGGCGGGCATCGTCAAGGCCGACGTGCTGGGCGTCTCGATGGGCGGCATGATCGCGCAGCACCTCGCGCTGCGGCACCCGGAGCGGCTGCGCAAGCTCGCGCTCGGCTGCACCGTCCCCGAGTGGGCGCGGCAGCACCACCCGGGGCCGGGGATCTTGCTCGACCTGGTCCGCGTGCTCGCGCGCAAGGCCACGCTGCAGCAGACGGCGGCGCTCTTGGTGGGCCCGGGGTTCATCGACACGCCCGAGGGGACGGAGGCGTTCAAGCGGTGGAGGCTGGCCGCCGACAAGGGCCGCGCAAAGCGGGCCGTGCTGCAGCTGGGTGCGATCGCGCTGCACTCGACGCGGGCGGCGCTCGGGCGCATCCGCGCGCCGACGCTGGTGCTCACCGGCGACCGCGATCGGCTGGTACGGCCGGAGAACTCGTACGAGCTGGCGAAGCAGATCCCCGGCGCCCAGCTGCACGTCTTCGAGGGCGCGGGGCACGTGTTTCCGCTCGAGCGCGAGGCGGAGCTGTCGGCGCGGCTGGGCGCCTTCCTCGGCTGACGCCTGCGCGCGTGCGGCCAGTGGTCGCAGCGCCGCGGACGGGGCGCTGTCCTCCGGACCCTGCTGCTGCTACCTTCCGCGCCCCATGACGAACCCAGCGCACGCACCCGCGGCCGCCGCATCCGCCTCAGTCGACGACGCCTCTGTCGCGCGGGCCCTCGCCCACCACGCGGCCCACCAAGGCGCGTACCTCGACTCGCTCAAGGAGCTGGCGCGCATCCCCAGCGTCTCCTTCGAGGGATTCGACCCGCAGCTGGTGCGCAAGAGCGGCGAGGCGGTCTGCTCGCTCCTGCGCGCGCATGGGCTCGACAACGTGCAGTTGCTGGAGATGCCCGGCGCCCACCCGTACGCCTACGGTGAGTGGCTCCGCGCGCCGGGCCGGCCCACCCTGCTGCTCTACGCCCACCACGACGTCCAGCCCGCTGGAGACGAAAGCCGCTGGCTCTCGCCTCCCTTCGAGCCCACCGAGCGCGACGGCCGCCTCTTCGGCCGCGGCTGCGCCGACGACAAGGCCGGCATCCTGGTGCACGTCGCCGCCATCGACTCGTGGCTGAAGACCGCCGGCGCGCTGCCCGTGAACGTGAAGCTGGTCATCGAGGGCGAGGAGGAGGCGGGCTCGGGCTCGCTCGGCGCCTTCCTCGCCAAGCACAAGGCGATGCTCCAGGCCGACGCGATCGTCCTCACCGACACCACCAACTTCGACACCGGCCTGCCGAGCATCACCACCGCGCTGCGCGGGCTCGTCACGGTGCAAGTCGAGGTGAAGGCGCTCAAGGGCCCCATCCACAGCGGCATGTGGGGCGGCCCGGTGCCCGACGCGGCGATGGCGCTGGCGAAGATCCTCGCCCGCCTCACCGACGACGAGGGCCGCATCAACCTGCCAGGCCTCTACGATCAGGTGCGGCGGCTCACCCCCGAGGAGGCGCGCGGGCTCGACTCGCTGCCCGTCACCGACGCGCTCTTCCGCTCGCAGGCCGGCATGCTCGAGGGCACGCGGCTGCTCGGCGGCCAGCACCCGTACGCGATGAACTGGCGGATGCCGTCGCTGGCGATCAACGCCATCCAGGCCTCCAGCAAGAAGGACGCGCGCAACATCTTGAACGACACCGCCTGGGCGCGGCTCGGCATCCGGGTCGTCGCGGACATGGACCCGAAGCGGGTGGAGGAGTCCTTGATCGCCGCCCTCAAGAAGGACCCGCCGTTCGGCGTGCAGGTCGAGGTGAAGAGCGAGGGCGCGACGGGCTCGTGGAGCACCGACACCAAGGCGCCCGCGTTCAAGGCGGCGATGACCGCGCTGCGCGATGGGTACGGCAAGGAGCCCGTCGAGATCGGCTGCGGCGGGTCGATCCCGTTCGTCGAGCCGTTCGCCCGCGAGCTGGGCGGGGTGCCGGCGTTGATGATCGGCGTCGAGGACCCCTACTCCAACGCGCACGGCGAGAACGAGAGCCTCCACCTGGGCGACTTCCACGCCGCCGCCCGCAGCGCCATCCGGTTCTACGCGGAGCTGGTGAAGGTCGGGCAGGCGCAGGGCGGCAAGTAGTTGGCTTCGGCAAGTACTTCAAGGATTCGGTAACCCAATGGAACCCCGCAGCAGCCCGCCTGCCCTAGCCTCCGACAGCACCCAGACCAAGCTGGTCGACAACGTCAACGTGCTGGGCTTCGAGGAGATGCCCACGCCCGCCGAGGTGAAGGAGCGCTACCCGCTCACCGAGACGGCCGCCGCCACCGTGCTGCGCGGCCGCACCGTGCTGCGCGAGATCCTCGACCGCAAGGACCCGCGCCGGTTCGTGGTGGTCGGGCCGTGCTCGATCCACGACCCCGACGCCGCGCTGGTCTACGCGAAGAAGCTGCTCGTGCTCGCGCGCGAGGTCGAGGAGACGATGTTCGTGGTGATGCGCGTCTACTTCGAGAAGCCGCGCACGCAGACGGGCTGGAAGGGGTTCGTCAACGACCCGTACCTCGACGACTCGTTCCGCATCGACGAGGGGATCCAGCGCGCGCGCGACCTGTTGCTCTCGTTCGCGGAGCTGGGCCTGCCGACCGGCTCGGAGGCGCTCGACCCGCAGACGCCGCAGTACCTCGCCGACCTGATCACCTGGTACGCGATCGGCGCGCGCACGACTGAATCCCAGACCCACCGCGAGATGGCGAGCGGCCTCTCGGCGCCGGTGGGCTTCAAGAACGGCACCGACGGCGGGCTGGAGGTCGCGGTAAACGCGATGCGGGCGGCGTCGCGACCGCACAGCTTCCTCGGCATCAGCCCCGAGGGGCGCGCGTGCATCGTCCGCACCAGCGGCAACCGGCACGGCCACCTGGTGCTGCGCGGCGGGGGAGGAAGGCCCAACTACGACACCGTCTCGGTGCGCCTCGCCGAGAACGCGCTCGGCAAGGCCGGGCTGCCGGCGAATCTGGTGGTGGACTGCAGCCACGCCAACAGCAACAAGGATTACACTTTGCAGCCGCTGGTCTTCGCCGACTGCGTGCACCAGATCGCCGAGGGGAACACGTCCATCGTCGGGCTGATGCTGGAGAGCAACCTGCACGCGGGACAGCAGGCGATCCCGGCGGATCTCGGCAAGCTGCAGTACGGGGTGTCGGTGACCGATGCGTGCATCGACTGGGAGACGACGGAGAAGACGCTGCTGGCGGCGCATGAGCTGCTCAAGCACCAAGACCCGGTGTAGCTTCAGGCCTTGGTTGGTCGATGGCTCCATTCGAGGTTTGCACGAGTGAGGTGCTGCTGGCCGCCCACTCGCGGGACTGAGAGGTGAGCCTCGAGG
>JAYWAO010000152.1:0-2165 GCA_043782365.1 Deltaproteobacteria bacterium
CTCCGGCGCGGGGAGCGGCGACGGCTCTGGCGCGGGGAGCGGCGACGGCTCCGGCGCGGGGAGCGGCGACGGCTCTGGCGCGGGGAGCGGCGACGGCTCCGGCTCTGGCAGCGGCGAAGGCTCTGGCAGCGGCTCCGGCGAGGGCTCCGGCGAAGGCTCTGGCAGCGGCTCCGGCGAGGGCAGCGGCTCCGGCTCTGGCAGCGGCGAAGGCTCTGGCAGCGGCGAAGGCTCTGGCAGCGGCGAAGGCTCTGGCAGCGGCTCCGGCGAGGGCTCCGGCAGCGGCTCCGGCAGCGGCTCCGGCGGCGGCACCGGCAGCGGCCACGGCGGCGGCGACGGCGGTAGCGACGGCTCCGGTGGCTCTGGCGGCGGCACCGGTGGTAGCGACTCCGGCGGCGGCACCAGCAGCGGCGGCGGCACCAGCGGCGGCGGCGGAACCAGCGGCGGCGGCACTGGACCCGGCGGCGGCGTCTCTGGCAGCGGCACCGGCGGCACGGCCACGGGCGTCGGCGGCACGAGCGGCTCTCCGGACGGCGGCGGCGGCATCTCGGTCGCTGCGATCGGCGGCATCGCGGCAGGCGCTACGGCAGCGGTCGGCGTCGGCGTAGGTGTCTCCAAGCTGGCCTCTGATGGCGCGGACACGGCGTCGAAGTCAGGTGTCGGCGACGGCGCCGCGGACGGCCAGGACATCGCGGAGTAGCGGCCTGCGGGATTGAGGCGCTCGGGCAGGGGAGATCGGCGGCTGGGAGTTTCAGCCGCCCCCTGCTAGACAGGCCGGATGTCCTTCTCGTTGCCGCTGGTGGGCGCGGGCGCAAAAAGCCCGCTCGACCGCCTCATCCTCCAGTCGCAGAAGCCGTCGCGCTACTCGGGCGGTGAGCTGAACGCCGTCCGCACCGACCTCGCCAAAGCCGAGCTCAAGTGGGCGATGGCCTTCCCCGACACCTACGAAGTCGGGATGAGCAACGTGGGGTTCCGGCTCCTCTACCACGCGCTCAACGAGCGGCCCGGCGTGGCCTGCGAGCGGCTCTTCATGCCGTGGACCGACCTGGAGGCAGCGCTGCGCCGCGAGCGCCTGCCGCTCTTCTCCATCGAGAGCCGCGCGCCGCTCTCGGCGTTCGACGTGGTCGGCTTCACCCTGCAGTTCGAGCTCTGCTACACGACCGTGCTCGCCATGCTCGACCTCGGCGGAATCCCCCTCCACACCAAGGATCGCCGCCGCGACGACCCGCTCATCTTGGGCGGCGGCCCCTGCGCCTACAACCCGGAGCCCGTCGCCGACTTCTTCGACGCCTTCGTGGTGGGCGAGGGCGAGGAGGTCATCCACGAGATCAGCGACGTGGTGCTCTCCTGGAAGGGCTCCCGCGGCTCGCGGCAGGACCTGCACTGGCTGCTGGCGGAGATCCCGGGCGTCTACGTGCCGTCGCTGTTCGAGGTTCGTTATCGAATCGACAAGACGATCGAGCGCTACGTCCCCAGGAAGCCCGGGTACGAGAAGATCGTCCGCCGGGTCATCCCCGACCTGAACCTGGTGCCCCAGGCCGACAGGCCGATCGTGCCGTTCATGCAGGCCGTCCACGACCGGCTCCCGCTGGAGATCCAGCGCGGCTGCACGCGCGGCTGCCGCTTCTGCCAGGTGGGGATGATCACCCGGCCCACCCGCCAGCGCGACCCCAACCAGGTGCGCGAGATCGCCCGCCGGGGCCTCGAGGTGACGGGCTACGAGGAGGTGGGGTTCCTCTCGCTCTCGGCCGGCGACTACTCTTGCATCAACGGAGTGCTGGAGGACTTCTTCGAGGAGTTCGGCGCCGAGAACGTCAGCATCTCGCTGCCCAGCCTGCGCACCGAGACGATGACGCCTCGCCTCGCCGAGCAGATCGGCCGCGTGCGCAAGAGCGGCTTCACCATGGCCCCCGAGGCGGCCACCGAGCGGATGCGCAAGGTGATCAACAAGGGCAACTCCGAAAAGGACCTGCTCCACGCCGTCGACACCGTCTTCCAGGCGGGCTGGGAGCTGGTGAAGTTCTACTTCATGATCGGGCTGCCCACCGAGCAGGACGAGGACGTCCGCGCCATCGTCCGCCTCTGCGCCGAGGCGCTCCGGCGGGGCAAGAAGTGGCAGCCGCGCGCGGCCATCAACGTCGGCGTGTCGACTTTCTGCCCCAAGCCGT